>DGTU01000033.1 GCA_002394465.1 Treponema sp. UBA4328 | reverse complement strand
TTTCAAGACCGCCCTGGTTTGTAAATGAAGCCATTGCAATCTGACCAATTGTTCTTGTAGAACCGTTTGAATAAACACCTGTGATTACGCCGCTTGCATCAATCTTGAAGTTTTCAAGATATCCGAGTGTATAGCCGTCCTGAGAGAAGGCTTTTGTAGAACTCTGTGAAGCACTCTGAGTTACTGTGTTAACCATGCTTCCGATTGTTCCAAGGTTAATGTTCATTGTCTGGCGGTAGTCACGTACGTTTCCTTCAGGATCTGTAACCGGGTTTGCATTCGGAACAGTATATGATGCCTGAATTACAACTTCACCTTCCGGATTTGATATTGCATTTGACGAATCTTCTACGCCTGCAAGACATCCGTAATTATCAAAGTTTACGTAGAAAAAGTTTCTCTGACCGTCAGTTGAATTAAGTCCGACACGTGTCTGTGTAAAATCAGCATTATCCGGATCAATTACAACTTCAGCACGCCAGCGGTTCGGGTTACCCTGAACAGGAGCTTTTGTGAAGTTTACTGAAAGCATATGTGTATTTCCGAAGCTGTCGTAAATCTTGAATTCTGTATTCCAGGTTCCTTTTGCTATGTCATTCGGAGATGCACCATTTTCAGGAATAAGCGGAGTATTTTTATCAAGGTTACATGCAAAGTTTACGTTTGTAGTTTCCTTTGCCGGATCTTTTGAACCAACCGGAATTACGAGATCTGTAGGAGTTGCAGCAGTCTGAATAATCTGTTCGCCGTTCAGATCGCGGGCCATCCATCCCTGTACCCTGAATCCGTTTGAAGGATTTACAAGGGTTCCGTCACGGTCAAGCGAGAAAGCACCGGCACGGGTATAGTAAGATTTTTCGCCGCTCTTCTCGAGGAAGAATCCGTTACCCTGAATTGCAATATCAGTTGAAATACCTGTTGACTGAAGGTTTCCCTGTGTAAATACAGTATCAATTGCTGCTACAGTCATACCAAGTCCGACTTCCTTAGGGTTAACGCCACCAATTTCTTCAGTTGGTTTTGCAGCACCTGCCATCTGCTGGCTGATCATGTCCTGAAAGTTGACGCGACCGCGCTTAAAACCTGTTGTGTTAACGTTGGCAACGTTGTTACCGATAACGTCCATTCGTGTCTGGTGATTCTGCAAACCTGAAACACCAGAATAAAGTGATCTCATCATATGCTTATTCCTCTTTTTTATGCTCTTTTACATTCCGTAAACGGTCTTGATACGCTCCATGTCGTAATAAGCACCGTTAACCATAACCTGGGGTTTAGCATCCCTGGTTGCTGCCGTTACCATACCGGTAGTCGTTGTATCACCGATGTCAATGTCAACGGTCTTTCCAAGATAATTCTGGGCTTCCGTTGAATTCATCAGTACGGCAAGTTTTTCAAAATTCTGGCTCATATTTTTCATCTGCTCGAGAGAAGAGAACTGTGCCATCTGTGCAATGAACTCAGTATTTTCCATCGGACTTGTAGGATCCTGATTTGACATCTGTGCAATCAGAATCTTAAGGAAATCATCCTTTCCAAGTTCATGATTGCTTTTTCTGCCTTCACGAAGTTCTGCATCCAGCTTTTTGTTGTAAGCATCTACTTCAAGATCATTTTTGAACTTGTCAGCAGCACTCATCTGTGTGTTTATAACATTTCCTGCCATAAAACTCCTCTTTCTCCCTAAGCTACGATATTAACAGCCGATATATTCCCGCTCATATAGACGCCCTCACCTTCTCTTTCTGCACTTTCTGCTGCACCGGCAAAATCACCATAAATGCGTTCTGCAAAAAAAGAACTGTCCTGACGAGACGGGTTCTGTCCGTTATCAGCAAAGTTCTGCTGTCCGGCAAAGTTCAAATTGAACTCTCCTGCATCAAAACCGCTGCTGATAAACGCCTGTTTTAACGAATCAAGGTTCTCACGCATGGCTTCATAAGCTTCCTGCGATTGAACGGTTATCTGTCCCGTAATAACCTTATCGGAAAGTGAAAGACTAATCTTTACATTTCCAAGACTTTCCGGGCGTAGTACCATGTTTATCTGTCCGGCATTATTATCTTTCAGGATAATTGAACCGGCCTTAACGAAATTTTCCGCATTTGCACTGACGGCATTTGAAAGCATGCTCTGGAATGTACTTCCCTGCGCTCCGGCTGCCTGTGAAGATGAAGAGGTAATGTTTTCCCTGGCCTGATTTGAAAGGTCCATGGTAACTTGAATCTGATTTTCACCAGTTCTCCTGTATGAAAGGTTTAGGTCTTTACCCTGAACTTTTGTTGCAGCCTTTTCATCTGCCGTGATTCTGTTATCAGCTTTATTTGTCCTGAAATCATGAACCGTAAATTTCAGTTCTTTTTTTCCGGCTGAATCTTTTACCCGAAGAGTATCATCTGACTTTTTGTAGTCCTTTAAATCTTTTGAAAAAGAAACTTCATCAGCAGAACGGGTATTTTCAAGAAATTTCTGCGGATCAGAAATTACAAGACGCTGAGCCTTATCAAGCTGCTCTTCATCAGTTTCATTGCCCGGAATGAACTCGCCTGCGTTTTCAATCAGTGCAGAAAGTTCTTCATCGATTTCATCATTTTTTTCTGATGGAACTCTTTTTTCCGTCGCAAGAAGCCACTCAAGGTCTTTTTCAGATACATCTTCAGTAATTCTGCTTAATTTTTCTGAAGCATCAGTGTCTTCATGAGAAATTTCTTTGATGACCGTTATCTGATTCTGTTCATCCTCTGAACTGCTTTGATACAGAAGAACCCTGGAATAACTGTTTTCCAGATCAGAATCTTTCTTTACGTTATTTTCATCTTCAGGGATTTCTTCATCTTTTTCATTAAGTTCAGTTTCTTTTTCAGCAACCTGCTCTTTTTTTACAGGCTGTTCTGATTTCTGAACGGGCGCATCATTCTCTGACGGACGAGCCATTGATTTTAAAAGTTCGAGGAATGTGTTATCACCTGTCTTTGTTACATCAACGTCATTTCCACCATACTCCTGAGAAGCCGGCTGAACATATGAATATGACTGAATTTGCTGCATGGGCAACGCCTCCAATTTGAATATCGGAGAATTGCCCTTTCGAGTTAAGAAAAATTATTCGAGTGTTTCAGGTTTGTTTTTCATTTTGCCTTCAATACGGGCAGCACGCTTTCCTTCACCGTTCTGAGTCATGGTCATCAGCCATACAGATGAAAGTGAAGCGCTTTTTGCAACTGCCGCCATCTCATCTTCCATGCGAAGAATGTCAATTATATCCTGATCATCCATCGGCAGAAGCTGTTCAACGGCTGTTTTCGGAGGCATATTTGCAAGATAATTCGTAATTTTTTCGAGGTTTGCCCGTCTGTCATTATTTTTACGGACTTCGTTTTCAAGAGTCTGCTGCTGTTCTTCAAGGGAGCGTTTTTCTTCATTAAGCTGCTGGATAAGGGCTTCGACTTCTTTTTTTTCAGTTTCAAGTGCAAGCCTGTCAGCCGCAAGTTCCTGACGCTGAATCTCAAAGCTCTCCTCTTTTTTCTGATAACGGATTTCATCAAGATCATCAGTTACAGGATCAGACAGGGTTTCTGCCCGGGTAGTAGTAGATTCATATCCGAACATTCCCATAAATTTAAGAAGCGTATTTGAATGAATAATTCCAAGATAATGAAGCAGGAATGTTCCGCCCGCAAGAATAATAAAAATCAGAAAAAGAAGTGCAACTGATTTGCCGAATGAACCTTTTTTACGTGCCATTTTCCCCTCGCAAAACTACTTTTTATAATTTTACACCATTTTTTTTTAGTACGCAATTACAGTTGATATGCTAAACACAGACTTTTCCTTATTTTTATCGCAATGAGGCCTGTATCTGTAAGAAAAATCAACCGTGAACTGGCTTGAACTGTCAGCAAAATAGCCGAAATTTAAAGAATTAACGAGTTTCAGGCTCAGCTTCACCTCATCCCGGTAATCATCTTCTGTAAGTTTTGATGCAATTTCAGAAGTTTTCTGTATGTCAAAATACTCAGAAGACGAATACTTAAAGTATGAATAATAAGATGATGTCAGAAGAATCCTGTCAAAATACAGCGAAATAAAAGGAATTCCTTTCTGAATTTCAAAATCATGCAGAAGCACCGTTGAAGAAAATGAACAGAAATAGTTCTTCTCCGGAAAGAGCGACGCGTGAAACACGACGGGAATCAGCAGGCTTACATCAAGTTCAAGGTCAAAACCGGCATTCAAATAGTTCGCATTAAAACCGGCTGAAGAATCTGCCCTGTTTCTCTCGTTTCTCCTTGCATCCGCAAAGGGCATGAATACGATTCCTGAATAATAATAAGGCTCAGGCTTTGTCTTATGAACAGTCGAAGCGAACAGATACAGCCTTGAATCAAAAGCCTTTTCTTCAATCCGGGCGGATTTTATTTTTCTGTCCTCATAGAAAAACTTTCCTGCAGCCTTAAGGCCGAATGCCGATACGAGGCCGCGGTAGAGATACTTTGTACATTCAAGCGATGAAAAAGACTGTTTTCTTGCGGAACTTACGTCAAATCCATACTGTGCATTCATATTATATGCAAATGAGTCATTTCCCCCGCTGAACTGAACAGAAAATGCCGTCATCTCTTCAGCAGGACTGTATCCGCCTGAAAGCGTAAGGATTTTATCTCCCCATGGATTTGAAGTTATATATGTAAGCCCGAGGGAGGCCGTATCAAGTTCATTAAAATCTGAATCATAAATCCCGGCAGTTCCTGCAGGCAGCCTTAAGCCCTTAAGGTAATATCTGAACGGGTTATACGCAGTTTTAACTGATTTTTCTGGCATCTGAACGTAAACATTTTTTTCTTCAGGTTCGGAAGGTTCAAGTTCATATTCATCAAAAGAAAAACAGTTCATGTCAGCGACGCAAAGCGGAGCTTCTTCATATTTCTGAATGACAGCGTACCATTTGCCGCCTGCGCTGAAAAAATCATTTATTCCCGGAGAAACGTCAGAGTTCTGAAGGAAAACAGTGCACTTTTCAGTTTCCTTATCATAGACAAGCCTTCCTGCCCTTCCGAGAGAGTCAAACGCCTTTCCAAGTTCACACCAGGCAAAGGTAAAGCTCAGGTATCCGCCGTTTCCTGATTCGAAATGCAGGTCATGTATGATTATTCCGTTTTTTTCTCCGATAGAAGCGAAGGAAAAACGTTTCTGCTCAAGTCCCGAAAGAACAATTGAAAAATCAAGCCCGTCCTTTTCAATCCAGAATGCTTTTATAGTTTCATCATCGAGTGCATGAAATGAATATTTTATTTTGTCAGATTTACTTTCCTGCAGGGAAGCATCAATCCGTTTATAGGATTTTTTTTCAAGGTTATACACACCACGTTCGATTTTGACGTTATCCTTTACGGCATAGCGGCCGATATTCAGGGCCTTTCCGTCAGATGAAAAACATACTGCAAAAATCCCTGAAGCATTCAGTACGCGTTCTGCTTTACCGGAATTTTTCTTTACAAAAAGTCCCTGGCTCTTTGAATCATACCATGCGATAAGAACATCACCTGTTTCCGTCGTAAAGGAATCACAGGTCCTGATTACAGCCTTCCCGTCA
>DGTU01000169.1 GCA_002394465.1 Treponema sp. UBA4328 | reverse complement strand
GCGCTGAGACCGTAGCCTTAGCATCGCCGTAAATCATTACCGTATTGTCGTTCGTAAAGAGCGGGTTTTCAACACCAGAGAAGCCTGTACCCTTACCGCGCTTCAATACGAAGACAGTGCGTGCCTCGTAGGCGTTTACAATCGGCATACCGTAAAGCGGGCTTGACTCGTCGTTGATTGCGTCCGGGTTTACGACATCGTTTGCACCGATAACGATTGCAACATCAACATTGCTCATCTGGGGGTTCATTTCATCGGCAGTTTTGAGCTGCTCGTAAGGAACATTTGCCTCAGCAAGCAGTACGTTCATGTGTCCTGGCATTCGGCCTGCAACCGGGTGGATTGCGAAGTTTACTTCCGCGCCGTTTTCCTCAAGCTTGTCGCAAAGCTCTTTTACAGCATGCTGTGCCTGGGCAACGGCCATACCGTATCCCGGAACAAATACTACGTTCTTTGCAGCTTCCAGAATCATGTAAGCATCTTCTACGCTGATGGCCTTAGGCTCTTTTGCAGGACCGCCGGCCCCCTTCTTTTTCTGACCGCCGAAGCTTTTGAACAGGAGGGAACCGAAGGTGCGGTTCATGGCCTTACACATAATCAATGTAAGGATAAGACCTGAAGCACCTACGAGACATCCAGAAACTACGAGTACAGTGTTGTTGATTGCAAAACCGGCAAAAGCTGCTGCAAGACCAGACAGAGCGTTCAGGAATGAAATGATAACAGGCATGTCTCCGCCACCGATCGGGATAACCATTGTGAATCCCAGAATCAGGAAGATTGCGGTACAGGCGATAACTGCGTATTTCTCGATTTCAGCAACACCGAACGGATTGTTTGCATTAAAGAAAGCGTATGCAGCAATTGCAGCGAGACCGAGCACACAGAGAACTCCGTTTACTGCGTTCTTTGCAGGAATTACCCAGCCCTTGAAAGTCATTTTTCCGCTCAGTTTTCCCCAGGCAACAAGCGATCCTGTGAATGCAACTGCACCGATTGCGATTGTTAAGCCGAGTGAAACTGCAGTAAAAGGGTCTCCCTTGAGTTCTGCATTTGCCGGATTGAGGGCGTACGGAACATACTGTGCAAGAGCAACGAGAAGTGAAGAAAGGCCTCCGAAACCGTTGAACAGGGCAACGAGTTCAGGCATTCCTGTCATCTGAACTTTTTTAGACCAGATGATACCGATCAGGGAACCGATTACGATTGCAGCAGCAACATAAACATATCCGTTCAGTAGCCAGTTTTCAGTATTCCATGAAGAAATTACATTGTTTTCACAGAGAACGGTTACACAGGCAATCAGCATACCTACAGCAGAAAGAAAGTTTCCCTTGCGGGCTGTATCTGCTTTACCGAGAAGCTTGATTCCGCGGATAAAGAAGATGCAGGAAATCATGTATGCGACGGTTACGGCAATTTCATGTACAGATAATTCTTTCATTTACTTTGCCCCCTTGCCTGAGTCCTTTTTTTCCTGAACATGCCGAGCATGCGGTCAGTAACAAGATAACCGCCGACAACGTTAATTGTCGCAAAAACAATGGCAATAAATCCGAGGATCAGACCGAGTTTAGTCTGTCCGAACTGTTTTGCCGCAACGGCAGCGACGCTTATGGCACCGACAACCGTAATACCTGAAATAGCGTTTGTTCCGGACATCAGCGGAGTGTGCAGCTGTGAAGGAACTTTTGCAATCAGCTCCAGTCCAAGGAACGCAGCGATTACAAATACGAAAATAAGCATTATATCCATAAAATACCTCTAGAATTTAATTGATTCCTTTACTGTGAATGCATCCCGGAATTCTGCGGTGGCGTTCTCAAGGTAGAACAGTCCGAGTTTATAGCCTTTGCTGTCGTATGCTTCCTTTACGGACGGCATTGTGTCGAGGGCTTTGCGGCTTAAGGCTTCGTCATTAACGAGATGTGCCCTGCCGTATAAACGGAGCCATCCGCCTTCACCGAGACATGCGATTTCGACATTCGGGTTTTTTTCAATCTGCTTGTAACAGTCCTTGTAAGTTCCCGTTCCAAAATACAGTTTATCTCCTTCGATCATTGAAAATCCGAAAGGCCTGCACTTTGGTTTGTCACCGTCAACAGTAGCAAGGTAAAAAAGTTGTGTTTTGTCAAAATAGTCTTTGATTCTCTGTAAATCTGCCATATTTAATCCTTATGCCTTGAACCTCTCATGAATAATCTGACCGCCCTGTGTGAGCAGACAGCCCTTCATGATGTCATCTTCCATGTTGACATTGAACTCTTTTGCTTCCTTGTCGTAGAAGCCTGCGTGTGTGAGGAAAGCCGTGATGTTTCCGGAGAACATCTTTGAAGCATCATAGGGAACCTGACGTTCGAGCAGGTCGCCCGACATGATTGTAACGCCGTTTTCTGTAACAACGTTTTCGAAGAGTTTAGAGCCCTCAACGTTTCCGCCTGTTGAACAGGCCATGTCGACTACGATTGAACCCGGCATCATACGGTCAAGAACGTTCTTTTCGATGAGGCGGGGAGCCTTGCGACCGAAGACTTTTGCCGTAGTGATAACGATGTTTGCCTTTTCACAGACCTTAGCCTGAGCTTCCTTCTGTTTTGCAATCTGCTCAGGAGTAAGCTCTTTTGCGTATCCTTGTGCAGTCTGACCCATTTCACCGAGGTCGATTTTAACGAATGAAGCGCCCAGAGACTTAACCTGCTCTTCAACAACCGGACGTGTATCGAAAGCGTCAACCCGGGCGCCAAGTCGTTTTGCAGTAGCGATTGCCTGAAGACCTGCAACACCGACACCAATAATGAAAACGCGGGCAGGGTTGATTGTACCAGCCGGAGTAACCATCATAGGAAGGATTTTCGGGAGTTTAGCAGCCGCATTCAAAACTGCGACATAACCGGCAAGAGAAGTCTGTGATGACTGAACATCCATCTTCTGTGCGAGAGTGCTTCGAGGAATCATCTCAAGCGAGACAGCCTGCAATCCCTTTGAAGCAAATTTATTAAGAAGCTCTTTTTCGTTGAACGGATCAAGATAGCTCAAATGCAGCGTGCCTTCTTTGATTCCATCGATCGATTCCGGCTTCATAATCCGGACGATAATCTCTGAGTCCGGGTAAGCATCTTCTTCCTTAGATACGATTGAAGCACCGGCATTTTTGTATGCTTCATCGCTAAAACCACTTTTCAAACCTGCACCCGAAACGACTTTAATCTCAAAGCCCATTGATGTAAGTTTTTTGACGTCATCAGGAATCAGGGCAACGCGTGTCTCGCGCTCATCCTTTTCCTTGCAGACCAGAACTTTCTTCATATTGGAAAGCCTCCTTATTTTAAAAATTATACACCCGAAATATCAGTTTTTCACCAAAAATAACCAAAAAGTTTCCGCTACTTTAAAATACTAATCAGATAATATATACTTAATAAGATAATATATGCTTAATCAGATTTTTTGAAATCTGGAGAATTTTATTCTGTATAAAATAGCCGCAAAAGCTGCTGCTAATAAATAATTTTTAAGAGGTATCTAATGAGCAAAATCGCCATCAGAATCAATCAGGCGGATGTTGTAGCCGTTGCACTCGAACCGCTTTCAAAGGGTACTCAGGTCACTCTTGAGGCAATGGACGATGTTCCTGAAGTAACTGTAACTCTTCAGGAAGATATTACTGCGGGTCACAAATTCGCAATCAAAGAAATCAAAAAAGGCGAGCCGGTAATCAAATACGGTTACCCGATCGGTTCTGCTACAGAAGATATTGCAGTCGGAAAGCATGTTCACACACACAACATTCACACACTTCTTTCTGGCGAGCTTGAATACACTTACGATGAGGCAAAGGCAAAGGCCGCTTATGATGCATGGTACAAAGACACAGAAAAACTTCGTGCAAATGTTCCTACAGTCAATGTTTACAAAAGAGCTGACGGACGAGTCGGAAGCCGCAATGAAGTCTGGATTGTTCCACTCGTTGGCTGCGTAAACAAGATTTCAGAAAACCTCGCTATGTGGGCAAATGCCAAATTCTGCGGCGGAGAGCCAAAACCAAGCGAAAAGGGCGGTCTCGAAGGATTCTTCACATGGACACATCCTTACGGATGCTCTCAGATGGGCGGAGACAAAGAGACAACTGCAAAAATTCTTTCTGACCTCGTTCATCATCCGAATGCAGGCGGCGTTCTCGTTGTTTCACTCGGCTGTGAAGAGAACAACATTCCGTATTTCAAGGAATTCCTCGGCGAAGTAGATGAAAACCGCGTAAAATTCATGACAACCCAGCAGTGCGAAGACGAGCTTGAAGAAGGCAAAAAACTTCTCACTGAACTTGCTGAATATGCAGGCAAATTCCGGCGTGAAGAAGCTCCGCTCACAGACATCGTACTCGGTATGAAGTGCGGCGGCTCAGACGGAATGAGCGGAATCACAGCAAACGCATTGATTGGTAGAATCTGTGACGCAATGACAGGAATGGGCGGACGCGTAATGCTCACTGAAGTTCCTGAGATGTTCGGTGCAGAGCAGATGCTCATGAACCGCTGCGTTGACAAAGCACGCTTCGACAAAACTGTAAACCTTATCAACGGATTCAAAGGCTACTACGCAAGACATAATCAGGTCTGCTACGAGAATCCTTCACCGGGAAACAAGGCCGGCGGAATCACAACTCTCGAAGACAAATCTCTGGGATGTGTTCAGAAGGGCGGAAAGGCTCCGGTTACAGGAGTTCTCAAGTACGGCGAACGCCTCCCGCAGAATGTGACTGGCCTCACACTGCTTGAAGGACCGGGCAACGACATCGTTTCAACAACAGACATGACGGCTGCCGGCGCAAACATCATCCTCTTCTCAACAGGTCGTGGAACACCGCTCGGAGCTCCGGTTCCAACAGTAAAAATCGCTACAAACCACCCGCTCGCAAAGAACAAGCACGGATGGATCGACTTTGACGCGGCCCGACTTCTGGATGAGCCAAGCGATTCTGTCCGCGATGCCCTCTTGCAGCAGATTATTGACATCGTAAGCGGAAGAGCCGTCACAAAGAACGAAAAGAACGGCTATCGTGAGATTGCGATTTTCAAGGACGGAGTTACACTTTAAAATTGACAGGCCGCTTTTAAAGCTAAAAAGCCGGTTCTCCTTCGGGAAAACCGGCTTATTGTTTTTATGCAGTTTTTATTCAGGAATTATTTGATCCAGCAGACACCGATACGCGGAACAACGTTAACTCCGGTTCCTGTATAAGAAAAGTCAGTGGAAGTTGAACTGTTTTTTGGAGATACGCTTCCTGTACCTGCAAGGTCGAACGTAACGTCAAGACCTGCCATCATTCCAAAGCTGTCAGCGAACCTTACACCAAATACGACGTCAGCACCTGCACAGAAGCCGAAGTCCCACATTTCATACTCAAAGGGAGATTTTGTTTCTGTAACGCTGTTGAGGTTAAGGCCTGCGATACCGTGGATTGCAAGAACCATTCTTCCGTTGTTTACCGGTGCAAATCCGCAGCCAAATTTAAAATCCATTCCGAAACCTTCAAAACCATCGATTGTCGTGCCGTTAGCAGAAATCTCACCGTCTGATGAACCCATTCCGATACCAAGAATCATTGAAAACTTGCTGCGTGACATTGTCATCAGGTTGTAGTTGATGTGAATATTTGAATATTCAGCATCGGCATCGTAAGTGAAGTCATCAAAATCATAAGTTCTGCTTGACTGCGGGAAAGACAGGTTCAGTCCGTGCATTACGCTCTGAGCAAAAACTGACGAAACTGAAAGCACTGCAACAGCAGCCAGTACAAATAATTTTTTCATAAATTCTCCTTGTTTCTTTTTTTAGTTGAAACTTATTTAAAAGTATAACATTTTTCAGTTATATTTCAATTTTCTACAGGCTGAAACTCTCAGGAAGAAGTTCTCCGAGGGTAAAGGTCTTTAAATTCTTTTTGCCGTCAATGAGAACAATCCTGAAATCCTTTTTACAGAATTCTGACATTACCTGCCGGCAGACACCGCACGGCGGACAGAAATCCTTTACCTTGCCTTCAGGACCGCCGGCAATTGCAATTGCTTCAAATTCACGGCTTCCTTCGCTGACGGCCTTGAATATAGCCGTTCTCTCGGCACAGTTGCTCGGTCCGTAAGCTGCATTTTCAACATTGCATCCGGTATAAAGCTTTCCGTCCTTTGAAAGAAGTGCCGCACCTACATGAAATTTCGAATACGGCGCATATGAATATTTAAGCATTTCTACGGCCTTTTCAGCCAGTTCCATGTCCGTCATATTTACCTCCGCTCAGGTCATTGCAACCTGTTTGAGATTATCATGGTAGTTTTTCCACCAGTTGAATTCTTTTTCTTCAGTTTCGGCTTCAGTCTTCTTAAATCCGGCATCAATCTTTATGATTTCCTCGCGGCAGTCGATTACGGCCTGTGCAATGCATTCTTCGAAGTGTGTTCCCTTTGAATCAGCAAAAACCTTAAGGGCGTCATCAATTGAAAACGGATCCTTGTACAGACGCTTGCTTATAAGGGCATCAAGTACATCAGCTGCAGCCATAATCCGTCCGCACAGAGGAATCTGTTCGCCTTTTATTCCGCGCGGATAGCCTTTTCCGTTCCATTTTTCATGATGCGTAAAGGCCATGTCAATTGCGATTTTGTTAAAGGTTCCGTCACCAATCTGAGGCAGAAGTTCAAGAAGGTTCTTTCCTTCCTCCGGATGACTTTTCATTATTTCAAATTCAGCAGGCGTAAATTTACCGATTTTGTTCAGAACGCCCTCAGGAATGTGAATTTTGCCGATATCATGCAGGAAGGCAGCAGTTTCAAAAAGATGAATGTTTTTTTCAGACAGTTCTTCAGTGTAGAAGCCGTTGTCACGGAGTTTTTCTGCTATGAGCCTTACATAAACTTTTGTATGGTTAACGTGCCTTCCCGTAAAAAGGTCGTGGCTTCCGAGAACTTTCGCAATGAATTCAAACAGCTGGTCCTGTGCGTAATGCAGTTTTTCGTTCTGAACGCGCAGCAGGTGAGTTTTTTCCCTTCTGTCCTTAAGGACTTTTGCAAAGTGATTGATGATTCTGTGTGAACGCTTGGCCATGTAGTAGGCAATCAGGAAAATAAAGATGAATTCAATTCCGTAGCCGAGGCTCTTGTCAAAGAACCAGTACCATGAACCGTGTGTCTGCCACATCAAAAGATTTGTCTGAAGGACTTCAATGATGTTAAACGATTTTAATGCAAAGGAAAGTATCATCAGGAAAAATGAAACAACCGTCGTACAGATTGTGAGTTTCCTGTTGAAATACATGCAGCTGATGAAGGGTGCTGCAGCATAAGTAATGTTTATTGAAATTAAGCTTTTAATCGCCAGAAGTTCGACAAATACCGCCGTCGCAAATACGCCGAAAAACATTGCAAGCTGCTGTAATTCAGTTTTTCTGTTCATCAGATGCATGATTGCAAATGATGAAAGCGAAAAGCAGATTATGAAAATTGAATAAAAATGCGGAACGCGCCAGATTCCGGCAAGCGTCAGGATGATAAAAAAGCACGGAACAAGAACAGTTGCAAGAAGTATTTTTTCAACAGAGGCGTTTACGTTTTTTATGTTGTTTTTAAAGAATATTTCGTTCTGTTCGTTCACACTTAACATTATATCACAATTATTCAGAATAAAAATTTAAGTCGTAAAAATAACCATGAATATCCATATAGAAAATTCATATTCATAGTGCTATACTTTTATAAATTTATTGCCGGACTTAGATACGGCAATCTCCTGGAGTAACAAATGAAAAAATTCATGGACAAAAATTTCCTTCTCGAGACAAAAACTGCTCAGAAGTTGTTTGAGGCCTGCAAAGATGAGCCTCTGTGGGACTATCACTGTCACCTTATCCCTGCACAGATTGCTGAGAACAAAAAATTCAAGAACCTCACAGAAATCTGGCTTGGCGGCGACCACTACAAATGGCGTCAGATGCGCACTTACGGCGTAACCGAAGACTACATCACAGGCGACAAACCTGATTACGAAAAATTCCTCAAATGGGCAGAGACAATCGAGCACCTTATCGGTAACCCTCTCTACCACTGGACACACCTTGAACTTCAGAGATATTTCGGAATCTATGAACCGCTTACAGTTGAATCAGCACCACGCATCTGGGAAAAAGCAAACAAAATGCTCCAGAGTGACGAGCTTTCAGTAAAAGGAATCTTCGAGAAATTCCATGTTTACGCAGTCGGAACAACAGACGACCCGATTGATTCCCTCGAATATCACAAGGCAATCGCCGCAGGAACCGCTCCAATCGGTAAAATCAACACAAAAGTCCGCCCGTCATACCGCCCGGACAAAGCAATCAACATCAACCTCCCGACATACAAAGACTACATCGCAAAGCTCTCAGAAGTAAGCGGAATCACAATCAAAACTTCTGACGATGTAATCAAAGCCCTCATCAACCGCCTCGACTTCTTCATCGAGAACGGATGCCGTGCTTCTGACCACGCACTTGAGTACCCACCATGCAAAATCGACACAGACGCAAACATCGACGCAGTTGTTGCACGCGCTCTCAACGGTGAAGTAATCAGCGAAGCAGAAGCAGAAGCTTACAAAACAAAGATTCTCGTTGCCCTCGGACGCGCTTACGAGCAGAAAGGAATCGTTCAGCAGTGGCACATGAACGCAATCCGCGACAACAACAAGGCAATGTTCAAAAAACTCGGTCCGGACACAGGTTTCGACGGAAGCCACGACAAACCAATGGCTGAGAACCTCGCAGGCCTTATGAACCTCATCGAAGAAAAGGGCGGAATGCCAAAAACAATCCTCTACACCCTCAACCCGAAAGATTACTACTCAATCGGAACAATCATGGGATGTTTCCAGGGCGGCGGAATCAAAGGCAAAATCCAGCTCGGTTCAGGATGGTGGTTCTGCGATCACCGCGACGGTATGGAACAGCAGATAAAAGTCCTCGGCAATCTGGGCATGATTCCTGCATTCGTAGGTATGCTCACAGACTCACGCAGCTTCCTTTCATACTCACGCCACGAGTACTTCCGCAGAATCCTCTGTAATGTAATCGGCGGCTGGGTAGAAAACGGCGAGTACCCTGCAGACATGAACATGCTTACAAAGATTGTAAAAGACATTTCATTCGGCAACGCACTTGCATATTTCGGAAAATAATTTCGGGCACATCCCTGCCTGACGGCAGGGCCGGGCTTTTCGCACTTCCGCGCTAACCGCGCTCCATTCCTTTGGAACGCCTTCGGCGGTGCTGCAATCCCTTGTGCATTACTTAATCCCGCAGTTCTCTGTGACTGCGGGATTTTTTATTAGATGTACAGGATTTTATTTACTGTCATTTCCGGGCTTGACCCGGCAATCATTTCTTCATTGAATAAACGCAGCCGCAGTAGTCCTGCCGCCACAGCCCGTATTCTTCCGAGAGCTGAGTGCTGCGCAGAAAACCGCCTTTCTTTTTGAAATCAGCATAAAGATATTTTGTCTTAGCCGAACTACCGTTCGTTAGCTGTTCACCGATTAAATTGATTTTTTCGCTGTCCTTGTGGGGACTGATGCTCAAAGTCGTTGTAAACCAGTCAAAATTATTTCTGCAGGCATATTCATAAGCCTTTTTCATCCTGAATTCATAGCAGCGGCGGCAGCGTTCACCTTTTTCCGGTTCAGTCTGGAGTTCAGTTTCCGAACGAACGTTAGTTGCAGTAAAGTAGTCTTCAGGATTGTATCCGTCAATTTCAAGCTTGACGTTGTTCTCCACGGCCTGTGGAAATCTTGTGAGGAACTTTTTCAGTTCTTCAAGACGGCGCGTATATTCCTGCTCAGGATGAATGTTCGGGTTGTAATAATAAACCGTGATGTCAAAAAAACGTGCCAGATATTCAAGTACATATGATGAGCACGGTCCGCAGCAGGCATGCAGAAGAAGTGAAGGCCTTGCGGAATCCGGGTTTTCAACCCTGGCATTTTTAACAGATTCGAGGATGGTTTCGAGTTCTTTCTGATAATTTCTTTTCTGATTAACCATTGTGTAGAGTATGGCCATGCTGCAAAAAAATGTCAAACAGGATGCTCCTGAAACTATTATTCATAAATGTCATTGCGCACTTGATGCGGCAATCTGTATTACTATGGGAAAATATGTTACAGTAAACAGGTATGACACAGAAACCGCGCGCAAAAAACAACCGGACTCTTACGCTTGAAAGCGATGAAATTCCTGCCCTCAGGGAACGTCTTGTAACTAATGATAATATTTCTTCCTGTACGGACTTTACGGATAAGACAATAAACTGCGATATTCTTGAAGGCCTGAAATATATTCCGGATAATTTTGCTGACCTTATAATAATTGATCCGCCGTATAATTTGACCAAAGATTTTAACGGCCTTAAATTTAATTCCCGTTCCGAGACAAATTATGATGAATATCTTTCCACATGGTTTCCACAGGTCTGCAGAAAATTAAAAAAGAACGGTTCCCTCTATATCTGCGGTGACTGGAAATGTACTTCTTCCCTCCAGCGTGCAGTTGAAAAGGAACTTACCATAATGAACAGAATTACCTGGCAGCGCGAAAAAGGGCGGGGAGCAAAGTCCAACTGGAAAAACGGAATGGAGGATATCTGGTTTGCCGTTAAGGATCCGGACGACTATTATTTTAATGTTGATGCCGTAAAGATGAAGCGCAGGGTTCTGGCTCCGTACAGGCTCAACGGAAAGCCTAAAGACTGGAAAGAAGAGGAAAGCGGAAATTTCAGGCTGACATATCCTTCAAACTTCTGGGATGACATCAGCATTCCTTTCTGGTCAATGCCGGAGAATACGGATCACCCGACACAGAAACCCGAAAAGCTCTACGCAAAGCTGATACTTGCTTCTTCAAAAGAAAATGACGTTGTTTTCGATCCGTTCTCCGGGAGCGGAACAGCCGCTGTCGTTGCAAAAAAACTGAACAGAAAATACTGCGGAATAGAAATTAACGAAGAATACTGCCTGTGGACAGAAAAAAGGCTTGCACTCGCAGAAAAGGATAAATCAATTCAGGGATATTCAGACGGCGTTTTCTGGGAAAGAAACAGCCTTAAAGAACAGAAATAAAATGGAGACGATCGGACTTGAACCGACTACCTCTACAATGCCATTGTAGCGCTCTAGCCAGGTGAGCTACGCCCCCGATAAAGCGAGTCTGACAGATTTTCTTAAAAATTTCTAGCCGATTAAGCGTATTTTTATTATCTTTAAAGAAAAAAGATTCCATTTTGATATAGGAGTTATCACAAAAAATGGCAGAGTACCAGTTTCAGACAGAAGTAAATCAGCTTCTTAAACTTATCATTCATTCAATGTATTCAAACAAGGATATTTTCCTTCGCGAAATCGTTTCTAATGCTTCGGACGCTTTGGACAAGCTCAACTACCTCAAAGTTTCGGACGAGGCTTACA
>DGTU01000034.1 GCA_002394465.1 Treponema sp. UBA4328 | reverse complement strand
TAAAAAAACCGGGTTCTTTAAGAATCCGGTTTTTTTTTGTTTAAAAATACTTTATTATTTATCTATGAGAAAAATTGTTGTATGTATCTTCAATGCCCTGCTTGTTTTTAGCGGATGTACTTCGACAGGCGTAAAGCCTGGATCATCTTCTGCTCCTGTTAATCAGACTGAATTTAATGAAGTCTGGGTCTATGTAATGAAAGGCGAGGAAAGTACATATACAAAAGAAATTCCCGTTACTGATATCGGATATTTTATTCAGGCGGTAAATGTTTACAGTGAACTTACTGACGTTCCGGAAAAGCCTGAAGTTTTTAATCAAAACGGAGTTCGAACTCATCTGGTTTCCAGTGTCGATTCAAGGGCTCAGACTCATCTTCTTATTGATCCTGCGCTTCCGCTCCGCAAAAAAATTATTGAGCAGCTTGCAGCCGGTGCAAAAACCTATGACGGGCTTCAGATTGACTGGGAACTTGTAATGCATAAGGACAGGGAGAACTTCATTTCTTTCCTTAAGGAACTGCGCGAAAAACTTGACGGAAAAACTTTAAGTGTCGCTGTCCCGGCCCGCTTAAAAAAAATTAACTCGGATGCCTATGATTATGAAGCAATATCTGAAGTTGCAGACAGAATCGTTATTATGGCATATGACGAGCACTGGTCTACAAGTACTCCGGGTGCAGTCGCATCTTTTGAATGGTGTTCGGGAATTTGTGATTATTCCGTACCCCTTATTCCTCCTGAGAAACTTATAATGGGCCTTCCTTTTTACGGAAGAACCTGGCGTGATGATACGGAAGGCGGAAAGGCATACCGATTTAATGACATTATAAAGCTGATTGAACAGAATGATATTGACGTTGAGCGTGATTCGGGAAATATCCTGAACTTTAAATATAAAAAAGAAATGGTTATAACCGGCTGGTTTGATGATGCTCTGTCACTCAGTACAAAATTTAATATGTACAATGCAAAAGGTGTTAAAAACATTGCATTCTGGCGCCTTATACAGAGTGATCCGGCTGTATGGAATTATATAAAAATCAGCGGAAAATAAAAAAGCCTGCCGTATGGCAGGCTTATGAGACTGATTGGACTCGAACCAACGACCCTCTGCTTAGAAGGCAGATGCTCTAATCCAGCTGAGCTACAATCTCATGTGTCCAAATATAACAGAAATTCAGTTTAATTGCAATAAGGGCAGATGACATGAATCCGGCGGAGGTTTTTGTGGTTTCCACACCGGTTTTCTGTTATAATACATAGTATGAGCATTTTCTTTGTTATTGTGGCCGGAGTACTATGGGGAACCATGAGCCTGTTTGTAAGGAATTTAAGTGACGCAGGCTTTGATAATTATCAGATGATGCTGGTTCGTTCCTTACTGTCAGCTGTTTTTTTCGGTCTTGCCATTCTTTTTACGGACAGAAAAAAGTTTATTGTAAAGCTTAAGGATTTATGGATTTTTGCAGGCAGCGGAATTTTGAGCCTTGCTTTTTTTTCAGTATGCTATTTTGCAGCCATTATTGAATGCGGAGCCGGAACTGCCGTAGTTCTTCTGTATACTTCACCGGTTTTTATACTCATACTTGCTTTTCTGCTGTTTAATGAGCAGATTTCAGCCGTTAAAATTGCTGCAATCATTATGGCTGTATCCGGCTGTACTCTTGTTGCCGGATTTGACGGTGCTTCTTCAGTAAGCTTAAAGGGGCTTCTTTTGGGACTCGGAGCCGGATTCGGTTATGCGCTTTATTCTGTATTCGGTAAAATTCCACTCAAAAAATATTCCGTGCTTACGCTGATTTTCTATACGTTTGTTTTTGCCTCGATTGCCATGCTCCCGTTTATAAGGGAAATCCCTGTAAAAATTTATGACGGTAGTGTGCTCCTTTTGTGCGGCGGAATTTCAGTGGTCTGTACTGTTCTTCCGTTTTTATTTTACAGTGCAGGGCTCAAAAAACTTGATGCCGGAAAGGCCGGAATATTTGTAACTGTGGAACCTCTTGTCGGAGTCCTTACGGGGTTGCTCTGGTGGGGTGAAAGCATTGATTTTATTAAGGCAGCCGGTATGCTCCTTATTTTGTGTGCCGTTTTAATCTGCAGCTTTGACAGGGTGAAATATTTTCTTCGGAAGCATGGATTTAAGTCAAGGATGATCGTTGATGAAATCCTTGTGGACATGAAAAAAGAAAACGGGAAAACCGGCGGTCAGGATATGTTCAGAACGTGGATGAATGTTCCTGATAAAAATCCGGTGAATGAAAAAATAATCGTAATTGATGCCGGCGGAACTAATTTCAGATCCTGTCTTGTTTCATTTGACAGTGAAGGAAAGGCCTTGATTTCTGACTTTGAAAAAAAAGCAATGCCGGCAACGGAACGGGAGTATTCGAAGTACGAATTTTTTGAAAAAATTGCAGACAATATTGATTACCTCAGGGATAAGGCTGATAAAATCGGCTTCTGTTTTTCGTATGCGATGAACATAACAAAAGATCATGACGGAATCCCGAATGCCTTCAGCAAGGAAATAAAGGCAAAAGAAGTTCTGGGAGTTCCGGTCGGAAAATGCCTCAGGCAGGTCCTTGAAGCGCACGGCTGGAATAAAATTCAGAAAATAGTTCTTCTGAATGACACCGTTGCTGCTCTGCTTGCGGGTAAAACCCTTTCAAAAGATTATGACAGTTATATCGGCTTTATTCTTGGTACGGGAATGAATGCTGCCTTTATTGATGAAGATAACAGCTTCGGTGACGGCAGGCAGATAATCGTCTGTGAAAGCGGAAAATGTGATACAGTTCCACTGAGCGATTTTGATGTTTCGGCTGATAAGAAAACTGATATCCCGGGGCAGTATCCGCTTGAAAAATGCTGTTCCGGCGCATATCTGGGAAAAGTCGCATTTGAAATGCTTGATTTTGCGCGACGGGAAAAGCTTTTTTCGCGCAGAACCTGTGAAAATCTGAGAGAAATTACTTCACTTACAACAATTGAAACTGATGATTTCCTTCAGGGGAAAAAAGATAATCCGGTTTACAGGGCCTGTACCTGTGAATATGACCGTTCTGTCGTATTCCAGCTTTTTGACGCTGCTGTTGACCGCTGTGCACGATATGCATCTTCGATTCTTGCTGCAAACCTCATTGCCTGTGGCCGCGGTAAAAACGGTAAAAAAGTATGCATTACGCTGAACGGAACCACCCTGTTCAAAACTTACAGACTCAGGGAACGCCTTGAAAAATATCTTTATGAGTATGCATACAGAAAGTGCGGAATCAGTTATGAAACCGTAACTGTTGAAGATGACATAACGACAGGAACGGCAGTTGCAGCCCTTGTATGATTATGAAAAAAGGCATTATCCTGTCAGCAATTTTAGTTTTCTCGAGTCTTGTTTTTGCCCGCGGCGGGGTACTTTCAGGGTCAAAAGGTAAAATCACTGTCATAAAGACTCAGTATTTTGACATTATATATCCGGAAGAAAGTTCTGATTCGGCACAGAGCCTTTCAGAAGTCTGTGATGAATATTATGAGAAAATATGTTCAATCCTGAATACAGAGCCTTACCAGAGATTCCCTGTAACGATAACGCCGTCTGTAGAGCAGCTTAATGCATATTTTACGGCAGTTCCGTATAACAGAATCGTCCTTTATGATGCCCGCCCGGATAAAAATCTTGATATGTATGAACAGACGATTCTTTCAGTTTTTTATCATGAACTGACTCATGCCGTTACCATGAACATGAAATCACCCTTCTGGAAAGGATTTTCCTTTGTAGCTGGAGACGTTTTTAATCCTGCCTGGCTCAGCCTGTCTTCATTCTGGCTTGAAGGTGCAACTGTCAGTTTTGAAAGTGCCGGAGAAGGAGGCCGTCTTAATGATGCCTTTTCGATGCAGCTGGTAAATGCGGCAAAAATTGAAGGAAAATTCCCTTCATGGCGTGACGTAACCGGTGCAAGGGATACTTATCCCGGCGGAAATGATGCCTATATTTTCGGTGCGATGTTTGCCGGATATCTTCAGAAAAAGTACGGGATGGAAAAATATTCGGCTTTCTGGAAACAGGCCGGAACTTCAACGTCATTGAGTTTTTGTGCAGGTGTCTTTGAGAAAGTTTACGGCTGTTCTGTAACTGAACAGTGGAAAGAATTTGAAAAAACGGTTTATGTTCCGGATGTTCAGAATGTCTTTGAGAGTGTTTCTGACGGGAAGGCTGTAATCAGGAC
>DGTU01000037.1 GCA_002394465.1 Treponema sp. UBA4328 | reverse complement strand
CCCTTACAGACAGAATAGGTGAGGCTGGAAAAAAACTCCACACCGGCAGAAGCCGCAATGATCAGATTGCACTGGATGAGAGGCTTTATCTGAGGCGCGTTATCCCGGAGCTTCAGAAAAACATTGTTTCCCTGATTAATACACTCTGTTCGATTGCTGAAAAGCATACGGATTCACTCCTGACAGGCTTTACTCACATGCAGCATGCACAGCCGGTAACCCTTGCTCATCACCTTTGTGCCTGGGCATGGATGCTGGTCCGCGATGTTGAAAGGCTTTCGGATTCACTCAAGCGGGTTTCACTTTCTCCTCTTGGAAGCGGTGCCCTTGCTGCAAGTGACCTGCCGCTCAACCGTGAGTTTGTCGCCGAAAAGCTTGGTTTTGACGGAGTTACGCTTAACTCGCTTGACGGTGTAAGTGACAGGGATTACTGCATTGAATTTACTTCGGACTTTGCGCTTCTTCAGAGCCATCTTTCAAGGATGTGTGAAGAAGTCGTTCTCTGGTCTACTACTGAATTTTCTTTCATCGACCTGAGCGAAAAATGGTCTACGGGTTCTTCAATAATGCCTCAGAAAAAAAATCCTGACTTTGCAGAACTTATCCGCGGACGTACTGGAAAAGTTTACGGTGACCTTATAAACCTTCTCGTTATGATGAAGGGACTTCCGCTTTCCTATGACCGTGACATGCAGGAAGACAAGGCTCCGCTGTTTGAAGCGCTCGACTGCGTTCAGGGAAATGTCGTTGTATTTGAAGCAATGATTTCTACTGCACGCTGGAATCTTGATAAGATGAAAGCAAGCTGCTACGGCGGATTTGCAAATGCTACTGACGTTGCAGATTACCTGGTATGTAAGGGTGTGCCGTTCAGGACTGCGCATGGAATCAGTGCCCGCTGTGTCAGAAAGGCAATTGACTCAGGAAAGAGCGCAATCGAAGAACTTTCGCTTGATGAACTTAAGGAAATCGAGCCGCTGATTGAAAGTGATATTTTTGAAAAAATTACGCCTGAAGCCTGTGTCGCAGCCCGGAATATTACCGGAGGCCCTGCAAAGGCACAGGTCGAAAGACAGATTAAGGAACTTAAAGCTTTTTGTAAAAAGTTTTAACATAAAATGGAGGTATTTATGAAAAAAACTGTACGTGCAGTTCTCGGACTTGCCCTTGCTTTTGCTTTCTTCGGATGCAGGAAGGTTGATGAGGCAAAATTTGTTCTTGGACTTGACGCTTCATTCCCGCCGCTCGGATATACTGAAGCTGACGGAACGATCGTAGGTTATGACATTGATCTTGCAAAGGAAGCTGCTAAACGCCTTAACCTTGCATTTGAGGCAAAACCTATTGACTGGGATTCAAAGGAAATAGAACTTTCTTCAGGAAACATCGACTGTATCTGGAACGGATTTACAATTACAGAAAAAAGAAAGAGTGAAATGGCACTTACTGAGGCCTATCTTGAAAATGATCAGGTTCTCGTAGTACGCAAGGACAGCGGAATAAAGAGCCTTAAGGATGCTGCCGGTAAAGTAATCGGTCTTCAGGCAGGTTCAAGTGCAGAAGAAGCTGTCGATGCAAATCCTGATTTTAAAAAATCAGTTGCAGAAATCAAGAAATATACTGATAACCTCTATGCACTTACTGACCTTGAAGTAGGCGGTGTTGATGCAGTTGCAATGGACAGTGTCGTTGCTGACTATACAATCCTTACAGGAAACAAACCTCTTGAAGTTGTAAGGGAATCACTTGCAAAAGAAGGTTATGGCATCGGTTTCAGAAACGATGAATCCGGCATGAAACTTCGTGATGATGTATGGAACGTCCTTAAAGAAATGCAGGCTGACGGAACAGTTGCCGGAATTTCTAAAAAATGGTTCGGAGATGACATCTCTGTAATCGGAAAATAATTTCTAGCTTCCCCTCAGACTTGCAGGCTGATGCGTACGCGTTCAGCGGTTTTGAGGGGATTTTTTAGTTTAAATACGATGGATAATTCTTCTTTCATAACTTTTCTTGCAGGTTTTTTTAACTCTTCTCCGGAAACAGTCCGTGAATACTTTGAAATGTTTTTTAACATGTTCAGGGGAGCGGGAACGTCACTTTCTATTTTTGCCATGACACTTCTCTTTGCGGTTCCGCTCGCACTTATTATTGCTTTCGGACGCATGTCAAAAAACGCCGTTCTGTCAAAACTGACTAATGTTTTTCTGCTGATTATCCGCGGAACTCCGCTCATGCTTCAGCTTCTTATCGTTTATTTTGGACCCGGACTCATTGCAAGAAATGTTTTTCACACAAACATTAAATGGTCTTCCGGTATTGCAGCCGTCATTGCCTTTTCAATAAATTATGCATGTTATTTTGCTGAAATCTATCGCGGCGGAATTGAGTCGATCCCTAAAGGTCAGTATGAAGCTTCAAGGGTTCTCGGCTATACTCACGCCCGCGCATTTATAAATATCATTCTTCCTCAGGTCATAAAGAGAATCGTTCCTGCAATGGGAAATGAAGTAATCACGCTCGTAAAGGATACGTCCCTGGTTACCATTATCAGCATTCAGGAACTTATGGCAGTCGCAAAAAGCAATTCCAACAGACTCGTATCATTTACGCCGCTTCTTGTTGCCGGAGTCTTTTATTTTGTAATGAACTGGATTG
>DGTU01000173.1 GCA_002394465.1 Treponema sp. UBA4328 | reverse complement strand
CATCTGCACGGCAGTGATTGCAGTGAAGGAAAAGCTCGATGTACTTTCCTGCAGCGCGCCTTGCTTCATCAATCTGCATGCAGTCAGGCGCTTTTGCATCCTTTAATTTCGCAGTCGGAATCAAAGGAATGATGTTGTATTTTTCTGCTCCCGCTTCTGCAACGGCGTAAGCAATCTGTTCTATGTGCTTAAGGTTGATTTCCGGAACTAAAACCGTGTTAACCTTGACTGTAATTCCTGCTGCAGCAATTTTCCTTATGCCTGCAAGCTGGTTTTTAATCAGGATTTTTGCTCCTTCAACGCCTTCGATTTTCTTTCCGTGATAAATGATGTAATCGTTGAGCTGGGCTTCGATTTCAGGATCTACGGCATTAACCGTTACGGTAAGGCTGTCGATCCCGGCTTCAATGAGTTCTTCTGCACGTTCATCAAGCAGAAGTCCGTTGGTACTCATGCATCTTGTAAGGCGGGGAAACTCTTCCCTGATAAGCTTGAATGTTTCAATTGCATAGTCAGTCGCAAGAGTGTCGCCGGGACCTGCAATTCCTGCCACCGTAATTTCAGGGCAGATTTCAAGTGCCTTGCGCAGAACCGGAACTGCCTCAGCCGGCTTTAATACCGTTGAAGTTACGCCCGGGCGGTTTTCCGTAGTATTGATTGAACGCTCGCAGAAGCGGCATGAAAGGTTACAGCCCGGGCAGACCGGAAGATGAATGCGGCCCGTAGTAGCGCTGTGATTTCCGAAGCATGGATGTGTTTCCTGTAATTCCCTGAAGCTCTTTGCCATAAGTACCTCTAAACCTATCTAAATGGTAGGTAAAATATACAGGTTAAAACCTACTCGGTCAATAGGTAATTGACAATAAAAAAAACTTTTTTTATAAATGTACGCAACAAAAAATGCTTCATATATCATTAAAAAATCATGGCCCTGCTGTCTGTGACATGACGACGGGAAACATTTACAGCCTCATAATCCGTTTTGCAGTTCCGCTGCTTTTGGGAAACCTGTTTCAGCAGTTCTATAATACAGTTGATTCTGTTATTCTCGGAAACTATGTCGGAAAAGAGGCTCTTGCTGCTGTAGGGGCAACATCCCAGTTCGTACATACTTTAATCGGTTTTTTCATGGGGTTTTCGACCGGTGGAAGTATCCTGATTTCCCAGTATTTCGGAGCGAAAAATATTGAATCACTGGGAAAAACTATTCATACCCTGATTCTATCGACAGTCATTCTCGGTGTCCTTTTTACTGTTCTGGGAATAAATTTCAATTTTACTCTCTTAAAACTTAATTCAACTCCTGACGATGTTCTTGCTTCTGCACATACGTATCTTACGATTCATTTTGAAGGAATTATTTTCCTGATGCTTTACAATGCAGGGGCAGGGATTCTCCGTGCAGTCGGTAATTCAAGCGGACCGGTTTATTTTCTTGTAATAAGTTCTCTTGTAAATGTTATTCTGGATCTGCTTTTTGTAGTTCAGTTTGAATTAGGAATTGCCGGTGCTGCATACGCGACGCTGATTGCACAGGCGGTTTCTGCCGTACTGGTACTTCTTACGCTTTTCAGGACAAACGAAGTTTACAGGCTTTCGTTCAATAAACTCAGAATTGATTTTCCGATACTTGCAAAAATTCTGGCTCTTGGAGTTCCGGGCGGGCTTCAGATGTCAGTAACGTCTTTTTCAAACATTTTTGTTCAGACTTACATAAACCGTTTCGGTTCGGACTGTATGGCAGGGTGGGCCGTTTTCAACAAAATTGATCAGATCTGTCTTCTTCCGATGCAGAGCCTTCAGCTGAGTTCAACGACTTTTGCAGGTCAGAATTACGGTGCAGGAAACATGGAAAGGGCTAAAAAAGGAACTTCAGCCGCAGTTATAATGGGAATGATAATTGGAGCACTTCTGCTGGTTATCCTTCAGATTTTCCCGGGAGAATTAACCGCACTTTTCAACAGGGAAGAAGGTGTGCTCTACTACGGAACGTATTTTATACGTGTCTGTTCACTTTTCTATATCATCAGAGTATGGAATCCTATTCTCTCCGGTTCGCTCAGGGGATTCGGAAACGTAAAGGCTCCGATGCTCATTCTCCTGTTCGGATTCGTTGTATGGAGGCAGTTGTATCTGTATGTGACGACCAGGTTTACTGAATCGTTTTTCCCGGTTTCAATTGCATATCCGGTCGGATGGACAATGTGTTCGGTACTGATGCTGGTTTATTACCTGAGATTTACAAAAAAAGTTAAGGAATAAACTTCAGATTATGTAATCAGAAGGAGGAAGGATTCTCTTAAGGAACTGTCTGGTACGTTCTTCTTTAGGGTAGTAGAAGATTTCCTTTGGAGTTCCTTCTTCAACTACATAGCCGCCGTCCATAAAGACAACCTTGTCGGCAACTTCTTCGGCAAAAGACATTTCATGAGTTACGACAATCATCGTCTTTCCCTCCCTTGCAATTTTCTTGATAAGCTGCAGGGTTTCTCCGACAAGTTCAGGGTCAAGGGCAGATGTAGGTTCATCAAAGAGCATGATTTTTG
>DGTU01000052.1 GCA_002394465.1 Treponema sp. UBA4328 | reverse complement strand
GCCTTACGGAAGCTGCGCCTGTCATTTCAGTTAAGAATTCAAGAAAACCGCGTTCAAATAACGTCGGTAAACCATTTACAAGCTTTGAAGTAAAAGTCGTAAAGGAAAAAGACGGAAAGATTGCTTCACCATCCCCGCTTAAACCTGGAAAAAAGGGACTTCTTCTTGTACGCGGACGTCAGGTTATGAAAGGCTATTACAACCGTCCAGACGTAACGGCACAGGTTATTGATGATGAAGGCTGGCTTAATACCGGCGACCTTGCAATGATAAGCTACGATAAGGAAATCAAAATCGTCGGACGTGCAAAGGATACGATTGTCCTTCTCGGCGGAGAAAATATTGAACCTGCAGTAATTGAAAAGGCTGTAAATACAAGTCCGTATGTTGAGCGTACCGTAGTTCTCGGACAGGATAAGAAGTATGTTGCAGCACTTATCGTTCCGGATCAGGCAAACGTAATTAATTTTGCAGAAGAAAACGGAATTTTCTATGATGACTGGGAAACGCTTTTAAAGACATCTGAAATCAAAAACCTGTTTAAGACTGAGATTGACAATCTTGTAAGTGCAAAGACCGGATTCAGGACATGCGAACGTATTTTCTCATTTGCACTCCTTACAAAGAGTTTTGAACTTGGAAAAGAAATTAATGCAAAGCAGGAAATGATACGTCCTAATATCAGTAAAATTTACAGAAAGCAGATTGAAGAGCTCTTTAAAAACTAGAAACAAAAGCTTTTTCTGCCGATAATGTAAATATGAAATTTCGTCATTTAATTTCATTTGTATTTTTCATTTCTTCATGTTTCGCACTGTCAGCAGAAGAAGTGAAAATTTATGAGCCTAAAGATGAAATTCCTGAGTGCCTCCAGGGAATGTGGCAGGGAAGTGACAGGCTGCTTCTTTTCTCAGGTGAAGAAAAAGACTTTTTTGCTGTTCTCCGTATGTTTTACCGCTGGTATGATGACCGTGCGGCAGAAAAGGCCGGCTATAAGGAAATCAAGACCCGCGACAGGAATGATACGACTTCCAGAAATGCTGAAGACATCGACATAAAATACATTACCGTTGTTGAAAATCAGAATCATACTGCCGGTGTCTATGAGCTTGAAGTAAAATATCTCGGTGTTAAGGATAAGGTTTATATTCCGCTTGCCGTCATAAACAATAACATTTACCTTGATTTTCTGATTAAAGACCGGGCCGCTGAAACTGATTCAGGCCGCATCGAAAAATCTGATTTTGATGAAAATAAACTTGTTCTTTCCGGCTTTTACAGGGATGCTTCTTCAGCGCTTGGAATAACTGTTTCCCCTCCAGTGTACAAAAAAGAACTGCTATCGTACTTCATTGACGGGAATTCCATCTATCACATACGTTACTGGCAGAGCAAAATGGAATATTCGTATGAAACGGCTTCTTTTTCTGACGGTGAAAAAACGTTTAATGTTGATAAATTCCTGAGGGTAGGCGGGAAAGTCTATCAGTGTACGACAGGACGAAGCACAAAGATCCGGAACATACAGAAATCATCTTCTGACCTTCAGATTGTATGTGATGAAGACGGAATTATAATTGCACTTGGAAAACCTTATTTAACCCTTGTGCCTGAAACAAAAAACTTTGAACAGCTTTCACAGCGCGTAACTTCAGATAATTCAAGGCGAAGTCCTCCGCCAAAACCGTTATTCCCTGTTCCGGAAATCAAATACCGCTGGAAGGAAATTACGGAACTTGAACTTTATGATCCGTATACCTGGAACAGGCGTAATATCGACATTCACAAATAGCATTTTTTTCTGTTCTTATAGATTATTTGCTTAAAATCTGATAAAATTGTCACCAAATATTCAATTAAATCAGGTGATTATTGTGTACAATTCAGTTAATCCAAAGCCGGACTTTCCTAAACAGGAAGAAGAAGTTTTAAAATTCTGGGAAAAAAATGATACTTTCAAAAAATCAGTAGAACAGCGTTCAAAAGCCGAAGAATTCGTATTCTTTGATGGTCCTCCGTTTGCTACAGGACTTCCGCATTTCGGACATTTTATTCCGTCTACAATTAAAGATATTATTCCGCGTTATCAGACAATGAAAGGAAAACACGTAGAGCGCCGTTTCGGATGGGACTGCCACGGTCTTCCTGTTGAAAATCTGATTGAAAAGGAACTTGGAATCAACTCTAAGCATGAAATTGAAGCCCTCGGAATCGACAAATTCAACGACAGGTGTAAGGCTTCCGTACTTAAATACACTTCAGAATGGCGCAAAACCATTACCCGTATGGGACGCTGGGTTGATTTTGACAATGACTATAAGACCATGAATCCTGAGTTCATGGAAACAATCTGGTGGGTTGCAAAAACTCTCTGGGATAAAGGACTCATTTACGAAGGTCAGTACATTCTTCCTTACTGTCCGCGCTGTTCAACGGTTCTTTCTACACATGAGCTTGCACAGGGATATAAAGACGTAAATGACCAGACTGTAACCGTACGCTTTAAGGTTACTAAACTTCCGTCTTCATTCAATGATGATATTTCAAAAGGAAATACATATTTCCTTGCATGGACAACAACTCCGTGGACACTTCCGTCAAACCTCGGTCTTTGTATGGGACCGGAAGTAGATTACGTAAAGATTCTTGATAAAGCCGGCGGAGATTACTATATCTTTGCTAAGGCAAGGCTCAGTGCGTACTACAAGGAAGAATCTGAATATGAAATCATCTGGACCAGAAAGGGAAAGGATTTCATTGATGCTGAATATGAACCTCTCTTCCCGTATTTTTCATACCTGAGTGATCCTGCAAAATGTGAAGAAATTTCAAAGCAGAAGTGTACGAAGGGTGCATTCCGCATGTTTAATGCTGAATACGTAACGACAGAAGACGGTACAGGTATCGTTCACATTGCTCCGAGCTTCGGTGAAGAAGATAACAAGGTATTCCGTGGAAGCGGAGTTCCTAACGTTCAGCCTATTGATGCAGAATGTAAATTTACAAAAGAAGTTCCTGATTATACAGGACGCTTTGTAAAAGATTGTGATAAAGATATTATGGCCCGCCTTAAGGAAGAAGGTAAGCTGATTAAAAAAGAACAGCACTTACACTCATATCCTCACTGCTGGCGCTGTGG
>DGTU01000123.1 GCA_002394465.1 Treponema sp. UBA4328 | reverse complement strand
GTCTCTGACCGCCGGAAAGAGCCTTAGGCTTGCGGTCAAGATATTTGTCGAGGTCGAGGATGCGTGATGCTTCACGTACACGGCGTTCGATTTCTGTTTTGTCGATTTTACGGATTTTGAGACCGTATGCCATGTTGTCATAAACAGTCATGTGCGGATAAAGGGCATAATCCTGGAATACCATGGCGATGTTGCGGTCTTTTGGCGGAACATCATTCATCAGTTCACCGTCAATGTAAAGTTCTCCGGCAGTGATGTCTTCAAGACCTGCAATCATGCGGAGTGTTGTTGATTTTCCGCATCCAGACGGACCTACGAATACACAGAATTCGCGGTCTTCGATTGTTACGTTTGATCTCTCAACGGCAAGAACGTTTCCGTCGTAGATTTTCGTAATACCTTTAAGTTCAATTTTTGCCATTATATTCCTCGCTGGAAGGCTTTTTGAGCCATATAAAAATACAGTAGTTCTCTTATTAAAACATAGATTTTAAATAAAAACAACTCATAAAAAACACTGTATTTATTTTATCTTTCGTTTTGTGTTAAAATATTTCCATGATAAAGAAACTGATTTATGCCGTTCCGTTCATGGCTGCCTGTTCATTCTGTTTTTCCGTTGATTTGAGCCGGCAGGCCGCAGAAATGAATGATGCCTATCAGAGCGGATTTTTCCCCGGAGCCGTACGCTATGCTGATGAGATAATCTCAAGCGATTCGAATTCAATCTATGCTTCACGGGCCTTTGTCCTCAAAGGTGAAAGCCTTTTCAGAATGGGACAGATTGAAGAAAGCCTTGCCTGCCTTGAAGAAGGAAAAAAACTTTCAAAGGATAATGACAGGCTTCTCGGAGACCTCAGTTACTGGACCGGCCGCTGCCTTTTTGAACTTAAGCAGTATTCAGATGCGCAGAAATATTTTTATGCCGGAGCAGAAAAATCTGAAAATTTCCGTGCCCAGAGCATTTTATATGCTGCACGGACATTCAGGGCCTGCGGTGACGATAAAAATGCAGTTCCTCTTTACAGGCATGTAATTGCTTCAGGAAAGAATTATTCAGTTTCCGATTACGAAACTGCCGCGCTTGACCTTCTCGGCGCCCTTAATTCGATAAAATCCTATGATGAAGCCGTTTCATTTGCAGATAAATTTGAGACGGCTGGTTTTTCTGAGGCTGCACGCCGTTCAATCCTGCTTGAAAAAGGAACTGCCCTTGAAGGAAAGGGACTTTACAGAAAAGCATATGAACTTTACTGCGTAGTCCTTAAGGAAGCAGATTCAAATCTTGCTGCCATTGCAATGCAGAAGGCATATTATGTTTCAAGCGCACACAGGAAAGATGTCGGTGAAGAACCCGGAGCCGTAATTGCACAGGCTAAGGACAGGCTCTCAAAATATCCTGAACTCGTAAGTGAATTCTGGACGCGGCTTGCCATAGATGCCTTTAATGCCGGTGAATACGCCAAGGCTTCTGAATATTTTGACAATGCAGCTTCAGGTGCCGGACGTACGCTTATTCATACGGCTGCAGTCTACAGGTGTGAAATGCTTCTTGTTCAGGGAAAGCAGCCGCTGAAGGAAAGGGCCGCTGCTGCAGAAAAACTTCTTCTTGAAAGCAGGATAAAGGAAGGTGATGAACTTTTTGATTATTCAAACCTTTATCTGGCCCGCCTCAAGGCAATTCAGGAAGACTGGAATGCAAGCCGGTCCTGTGCTGAAAAAGTCCTTGAAAGCCCGGATTCTGAAATCCGGCGCAGGGCAGATTACTGGAACATACTATCATATTACAAACAGAATGACCTTAAGGCATCGTACGAAAAGGTTCTGGACAAAAATTACGCAGACAGTGATTTTCTTTTCCTGAAGGCACAGATTCTTGCAAAAAACGGAAAATCATCGGCTGCCGACAGAATTTTCTATGATCTTGCACAGAAAAACGAATTGAACAACGACGGAAGGCTTGATTATACGAGAACCCTCCTGAATGCAGGCCACCTTATAAGTGCAACGGAACAGTCTGCAGCTGCTAAAGGTGCTGAAGCCGCTTATATGGCAGGCCTTGCAGCCTTTAACCGCGAAAGGTGGCAGGAAGCAGCCGGAAAATTCAATTCATGCGTTACTTCACCAGACCTTGATAAGCTTTACCGGGGATATGCACGTTTTTATCTCGGATACTGCCAGTACAGGACTTCAGATTATGCAAGTTCATATTCAAACCTGAATAAATACGTAAACGAAAATGCATCTCATCCGCTTTTATGGAACGGATGCATGACTGGTGCAAAGAGCGCAGTTCAGGCCGGAAAATATGCAGAAAGTTTCCCTCTGGCAGAAAAAGCCGTACGTTTTGCACGCACTGAACAGGAAAAGCATGAAGCAATAATTCTCTGTGCCGGAATCTATACTGATGCAGGACGCTTTGACGAAGCCGTAAAAACCCTTGAACCTTATGCGAAAAACAATGACGAATTCGGCTTTGAATGCCTGTTTCAGACTGCACACATACAGACACTCAAAAAAGACTATGCTGCTGCAGAAAAGGCCTATCTTTCCGTAGCAGGCGGACGCGGTTCAAATCCTTTTGCTGATGAAGCACTTTACCGTTATGCCGAACTTTCATACAGTCAGGCACTCGGACTTGAATATGAAGGAAAGTCAAAGGAAGCAGTTCCTCTTTACGTAAAGGCTGCAGACCGTTTCATTAATTATTACGGCAGATGGCCGTCAGGAAAATTCAGTGTTGCAGCCCAGTATTATGCTGCTGACTGCTATTTAAAGTGCGGAAAGACCGGAGATGCAAAGCTGTATTATGAACGTATAGTTGAAGACCGGAATGCCGGAACCTATAAATATGGTTCAAAGAAAGCTCTTATTTATATTTACCGTGCAAGGGAAGAATATGACCTGGCAGTTTCAACGGCTCAGTCAATGATCAGTGAGTACGGCGAACAGGCTGAAAATGACAGGATTCCTGCAATTCTCCGTGAATTAAAGGCGCTCAGTTCGACAGGAAATACAAAGCTTGCAGTTAAGAAAAATGAATATGAATCAGCAGGCGCTGAAAAAACGCCTCAGGGACGAACAGCCGGTACGGAACTCGCACAGCTGTACTATGATTCCCTCATGCTGACTGAAGCACAGGAACTTGCCGTAAAGCTCCTTGCATTACAGAAAAAGAACATAAAAACTGAAAGTTCCGGGGCTGCCGCAAATGCTGCACTTCTCGGAATGATATACAGGTCAAACCTTCAGAACCGCAGCGCAGGAGAGATTTATCTTGAAGCAGCCGAATATTACAGGAACAGCGGAAAAGAAGGTGAGGCAGCAAGGGCACTCTATAATTCGGCAGAAGCATTCAATGCGGCCGGACTTTACGGGGATTCTGACGCTGTCGTAAATAATCTGAAAAAACTCTATCCTGACAGTACCTGGACAAAAAAAGCAGGTGAACTGTAAGGAATCATGATAACAGGAGAAACTATGAAAAAAATATTTTTTGTTCCGGTTCTTGCCCTGATGGCAGCTGCGGTATCTGCCCAGACATCTGATGCGGCTGTAAATGAAGATGATCTTGAACTTCCTGAAGTAACTACAGTAATTACCGGAGGGTCAATGAAAGCCGGAAAGGATTCGGTTCCTGACTACACGAAAATCATCCCGGATCATCAGACAAATAAAGTTGAACTTCCTGAACTCGGTGCCTCTGAAGGAAAGATTATCCCCGCAGAAAATACGGCTGAAGCTGCCGGAGGAAAAGGCATTTATGCAGAAGGCCAGCTCGGAGGCGGATATCCGTTCTACTTCCTCGGCGACTTTTCGATTTACAGGGCCTCAGGTCCATCGCCTTTCAGCATCAATTTCAGGCACGAAAGCACGGAAGGATTTGCAGATAAAAAGGCTGCAGACGGCTATTTTGTACGCGAAACTGACATAACTGCACTTAAATCCTTTTCGGGAGAAAAATCTTCACACAGCCTTTCGGCTTTTTACAGAACGAGTGACGACGGCCTGCAGTCTGAATCTTCAGAATACAACAGTCAGGTTAAGCATACTTTCGGCGGAACTTTTTCCGGAAAGTGGAAGTTTGCAGATTCCTTCAGCTTCTTCTATGGAACTGACGGAAACTGGTACAACCGCTATTCGGGATTTGAAACATCCGTAACGGACAGGGACTCGGTTCTTTCAAAAACTTCCGTGCTCTTTCTGGAACCGTACATCGGATTCGGATACAGCAGGAATTCCTTCGGAGTTACGCTTAAGGCCGATTATCAGACGCAGCTTAATCTCGGTGAGCGCGATGCCTTCCGGGATTTTGACGGAAGCAACAAGGAAAGTTCACACCGCGGACAGTTTGAAGCCGGCGTAAAATGGGAAACCTCACTTGTAAGCCTGTGGGCAAATGTTTCGGCCGTAATCGGAACAGATACAGGAGATGAAAACGTAATCGTTCCTTTTGCACTTGGAACTGACTGGAAGATAAATGCATTTGCAAGCGAAAGGCTTCTCCTGCTCAAGGCTGAAGGCGGATGTTCATCTTATCAGGAAACGGTTCAGAACCTTGAAACAAAATACAGGTATTCAGTACTCGGATATATTCCTCAGGAAACGACGGACTGGTACGGCAGGGTTTCTGCATCAATTCCGCTCAGGGATGTACTTACGGTTACTGGCGGCGCTGAATTCAGGAAGACTGCCTTTGAAAACGGTGAATGGAGCGCAGATTATTCTTCAATGCTTTCTGCACTGTCGGGACTCTACGGAATTCTCCCGGAAGAAAGGACTCAGTTCAATACTTCTGCAGGCATTGAATTCTCATGGAACGACTTTAAGTTTACCGGAGACTATATCGTTTTCTGGAAAGACATTCCTGCACTTTATGACAAGCAGAATGTTCTTGCAACTGCACTTTATCAGGCAAAAGATGCCCGCTGGTCATCAATGGGAAAATTCCGGCTTGGACTCGGCGAAGGCGCTGACAAACCTCCTGAATTCGGGGCAAACATTGCGTATAAGGTTTCTTCATCTATCCGCCTTGCCCTTGAAGTTAACGATATTGTAAAATTATTCAAATCCGAAACAAGAAGCTATGCTCACTCGGATTATGTACAGAAGAGCGGAAATATAGCAGTGCTTGCTAAATTTCAGTTCTGATGATTAAAACTGTTTACCCTGATTAACTGGAGGATTATAAAATGGGACTTATTCTGAAAGGCGGATTACTTATGCTTCCGATCATCGTGTGCGGCCTTGTTGCAACGTACATCATAATCGAAAGGATTGTCTTTTATAAAAATATAAGGAAGAACGACGAAATACTTAAAAAGAACATTGATTCGGCACTCCGCAGAAATGACTATGCAGATGCAGAAACCTTCTGTGAAGCCGCTTCAACACCGTCGTCAAACGTTCTTAAAAAAGCAATTGAAATGCGTTCCCTCAAGGAAGCTGACCTTCGTGAAATAGTTCAGGCAGAAATGGACAATCAGGTTCCTGCCCTTGAACATTCGCTTACGATGCTCGGAACGATTGCAAATATTTCAACGCTCCTCGGACTTTTCGGTACCGTAGTCGGAAACATTCAGGCTTTCGGCGTTATGGGTGCCAGTGAAAACATGGATCCGAGTGCCCTTGCAGGTTCGATTGCGGTTGCACTCCTTACGACAGCTGCCGGACTCACAGTTGCTATTCCGTCAATGATTTTCAACAATGTGTTTAACCGCCGTGTTGCCAAGGAAACTGCAAAGATGGAATCAGTCGTTACTGAATTTGTACTTAAACTTACAGGAAGGCTCAGCTGATGAGGGTTACTCCAAAAAAACGCGGACCGGTCCTTGCAGACCTGACTCCGATGATTGACGTCATATTCCAGCTGATTCTCTTTTTCCTTGTTTCAACTACTTTCATAAACAACAAGGCGCTTAAGGTGAACCTGCCTGAAAGCGAGACTTCACAGGCTGTTGAAATCACCGGAATAAACGTAACTGTAGACAAAAAAGGAAACATGCAGTTTAACGGCGAAAACGTTACTCTTGCAAAGCTTCCTGCAAAACTTGAAGCATTCCCTGCCGGAGACCGCAAAAGGGAAGACATACCGGTTACTCTTGAAGCTGACGAAGACGTAAAAAACGGAATGATTGTAAAGCTTTTTGATGCTTTCAGAAAAAGCGGCTATGTCAGTGTAAGCCTGAGGACTAAATCATAAAATGACGGCTTTTGAGCGCAAAAAAACACTTACATCTTCTCTCGGAACTGCACTCGTATGGCTGTTTCTGCTGCTCCTTGTATGCTGTCTTCCTGACCTCGTACAGAAACCGGTTTACAAGACCGTAAAGATTACGCTTGAACAGCCGCAGAATACGCAGGACGTTCAGAAAATGATGAAGGCTCAGGAACAGACGGTTGCTCCTCAGTCACAGGCTCCTTCTCAGGCAGCACCACCTCCACCGGCACCAAAAAAGACTGAACCGGCTCCTGCCGCTGCAAAGTCAAAGCCTGCTCCTGCAAAGACTACGCCTCAGAAAACGGCAAAAACTGTTCCGGCACCGCGCGAAGAAAAGCTTCAGAAGTCTATGGAAGAACTCATGGCAGAGCGTCTGAATTCAAAGTCTAAGCAGACAAAAACATTCGACTGGGATTCCATGAATGACGTTGAGGAAAATAAATCTGATTCAAAACCGAATGAGGTAAAGACTAAAAAACTTGATAACAACCTCAGCGGATCTTCAGCTTCTTCGACAAAGGCAGGAGAAGAAAGTGTTTCTTCAAAAACCTATGATCCTAAGAGCAAGGCAACGGCTGCCAGTGATTCGACTGGAAAGAGCCTTAATAAAGTTGCTGCAGCAAGAAGGTTCTCTCCGTCTGATAACGGAGTCAGTTCGATTGTAAATGCGGCTGCAACGACAAATGCCGGCGGAACTGACATGCAGATGTCTGACGGAAGTTCAAGAACGCTCGTAGAACCGAAAAAGCCGGTAATTTTCCTGACTGAATCTGAAGCTGCTAAAATTGATACGACCAAGGAAGTGAGGGTTGTATTTAACGTTACACCTGATGGCCGCGTTCCTGTAAATAAAATAAAGATTACGCCGTCTGCCGTCCTTCCGACGGATGTACAGAATACTGTAATAAGGCAGATTTCAGAGTGGCGTTTTTCTCCTGCTTCAGGTGAAAGTACTGCTTCCTTTGAATACACGATTAAGAAAAATTAGCATGGATTTAAATATAAAGGCAGTTGCATTTGACATCGACGGAACCCTCTATCCTGAAAAAGGCTTTTACTCAAAGGTCTGGTTTTATTATCTCAGGCATATTTCGTTCTTCCTCAAATACAGCCGCGTCAGGAAAGAACTGAGGAATCCGCAGAACCTGGTCCGCAAAGATGACTTCTATGCATTCCAGGCCTCGCTTATGGCAGAGAAACTCAAATGCACTCAGGAAGAAGCCCGCAGAAAACTTGACCGGATAGTCTATGAAGGGCTTAAACCTTACTATCTTGCGGTAAAGCCTTTTAATCACTTAAGGGAAGCCCTTGAACTCCTGAAGCAGAAAAACCTTAAGACTGCAGTACTCTCGGATTTTCCGGTAGAGCAGAAAGGAGACCTCTGGGGGCTTGAATCCCTGTTCGACGTAAAATTATGTACTGAAAAAGCAGGTGTACTTAAGCCTTCCCGGACGGGATTTGACGAGCTTTCAAAGGCTCTCGGCGTAAAAAACAAGGAAATCCTTTATGTCGGAAACAGCTTTAAGTATGACGTTCTCGGCGCAGGAAATGCCGGTATGAAAACTGCATGGATTACCCGAAAAATCAGCAAAAAACAGGAAAATGTTGCGGATATAGTATTCTCTGACTATCGGCAATTTAAGGAATATATGTTATAATTCTAAATACTTCCGGGGGATAATCCGGCGGAAGTTCCATTAAGCGAATTCAAAATGGGTGGGGAAAAAAGTGATCGTTAGTTCTCTTGTAGCCGCAATAATTGCTGTTGTGGCAGTTCTGGTTTTAAGGGCATTTGATAAAGACAACAACTCAATGGACAAGGTAAAACGCTATGCAGACAGACGCATGGCGGAATTTGACGAATACTTCAGGGAACGCGGCAGAACCCTTGAAGGCCTTAAAGCTGAACTTGAGATGCACCAGGCAACTGCAAATGCCGCAGTAAGCCGCCTCGACAAGCAGATTGATGACTTTAAGAATATAAGCCGCGGCTTTGAAAAACAGTTTACTGCCGTAGACCAGATCGGTGCAAAAATCGCAGCATACGGAAACTCCCTCAATGACCTCATGGAAATGACAAAGAACGTAGAGGTCAATCTCGAAAACGTAAAGAAAGAATCAGTTATAATCGACAAACTCAGCGCAAGACTCGAAGAAGATAAAAAATCAGTTGAAGGCATTAACAGGCGCATTCCTGCCATCGTTGAAGAGTTTAAGGTTCGCAATCAGGAACATCTTAAGGCGATCGCAACGGAACTGCTTAACCAGTACAAGGTTATTGCTTCACAGATTGATGCTTCAACAAAGGCTGCAAGTGACAGAAGCGAAGAACTTCTCGCTCAGGTCAATGAAAGCATCAGAAAGGCCTACGATGAAGCTGCCTCAAGGGCAAATACCCTCGAAGACAATGTATTCAAGAAACTTTCGGAACAGACAAAGGTTCGTGCAGAAAATTATGTGCGTGAGCTTCAGTCAAATACAAAGGAACTGCAGTCGCAGCTTGACGCTAAACTTGCAGAAGCCAGAAAACTTGTTGACGACAAGAGCGTTAATTTTGCTGCTTCAATCAATGAAAAGTCTTCAGCAATGGAAGCTGAATTCAGGACAAAGGCTGACGGCATGAGTTCCCTGATGAAAGAAAAAATCGGTGCCCTCGAAGAATCACTTCGTACCCAGATTAATGCGCTTGACGTTCAGTCAAAGGAAAAATCTGACGAAATCAAAAAGATCCTTTCAGAAAATCTCGTTCAGGCCAAAAAAGTTGCAGTCGAGCTTCAGGGCGAAGTCAACGGCAACGGCAAGACTCTTGCTTCCCTCAGGGAATCACTTCAGAAACAGACGGAAGAGCTTCAGTCAAGGTATACGGGACTCTATGAAAAGGCTGTTGCAGATGCAGATGCAAAGGAAAATGCAGCCTATACCCGCTTTCAGGAAATTTCAGATAAACATCTGGCAACCTTCAAGGGCTCAGTTGAAGCAAAAATCAACGGCATGCAGTCACAGATGAATGCAACGCTTGCAGACGTTCAGCAGAAACTTGCAAATTCAGAAACCGGTGCAAATGCCGCAGCAGAAAATATTGCAAAAAAAGCCAGGGAAGCAAACGAACAGCTCGATACATTCGTTTCTCAGGCAGACCAGAAAATGTCCGTCATCAACGAAAAGCTTGGCGGCATGATGGCAAAACTTTCACAGGCATACGATGCAAAACAGACGGAACTTCTTGGAAACGTCGACAGGCAGCTTGAAGAGTACCGCAAGAATATGGAATACCGCTTTGAAAAACTTGAAGCCGTTGCGAAGGATGCAGATGACCTTGAGAAAAACCTCCGCAATCAGCTCATGCTTACCCAGAAGCGTGTCGTTGACGAGTTCAATCAGTTCAGCCAGCAGCAGGAACAGAAACAGACTCAGTTTGAAAATGCAATCAAGACAGACAGCCAGGACCTTGCAACACAGATTCAGATTCTTGAAAAGAACCTCGATGAAATCAAGGCCCGCGCAAGTGACAATGTAAGCGCAACCCTTAAGGATTTTGAAGAAACGTTTGGTGCAGACCTTAAGAAACGCAGCGATGCAATCGATGACAGCCTCAACCTCTGGAAATCAAATTTTGATTCAAGGCTTACGGTTCTTTCAGGTGATTACGAAAACAGCAGGCGCGATCTTGAAGTGCGCTATACGGAAGAACTCAGGCAGAAATTTGCGGCAATTGAAGCGCATACGGCTGAAATTTCCGATAAGTTCAAGGAAAATATCGAGAAATCACAGGCAGACATCAAGAATCAGGTTACGGAAGTCGAGCAGTCAATCCGTTCATTTACTGAAAAGGCAAGGGAAGAACTTCAGAATGCAACTTCAACCTCGGACGGATTCATCAGGCAGGTTCTTGACGGATATGCAGAAAGGGTTCGTGAACAGCTTGAACGTGCTGAAAAAGATACACAGGCAAAAATCGATTCTCTTGGTGAAGACCTTAATTCCCGCAACAGTGCAAACGCAGCAAACATCGATGCTATGGTTGGAGATTTCAATGCATGGCGTACGCAGCTCAAGCAGCAGTTTGAACAGACAAAGGCACTTTACGGTTCTCAGCTCGGAACGGTTCAGCAGACCTTCGAACAGAATTTTGATGACTTTAAGAACAAGACTCTCGCTGAGCAGGATAATATTTCAAAACAGATTGATGACCTTAAGCGCCAGCTTGAAAACAGCGTAAATGACTTCCAGGAACATTCTGACAAGATGATTGCTGAGCAGCAGAGAATGTACGAAGACATGCTTCAGGATACGCAGAAAAAAGTCCGTGAGCAGACGGATGATGCTGAAGAATCACTGCGCTCTATCAAGAACAAGATTCAGGAACTCAAGGATCAGAGTGATGCACGTGAAGCAGAGACCGTAATGAAGATGCAGAATAATGCACAGGACCTTCAGTCAAGGTTCAGTGAAATTGAGATGAAGGTTAATGCCTTTGCAAGTCAGATGCAGATTTATCAGACTGCAGACCAGCTCAAGGCAACTATTGATTCTCAGATTTCGGACTTCAAGGGACAGCTCAGCCAGATTGAAAATTATCAGGCATCAATGGATGAACTGGAAAAGCATTATCACAACATCCAGACGCTTAATTCGGAAGTTAACGAAAAACTTGCTAAATTCAGTTCTGAAAAGAATCACATTGATTCGCTTGAAAGGGATTTTGACCGCCTCGTTGAAATGTCAGGAACAATGGATACAAAAATCCGGGAACTTCAGACTACAAGCGATGACCTTCAGTCACTCCAGCTTACGGTCCGCAACTTCCAGGAAACCCTTGGCGATATTTCGGGACGCTATGACCGCCTTGAGAAAAAACAGAACGTCATTGACCAGGTTGCATCAGACGTTGACAAGACTTTTGAAGACCTCAAATCACTCGAGCAGAGGCTTGAACAGGCAGAACGCCAGTCAAACCTCCTTCCGGACAGAATTTCAGAAGTACAGAAAAACGTTGAAAACCTCATGAGTTCAAGCGGCCGCATTAACGATGCCGTAGACAAGGTTTCTTCACTGCAGGGACTCCTCGATGATACTGAGCAGCGCGTTAAGGATGTACAGACGAGCCGCGAGGGAATTGCAAGAAGTGAAACCCGCCTGAATGAACTTTCAGATGAAATCGACAAAAAGTTCCAGCTGCTTGCAAAACTTACAAGCAATGAAATAAGCAGGAATCCTGCTCCTTCAGAATCGCGGATGTCACCTCAGGACAGGGAAAACGTAATCCGCCTCAAGAGACAGGGCTGGACACCGGAAGAAATTGCACGTTCCCTCAAGCGTTCAGTGAGTGAGATTGAACTTGTACTTGAACTTGGTTCTTAAGGATTGAACTGAAGTTATTTAGAGAGGAGGCAGACGGCAAGGCATTCAACGGCCCTGCCTTCTCCGATTTCACCGGTTTTTTCGCCTGTTTTTGCCTTGACGAATATCTGGCTTTCATCTGCCTGAAGGATTTCTGCAATGCGTTTAATTACTTTTTCACGATGCGGAAGAAATTTTGGCTTTTCAAGTTTAATTACGCAGTCAATGTTTTCAAGTTTCCAGCCTTTTGAACGGATATCATCCCAGACGGTTTTAAGAAGAACTGCAGAATCAGCATCTTTCCATTCAGAATTTTCACTCGGAAAATACGATCCGATGTCGCCCATTCCTGCTGCACCTAAAAGACAGTCAGTTACTGCATGAAGGAGTGCGTCGCCGTCGGAATGCCCGAGTACGCCTTTTTCAAAAGGAATTTCGACTCCGCCAAGAATGAGTTTCCGGCCTTCTGCGAGAAGATGCTTGTCGTAGCCTAATCCTGTCCGAATCATTATTTATCGAGAAGTTCCAGATCCTGCGGATATGTGATTTTGATGTTCTCAGGATCACCGAGGACAACCTTTACATGCGGATAGCTTTCTCCGTCCGGTCCTTTCTGTTTTGAAGCAAAATCATCCCAGATTTCCGTGTCATCAGTGAAGGTTTTTGCTGATTCAGCAGCCATGCGGTGTGCATCAAGAATCGGCTTGAACTGGAAAACCTGAGGTGTCTGTACGGCCGTAAGGCTTGAACGTACAAGATGTTTGATGATGAAACCGTTTTCATCAATTTTTTTCTGTGTTTCAACCGGCTGCAATCCCGGAACGGCAGCTCCGAATTCGCAGGCAGCATGGTATGTAAGTGATATTGTTTCAGGTTTAACGAAAGGCCTTGCACCGTCATGAATGAAAACAAGTGAACATTCCGGAGCACGGTTTCCTATTGTCTCGAGTGCTTCATGAACTGATTCCTGACGGGTTTTTCCGCCCGGAATGAATATAAAGTCTGCCTTGTAGTTTTTCACGAAATCATCGGCAAAAAGTGCGTTTCTTGATTTCTGTTCGCTTGAACTGAGTTCTGAAGGGTTATCTGAAGGCGGATAAGTGATTACAACAGTCTTGAAATTAAACGTCGAAAGGAAAGCCTTCGCTGCCATTGAAAGTACGGTGCCTTCGCCGGCAGGAATGTATTCCTTCTTGATTTTTGAACCGTTTTTATCAATACCGATTCTTGCAGAAATGCCTGCGGCAACAAGAATCAGGGCAAGATTATCACTCGTCGTCATCATCGTCTTCTGATTCGTCAGCTCCGTCTTTTCCCTGTGCTTCATCCTCGTCGTCGTCATCATCGTCATCTCCGGAAGATGAACCGTTCATGTCGTCGTCAAGGAAATCGTCATCATCATCGTCATCGTTCGGGTTGATGACTGCTTTTTTCTCATGGTTGAGTCCGAGAGGCTCGAGTTTTGCATGGAGCATTTTTTCTACTTCTGCACTTGAAAGTCCCATTGCAAAGGCGATTTCGTCTTCAAGGAGTTTTTTTGCATTGTCGTAGAGTTTGCGTTCAAGGATAGGAAGTTCCTTGACCTTAGAGCGGTGATAGAGACAGCGTACGATGCTTGCAATGTCATCGATGCTTCCTTTTTTGAGGAGGTCAAGGTTCATCTGGTAGCGGAGCTTCCAGTCAGAAGTAACCGGTTCAATTTCATCGCTGATGGAATCAAGGGCTTTCTGTGCTGCTTCTGCAGATACGATAGGACGGATTCCAAGCATTGAAGCGTTTTCAACCGGAACCATAACAATCATGTCAGAAACTTCAAGGTAAATCTTGTAATACTTACGGGTTACATCACCGACTGTTTTGTCAAAAATTTCTGTGATCTGTCCAACACCCTGACTCGGGTAAACGACCCTCTGGTCTTTTTGAAACTGAATGTTCTCGTTACTCATATTCAAACATTATATCACAAAAAAACGAAAAATTCAAATGCAGCAGGGATTGTGGGTTATGAGAGATTAATCGTCAAAAAAAAATGGCTGCCGGTCACGTTCCGGAGTCCATAACGTTCCCTCCCGCCATTTTTTTAATTAAATTATTAATAATGCATAATCCCTGCTGCATATATACGTTAAAAAATGTTAATATTTGCAAAATACGGTTGATTATTACATATAATTCCTTTATAGTAACGGGACACTGGCACAGAGGGTGCCTGATTTTTGCCGCTTTGCGGGTGCTTTTGAATAATCTTTTTGAATAATGATTTCTTCGGCGCCTTTATGGCGGTTGTAAGGAAACATTATGAGTGACTCAATTATTGAAGAACAGAAGGAAGAAATTTCCTTCGAAGACCTTGGCCTGGACGGTCCTGTCCTTGAAGCAATCGAAAAAAAAGGATTTAAAGTTCCGAGCCCTATTCAGGTGCTTGCTATTCCTCGTCTTTTAAATGGCGATACGAACCTTATTGCGAAGGCCCGTACGGGTACAGGAAAAACTGCTGCATTCGGACTTCCGATTGTCCAGAACGTGCATGAAGAATCTGACCATGTACGCGCGCTTGTTCTTGAACCTACGCGTGAACTTGCAATTCAGACCTGTACAGAACTCCAGTCTTTTACTACAGGAAAATATCCGCGCGTGACTGTTTTGTACGGCGGTGCTTCTTACGCAGCTCAGATTAAAGACCTCAAGAGGGGAACTGAAATCGTTGTCGGAACTCCGGGACGTATCAAGGATCACCTCGAACGCGGTACATTAAAGCTCGACAAAATTGACTATTTCATTCTCGATGAAGGCGACGAAATGCTTGATATGGGCTTTGTCGATGACATCAGGGAGATTTTCAGCAAGGCTAATCCTGACAGCCGCATCCTTCTTTTCAGCGCAACAATGCCTAAGCCTATCCTGCAGATTGCAGAAGAATTTATGGGCGAATACGATATCTGCGAAGAAGAAGGTTTTGTAGAAGAGCCGCTTTTAATCGAACAGAAATACTGGGTGGTAAGTGAACGCGATAAAATTGAAGCACTTGTCCGCCTCGTTGACATTTCACCGGATTTTTACGGTCTTGTCTTTACGATGACTAAAAATGATGCCGACATGGTAAGCCGTCTCCTCGATGAAAGGGGATATGAAGCTGCCGCCCTTCACGGTGACATTCCTCAGGGACAGAGGGAAAAAATCCTTGCCCGCTTCAGAAGCAGGAAAACCCGCATTCTCGTTGCGACGGACGTTGCTGCACGCGGAATTGACATCACTGGCCTGAGCCATGTAGTAAACTATTCACTTCCGTTTGATGCTGCAACTTATGTTCACCGCATCGGACGAACCGGTCGTGCAGGTACAAGCGGAACTGCGGTTACATTTGTGCGTCCGGAAGAAAGACGCAAGCTTGAATTCCTTCGTGCACGTGTAAGAAAGGCTGCAAAGGGTGAAATGCAGGAAGAAAACGTTCCTGAAATCAGTGAAGTCCTTGAAGCAAAACGCAGCCGGATTATTGATGAACTTAAAGTTAAGCTCGGCCTCAAAAAGGAAAATATTACTGAAACTGCAGAAAATGCAGAAACTGCAGTTCTTAAAGATGCTGATCCGTTCTATGCAAAGATGGCAGGTGAACTGTGTGAAGGTCAGGATGCTCAGAAAGTGCTTGCAGCAGTGCTTGAAGTTACATACGGAAAATCCCTCGACAAAAGCCATTACGGAAAGATCATGCAGAGGTCTATGGGTTCTTCAAATCCGAACCAGAAGCGCATTTACGTTCAGCTCGGACGCCGTGACGGATTTAATGCCCGCTCGATTGCAGAATTTTTCAGCGACCTGCTTAACATCCCTGGAAGAATGGTTGACCGCATAGACGTAAGTACGAATTTCACGCTTTTAAGCCTCCCGTCATCAAATGCCGTTCGTGCGCTCGAACTTTCAAAGAGCCGCTCTAACATCCCGCACATGCATCTTGATTCAAAGGAAGAATTTAATTTTTCAGGCAGGGACCGCGGTGGAAGAGGGCGCGGACGTTCATCAGGACGTGAAGCCGGTTCAGACCGCTATGGCGTTGCAAAGTTTGAAGGCAGGGAAAGGCGCGGCGGAAAATTCTCGGGAAAGGGCGGATTCAAAAATGACCATGCCCGAGCCCGCGTTCATACCGCAACCGCAAGAACCGGTGCTTCCGCATACAAAAAAAACAGCAGAAAAGCAGAAGAGTTTTAAATCCTTACCGGAACTCCGAGCTTGTTCAGATCCCGCTTGATTCCGTCTACGGTGTAGCCCATTGAGTGAACCATGCTTGCAATCAGGGCTGCATCGGCTTTTCCCTGAGTAAGGACATCGGCCAGGTGCTGCGGAGTTCCGCCGCCGCCGGATGCGATTACAGGGACGCTTACGTTTTCTGCAATCATCTTTGTTACAGTCAGTTCGTATCCCTGCCTTACGCCGTCAGCATCGATTGAATTGAGGACGATTTCACCTGCACCGAGGGAAACTGCTTTCTTTGCCCATTCAAGTGCATCAAGGTCTGTCTTTACGCGGCCGCCGTTGATATAAACGCGGTATCCGCTCGGCATTTCACTGTCTTTTGCAGCATCCATTCCGAGAACTATGCACTGGTTTCCGAATATGCGGGCCCCTTCGCGGATAAGGTCAGGATTTTTGACTGCCTGAGAGTTGAGGCTTATTTTTTCTGCTCCGGCCAGGATTGTAGAACGTATGTCTTCAATTGAACCGATTCCGCCGCCTACACAGAAAGGAATGAAAACCTGCTCTGCAACACGGGAAATCAGGTCAAGAATCGGTCCCCTTCCGCGTGCGCTTGCCATGATGTCATAAAAAACAAGTTCATCAACGCCCTGGTCATAGTATTTTTTTGCCATTTCAACCGGATCACCGATGTCGATGTTATTCTGAAACTTAACGCCTTTTGTCGTGCGTCCGTCTTTTACGTCAAGGCATACAATTATTCTTTTCTTTAACATTTTATGTAGTTCTCCAGAATTTTAAGTCCTGCACGTCCGGATTTCTCCGGGTGAAACTGGAAGGCTGTGATGTTTCCCTGACTTACACAGGCCGGTACTTTGCAGCCGTAGTCTGCGTATGCCTTTACTATTGTTTCGTCTGCCGGCTGGATCAGGTATGAATGCACGAAGTAGAAATCTGATTTTGAATCAAGGCCGTCAAAAAGTGGAGTAGAGCCGTTTACATATTCCAGATTATTCCAGCCCATGTGAGGAACTTTTAGGTTTGTATTGATTTGCGAATCTTTCCAAACATTTTCAAAGTGGCGGATTGTTCCCCTGAGGAGACCAAGACACTCTACATCGCCCTCTTCTGAATGTTCAAAAATAATCTGAGAGCCAAGGCATATTCCTGCGAGAGGTTTCTGTGCCTGTGCCCAGTCGCGCAAAAATGTGTCAAAGCCTGTTTTTTTGAGCTGTTCCATAGCGTATTTTGCTTCACCTACGCCAGGAAAAATCAGACGGTCACATTTTTCAAGATCAGAAGGATTCTTCGAAAGAACATATTCTGCCTTTAAAAAACTCAATGCCCGCTCTACGCTTTTAATGTTTCCTGCATTGTAATCAACAATTCCAACCATGTGAAAGACTGTATCATATTTATCTGAAACTCTCAATCACGGTGAATTTAACGGATATGTAATTTAATAAATCCCTAAATTCTGCCGATAATCTGAATATGAATCTGGACAGGTTTATTGAAATTGCAAAAGTCATCATCACGAATCCCGTTGTAATAGGAACTGCCATAGGTGCAATTCTGCTGATGAAATTTGCAGGTTATATTTATACATATTCGAAAAAGGCTCCAAAGCCAAAGTCTAAGAAAAAATCTGCTGCACCTGCTCCTGCACCCGCCGCAGAAGCCTCCGCAGACAGTGGAGACGGTGGAGAAGATTCCGGGGAATAAACCTTATCATGGGCGGAGCTGCCTTAAGTTTTTTTTCAGGTACAATGTCTACGTGATTCGCCCAGAGACCTCCTGCAACCTTGAGCGTTCGTTCTGAAAGCAGCTGCGAAAAAATCTCGTTTATATCCTTCTCTTCCCAGATGTTCATTTTGTATTCGTCAAGGTCATTCGCGTTAAGAAGTTTCTTGACTTCAGCCTTTGCCTCTGGAACGGTAAAAGTCTTTCTGTGCTTTCTGATAAACTCCGTAACTGTCCGTGCATCTTCCGCCTGATTTTTGAAGGTCCTTCCGCTCCGGACGGCATCGCAGTAATCGCAGCCTGAACACCCCGAAAACTCCGTCTGGTCATTAAGGTAATCAAGAATAAAGCGCCGCCTGCAGGCGTTTAACCGTGCAAAATCTGAAACGGCCTTTTCACGGCTGCCTTGTGGAAATCCCTTAAAACGTATGTCGTCATTATGATTCCACAGGAGGATCGACCTGACATTATCCCCGTTCCGTCCTGCACGGCCTGCTTCCTGAATGAAATTTTCAAGATGTAAAGGTGCATCCATGTGGATTACAGTCCTTATATCGGCTTTGTCTACACCCATCCCATAGGCACAGGTTGCACAAAGGATTCCGTCCTTTGACTCAAAGAACCATTTTTCAATCGAGTTTTTTTCTTCTTTTGTGAGTCCTGCATGATAAAACTTTGTCCTGCCGTCTTCATAATAAGATTCTATCAGCCGGGCGACCTGTTCCGTACGGTTTCTTGTTCCGCAGAAGACTATAAGGGGCTTTTCAGACTCAGTGACAGCCTTGAGGACGTTTTTCATGCGTGCGTAGGCAGGACGGACTTCATAGTGAATGTTCGCACGGTCTGCTCCGCTCTGTACTATGTGTGCATCTCCGTCAAAAAGAACTTCGCTGATTCTTGCCAGTACCTGAGGACTTGCGGTTGCCGTAAATGCCGTTACAATCCTGCATCCAAGTTTTTTGATTATTTTCCCGAGTGTAAGGTATGCCGGCCTGAACGTGTCTCCCCATTCTGCGACACAGTGAGCTTCATCTATTGCTATATGGCTTATTCCGGATTGTGACAGTTCTTCAACAAGAGAATCATTCTGAAGTGTTTCCGGATTTGTAAGAATTATGCGGGCGCCTTTTTTAAGGGAATCAAGATTCTCCCTGCGTTCTTCTTCCGTCTGACCGCCCCTGAATACTGCGCATTTGAGCCCTCCGGCTTCCATCCGCCTCTGCTGGTCGGACATAAGTGCAAGGAGAGGGTAGAGGACCAGGCTGGGGCCTTTTAAAAGAAGTGCCGGAGTAAGGAAACACAATGACTTGCCAGCGCCGGTAGGAAGAAGAACGATCTGCCTTCCCCTGCATAGATAATCATTTTCCTCCCCTTCAGCCGGGGAATCCTGCTGCATGTCTGCCGCATCCATGATATTACCGATAACAAGCCGTTGCCACGGAAACAGATACTTTACGCCGAACGCTTTTCTCGCAGCGTCAACTGCTTCATCCGTCACCTGATAATCCGCATCAACGCTCACCGCCGGATAATCGACGCCTTCTTCAAAAAACTCCATGCCTGAACCTCATATATATGTATAGGCAGAGATTTTTTAAAAACTGCGTTTTTTTGAAAAAAAATATTAAAAATTATTTGTCGAGGATCGTAATTTCGACTCGGCGGTTCCTTGTACGTCCTTCAGTGGTCTGGTTGGTTGCTATCGGGACCCTTGCACCGTTTCCGAGCGTAAAAATATGCTTGCTGTCTTTTGTTCCGAGCTGAACAAGATAGTCAGCAACGGACTTTGCACGTTCTTCGCTGAGTTTCTGGCAGCTTTCAGGGGTTCCGACTTTTGCCGTATGTCCCGTAATCAGAAGATCGTTGTCAGGATAGGCTGAAAGAATCTGCGAAATGAGTGCAAGTTTTTCTTTTTCGCTGTCTTCGAGAATTGAAGATTCCGGCTTGAACTGAATCTTTTCAACCGAGATTGTAAGTCCTTTTTCCGTCTTTTTTACGTCGACGTTTTCAATTCCCATCTCTTCGATCTTTTCCATTACTTCCTGGACTTTTTCTTCAGTGGCCGTACGCTGGAATTCCGTTACTTCTGCATGGCTCGTTCCCCGGAAGTCGAGTTTATTGCCGGCAGTAGTTTCAATTACAATCCTGAAGGTTTCCGTGTAGTGGTCAATCTGTCCCTTTTCATTATCCCACCATATCGTCTGGTTTGAATAACCCATCGTTGAAGCCGGTGTGTCTGTGAGAGAAGCTGATACAGGACTTTCATAAAACAGCTTGTAGTTTGCCTGAATTACCTGAAATGTCTTTTTTGTTCTGGATGAATCTGATGATTCTCCTTCCTCGTCCCTGAGGTACTTGTATGTGGCTGCAAAGGGTACTTTGAATGGTTTCTGAATGTTAAAGGTTCTCCTGAGGTCATGTGCTTCGTGACCTTCTGCAGTCCATGTATCACCAGGTTTTAACGGTCTGTCCGGAAAATAAGGAACATCACGTACTACCGGCATAAAATAAGTGTCTTCAATTTCAAATGTGCCGTGCGAGTCGCGTGTATATTTGCTCTCGTATTCTTCGCCCCAGTTGTATCTTGCTCCGGTTGAAGCACCCGTGGAGTTTTCGCTTGCCATGAAAGTTGCTTCGTGCAGACCGCGTCCGTTTTTGTCCGTGCCAGTTATCCTTACTGAAACCCTGTTGAGGATCTCAGAATGATGATTGAGCCTTCCGTTGTAGTAAACGTCTTCTTCCGTAGTTGAAAGAATCCTGAAGTTGTCATCAGCCTTGTATTTGAATTCAAGCTTCTGCTGGGCTGACAAAACTGAAAATATGCTTAATGCACTGATATACAAAATAAACCGTTTCATAAAAATTCCTTTCAAAAAGTTTCAGATATAAAACATCTTTTTTAAATTATCGGTTACAATTATGGCATGGAATACCTGTTGTTTTCAGTTGTACTTGTTTTTTCGTGTTTCGTTACGTTTCTTGTCTCTTCAGCCCTTACAAGGCACAGAATGAAGTCGGTCATCAAAAAAGAACGTGAAGATGCGCTTAACCGTTCCCGCGCAGTTCTCGGCGGACTTGCAGCAGAGCAGATCAGCCCGTTTCTTCCGGATTTTCCGTGTAATCCCGCTGACTGCCGCTTTGTCGGTAAGCCTGTGGATTTTATTGCATTTCCGGGTGCTGCTGAGGGCAGGGAAATTGAAGAAGTCCTTCTGATAGAAGTTAAAACCGGTCAGAGTGCATTGAGTAAGCGGGAACAGGAAATCAAGCGTGCCGTAGCAGAAGGCCGTGTTGCTTACGTCGAGTACAGAATTTAGTCTTCGTCAAGGATCGTAAGGATTGCAGAATCGTTTCCTGCGAGGACTGCTTCACAGATATCCTGAGGCATCGGTTTTCCGCGGAGAAATCCCTGGATGTTGCGGCATTTGATTTTCTTGAGAAGTTCAAGCTGGTCGTCATGCTCAACGCCTTCGGCAATCGTATCAAGTCCCATTTTTGTAACCATTGAAATGATTGAATCCGTAATATTGGCTTCAACTCCGTCATTTGCAGTGATGTTAGCAATGAAGGATTTGTCGATCTTGAGTGTGGTTATCGGGAGAATCTGAAGGTAGCTCAGGGAAGAATAGCCTGTTCCGAAGTCATCGAGTGAAATTCCAATTCCCATGTCGCGGATCTGGCGGAGAAGCTTGATTGTTTCGTCCCTGTTTTCAATGAGAACGCCTTCCGTGATTTCTATTTCGAGGTTTGCCGGATTTACACCGTATTCCCTGATGAGGCCTGCGAGCGTAAATATAAAGTTAGGATTTTTGAGCTGGACCGGGCTGACGTTTACGCTCATAATTCCCTTAAAGTCATATTCCCGTACCCACTTTGCAAGAATCTTGATTGATGTTTCGAGAATCCAGTTGCCGAGCGGAATAATGAGCTTGGTTTCTTCTGCAATCGGGATGAACTGTTCAGGATTGACCCAGCCGAGTTCTGAATCCTGCCAGCGCAGAAGGGCTTCAAATCCGCGGAGTTCTCCGGTTGCAACGTTAAACTGCGGCTGAAAGTACATAACGAAAATTTCTTTTTCTATTGCTTCGTTGAGGTGAACCTGAAGGTTAAGGCGGGTCATGAACTTGTCGCGCATTATTTCTTCAAAAAGGAATACGTTGTTCTTTCCCTTTTTCTTGACGTCGTTCATTGCCATGTCTGCATAGCGCAGAAGTTCATCTTTATCTGTTCCATCATCAGGATATAAACTGACGCCGGCTGAGAATTCAATTCCTGACAGATTGAAGTGTTCGAGGATTGCATCTCCCAGGTTTATGAGGTAATCCCTTGAACTTACTTCCCTGACGATAATTATAAATTCATCACCGTCAAACCTGTACGGAATGAGGTTCGGTTTCTGGAATGACTGGAGTATCTGGACAGACTGTTTGATGATGTCATCACCGGCAATATGTCCCTGCGAGTCATTAATGAGCTTAAGGTTGTCGATGTCTATGAGGATTACGCCGATTTTTTCTTTTTTCTCAGCTGCTTCAGCAAGGATTTCTTCAAGGTCTGATGAAAGCTTTGTCCTGTTGAATATGCCTGTAAGTGAATCATGATAGGCATTGAATTCCAGCTTGCGGTTGAGTTCTTCGATGTTCTGAAGCTTGCGCTTGAGTTCTTCCCCGGAAACCGTAATTTCTTCCGTGAGGGCTGCAAGGCGGAGGTTCTGGCGCTTGAGCGTCTGTTCATATTCCTTGTACTGGGAAACATCGGTAAATGTAAGGATAATCAGGTTTGTAGAAGTTACGTCCAGTTTAAGCAGAAGCCAGATTGAAAGCATCGGAGAAAAAAATGTCATTTCGTACGGCTGATGCGTTTTGAGGGTTTTTTCTATTGCTTCAAACCATTCAACTTCTTTTGTAAGGCAGTCGATTTTTTCAGAGAGGAAGAATGCAGGTTCTATGGCATCCTTAAAATATTTTTTGAATTCTTCGTTTGCAAAAATTGCTTCTGCGTCTTTAAGTTTGCCGGTTGCTTCATCAAAAACAGGACGCCCTATGATGAGCGGGGTCGATATTTTTGAAACTATTTCCTTATATGTTGAATTATCCAATGTCAGATACCTGAACCTTTATTTTTACTTAGATGTACATAAACGACTCTTCATCTTATTATCGGCCTGATTCTGCAGTTTCGCCATAAAAAAAACGGCACGAAAAGCAAATTTCCGTGCCGTAAATTTCAAGTTAAAGATATTTGAGTTTTTATCAGTCTATGCGGATTTTTTCCCATGCGTTCCAGTAATCAACAAGTTTGTTTCCGATATCGTACTTGAGTTCACATTTTTCAAGTGCACTTGCAGGATACATCGGTGTTGACTGCATGTACTGTTCAGCTTCGAGGTTAACGAAGCAAGGGAACATGAAGAAATCAAGGAATTTTGCATAGTTTTCCGGTCTATGGATAAAGTTGATGAACTCTGTTGCAAGTTCAGCATTCTGTGAATCCTTGAGGATACAGAGACTGTCGAGGTAAGAAGGACCGCCGTCTTCCGGGATAAAGAAGTCAACGTCGTTAGCCCATTCTTCAGGAGTTACTTCTCCGTTAACTACTTCAGCATATCCCTGACAGAGCCAGAGGTTTCCGCCTGCAAAATCTTTTCCGAATGATTCAGCATCAAAGTTGAAGATGTTCGGCTTCCATTTGTTTGTGATGAGGTCAACTGCTTCTGCGAGTTCCTTGTCATCTTTTGTACTTACGCTGTATCCGAGGTATTTGAGCGCATCACCGATTACTTCGCGGTAATCGTTCATCATCGAAGCATGTCCTGCAAACTGCGGGTCTGCAAAAATGTTCCATGTGCGTTCGTATTCTTTTGTTGCCTTTTTCTTGTTTACGCTGATTCCGGCTGCACCAAAATAGTACGGAACAGAGTATTTCATTTCCGGGTCATAATTTGCCTTTTCAAGAACTACAGGATTAATCTTGTCCCTGTTTGTGAAAAGTTCCTGTTTGATCGGCTGGAACATGTCTTTTTCCATCATGATTGCAACATAGTCCTGTGAAGGTACTACGATGTCAAAGCTTTTTGCACCGCCGTTTACGAGCTTGTTGAACATGGTTTCATTTGAGTCATATTCAGTTACGATAACTTCGCAGTCATACTCTTTCTCAAATGCTGCTACGACGTCTTCAGGCGTGTAGTAAGTCCATGTAAAAACATTCAATGTCTTCTTCGATGAGCATGAAGCAAGACCCAGAACAGCGGCTGCAGTGCAGACAGCTGCCTTGAAAATTTTAGAAGCAATTTTCATCTGTATATCTCCAAATTTCCGCCCCGTTTGAGGCGGACAGAAATAAAAAATAACTGTTTAATAATAGCGAAATTAATGCGCTGCCGCAAACCCTTTAAGGCTTTTTCTTAAAATAAATGCAAGCAGACAGATTCCGAGGATCAGTACGAATGAGAACGAATTGATTACCGGGCTGATTCCGTGACGTGTCTGATTGAGAACGTAAATCGGAAGCGTTACGACGTTGCCGTTGACCAGGGAAGTAATTACGAAGTCTTCGATGGAAAGGGTTACGCTCATCATGAAGCCGCTTATGATTCCGGGCATGATTGCAGGTATGATTACCTTGAAGAGCGTCTGTTTTTCGTTTGCGCCGAGGTCATGGCTTGCTTCGATTATCGTATAGTCAAATTCATCTACGCGGGCACTTACCATGAGATAGACGAAAGGAAGACAGAAGGTCGTGTGAGCAATAATAATAGTTGTAAGTCCCATGTCCATTCCGATTCCGCTGAGGAAGATCAGGAGTGAAACACCCATTATAACTTCAGGCAGAACCATAGGAAGAAGGCTTATGGACTGTATGTAGTTGCGTCCGAAAAATTTGTACCAGCTGTTGCCGATTGCTGCAAGGCTTCCGAGGATGGTTGCAATGATTGCGCTTACTACGGCAACAATTGCACTGTATAACAGGGACATCCACAGGCTTCTTGATTCAAGGAAAAGTTTTTCATACCAGACAAGGGAAAAGCCTTCAAAATCTGCGCCCTTTGAACTGTTGAAGGAATAGATGATTATTACAAAAAGCGGAATGAACAGAAATGCAAGTACAAGGGCAAGCATTATTTTTGAAAAACTGAGTACATGTGAGCGTCTTTTCCAGTTGCGTTTTGCGTGGCGGTTGTCTTCGTGCTTTTCAGCCTCAGATTTCCTGAAAAATGACATTATTACTGAAATAAGGAATTCCATCTTTTTCCCCTGAACAGTCTATTCAGACTTCATCGTATTGAGATTTTCTTCTTTCTTCTGTGACGTAATCATAAGGATTATTGCCGCCATACTTACAAGCGTAAGGATTACACTGAAGGAAGAAGCCAGCGGAAGGTTGCGTGAAGTTGTTGCAGCCTCATAAATTGTCTGTCCGAGCATGCGGGTGTTTTTTGAACCGACAAGCAGCGGAACGGTATAGTTTCCGAAAATCGGAATGAACGTAAAAATAAGTGAACTTACGATACCGCTGCGGATTCCGGGAATGAGAACCTTGAAGAATGCGACGGGCTTTGTTGCTCCGAGATCCCTTGCAGCTTCAAGCAGGGTAAAGTCAAAGCGGTCAACGGCAGTAAATACCGGGAGAATTGCATACGGAAGGTACATATATATGTTTACAAGGATGATGGCCCTGTTTGTACCGATAAACTGTATTGCCTTGAATCCTTTGTCAGCGTCTCCTTCAACGAGAAAACATATTTTGTACAGGAAGGCACAGATGTCGTTAAGGAGTCCCTGTTCGCCGAGAATCGTTTTCCATGCGTAAATACGGATAAGCGAATTCGTAAGGAACGGAATAATAATAAGAATGAGGAAGAAGGTCTGGTGACGGCTTCGTGCCATTGCGTAGCCTGCCGGAACTGCAACAAAAATCGAGATGAATGTAGCAATTACGGTTGTCCAGAGGGTTCTCCACAGAAGCGGCAGATAGAGGAATTTTTTAGTAACTTCTCCAGTTACCGGATCCGTTGTTTCTATCGTGTCAAAGATAGCGCGGTATGCATCAAGTGAAAATTCAAAAGTGATTCCGCCGTGAATGTCCTTTTTGCAGAATGAATAGATAATGATTATTGCAATCGGAACAATAAAGAACAGTGAGAACCATGCTCCCATCGGCCATGAATAAAGCGGACCGGGATTTGCCTTCCTGTATTTGAGGTCATGAGCGGCCTTTGCAAGCTTGAGCTGGGGACTGATATGAATTTCCTTTTCAGGTGTCTTTTCTTTCATAAATCTGCCGTCCTGCTTATTTGTTGATGTCTTCTACAATGTAGCCGTCTTCTGCTGACCATGAAATATAGACATTGTCTTTCCACTGAATCTCCGGACCGTCATCCAGATAGTTCATGTGCTGCTTGAATACCTTGACGATAGTACCGTTTTCAAGCTTTACGTAGAATTTTGACTGGAAGCCCGTGTATACAGGCTCTTCTACGATGCCCTTGAAAACATTTATGTCCCTGCGGCCGTTTACGTTCGGAATTTCACGCGTAATCCTGATTTTCTCAGGGCGGACGGTAAATGCTACTTTCTGTCCTTCGTCGGTGTGTTCATAATCCGTTACAAGAATATTCTTGTCTTCTTCCTTTGTTGCCTGTGTGTCTCCCGGAAGCTGAGCCTGCATTCCGAGTGCCGGAACGTTGAGCGTTACCATGTGTTCTATGTCGGCCTTGCCCTCGACTTTGTAGCTTTCACAGTTAACTACGGTTGATTCAAAGAGATTTGTTTCACCGATGAACTGTGCCACAAACTGAGTTGCCGGGCTTTCATAAATTTCAAATGGAGTTCCGATCTGAAGAACGTTTCCCTTGTTCATTACGGCAATCCTGTCAGAAACGGCGAGCGCTTCGCTCTGGTCATGAGTTACGAATATGAAGGTAATTCCAATTTCATCATGCAGCCTGTCCAGTTCAACGAGAAGGTTTGAACGGAGTTTTGCATCCAGCGCTGAAAGAGGTTCGTCAAGAAGAAGAACTTTCGGTTCGTTGATGAGTGCACGGGCAATTGCAACGCGCTGTCTCTGACCGCCTGAAAGCTGGTTAGGCTTTTTGTTCATGTGAGCTTCAAGGTCAACGAGCTTGAGGTAACGGCGTACTTTTTCTTCAACGGTTTTATTGTTTTCGCCCTTGAGCCTCAGTGAGAACGCAACGTTTTCGAATACGGAAAGGTGCGGAAAAAGTGCATAGTTCTGGAAAACCGTATTTGAATGCCTTTTGTTCGGCGGAAGTGCCGTGATGTTTTCGCTGTCGAAAAAAACATCACCTTCATCAGGAAATTCAAAGCCTGCAAGAATCCTCAAAAGTGTTGTCTTGCCGCATCCTGACGGTCCGAGAAGAGTAAAAAATTCTCCCGGCTTGATAGTAAAATTGATGTCGTTCAGTGCCGTAAAGTCACCGAATCTTTTGTTGACACCTTCAATAGTTACCTGGCTTCCTTTCAACCTTATAGTCCTCTTATGTGCTGTTTTCTTGCGCGTCATGGTATTGATAAACACTGTAAATATAACAGACGCTTAAAGATTACCATGCGTTTAATACGTCAAATTGTCAATAAGTTTTCGGGTAAAAATTCTTTTTTTTAGGAAAGAATCATGTACAGGATTGTTCCCGTGAAAATACTGAGCATGGAATTCTTTTTCCACAGATGCAGGAGAATGCATGCTGTAATCGCAATGAATCCTGCTGCTACAGAATCCGGTGAATATGCGCCTGCAATGTCAGATGATGCAAAGAAAATCTTGTCTGTAGTTTTTTCCCGCAGGCATGAAATGCACAGAACTGCAATTGCAATGGCCGGTATGTATTTGCCTGCAAACTTAAAGAAGACAGGCGGTTCTTTCTTTATAAAAAGCATGAAAGGCAGGAGTCTCAGAAGAAACATGAGGATACCGGTTACTGCTGCTGCCAGAAAAGCTTCCTGTAATGTAAGTCTCATTTAGTTTCCCCTTCAGCCCTGAAATTCTTTATTTCCTTCTGTATGAATCCCCTTACCAGAACAATTACTGCAATTCCAAGTACAAGTCCGGCAAGAATTATATTCTGATGCGGCAGAATGTAAGCCGGGTTTCCAGCAGCGTCTGGTCCGGCCGGAATGTAGGCAAGAGCCGCAGCAACCAGCGTCGAAGCAATTCCAAGAACCGAAGGAAGCCAGTCTTTTGTCTGCCGTATCTGATTTATCATAAGTACGGCAAAAAGACATGTAAGGGCAAAATCTACGCCTTCAAGATAGCCTTCCGGAACAAACTGTCCTGCAACGGCTCCGAGCGTTGTACCCAGCAGCCAGTATGAGTGGTTGAGAAGGGATATCGTTCCGTAAAAAGCTCCTTTACTTACTCCTGCGGGAGTTTCCGTAGAACAGAACAGTGCAAACGTTTCATCCGTGAGTTCGTATATGAGCAGGGGCTTCCATCGTCCCGTATCCTTGAATTTGTCGAGCAGGGAAATCCCGTAGAAACTGTGCCTGAGGCTTACGAAGAATTCTATTCCGAGCAGGGTAAGAAGAAAGGTCAGAAATGTAGATTCTGAAGCAAGGCCGCTTGCAAAATAGGCAATGGCGATGTACTGGCCGGTTCCTGAATAAATGAAGAGACTCATTACAGCCGCAAGCCACCACGGAAAATGTGCCTGCGTAACCATCAGTCCGAAAGGAATGCCGATTGCAATGTAGCCGGATAAAACCGGAAGCGTAAGGGTAAATGCCTGCCTGAAATTAAACATAGCGTTAATAATATCAGTTTAAAACTTATTCTTCAACTTTGCGCACAAAGCGCGGAAAAAACATGCTTGAATTTTCGCCCGAGGTGTGTGATAATTTTTGTATATTTCAATAAAAACGAGGTTCATTATGGTTGCAATTCTTGTCGGTTTACTTCTTATCGCCTTTACGGTATTTGCGTGTCTTCCTGCTGACATGTATGGTCTTGCATGGAGCGCAGAAATTATAAACTTCCTTAAGGGTGCAGCTCCGTGTCTTGCAGGATTCATCGGACTCATTGCTCTTTTCATCGGTATTGCTGACCTGAAAGACAAAAAGGAAGCCAGAAAAGAAGAAATCGCTGCAAAAAAAGCAGAAGAAGCTTCTAAATAAAAAAAATAAACGGCCGGAGTTTATTCCGGCTGTTGACTAATTTAAGTAAAAAATTTATATTAATCGTCCCCGTATATTCATGGCAGGTGAGTGCTCATCATCTGCCATATGTGTTTTTTTGAAGATGCAGATCAAAAATACGCATTAAGACTTTTTTAATTTAAAGGTATATACATGAAAACTATCTTCGTTAAGGATTACGAACAGAAGCGTGACTGGTACATCATCGACGCTGCTGGAAAACCACTCGGACGCGTAGCTGCAAAAGCTGCAGCAGTTCTCCGTGGAAAGAACAAGGCAACTTACACTCCTAACCAGGAAATGGGTGATTTTGTTGTTATCATCAATGCTGATAAGGTAGCTGTTTCTGGCGGAAAAGAACAGAAAATGGTTTATCGTCATCACACAGGTTTCGTACGCGGTCTCCGCACGGTAACTTTCGAGAAACTCATCGAGAAAAAGCCTGCAGAACCGTTGACATTGACAATCGGCGGAATGCTTCCTAACGGACGTCTTGGACGCAAAATGCTTGGTAACCTCAAGGTATATGCAGGTGCAGAGCATCCACACGCAGCACAGAATCCAAAACCTCTCGAAATATAACAGGAGCTTATAATGTCAGTAAAAAATATTGCTATTGGAACAGGTAGAAGAAAGACATCTGTAGCTCGCGTATTTGTTCGCGACGGCTCAGGAAAAATCGTAGTAAACGGCAGGGACGTAGCTGAGTACTTCAAGTCTGAAGGACAGGTTCGCGTTGTTCACCAGCCGCTTCTCGTAACAAGCAACGAGAAAAAATTTGATATCGTAATCAACGTTACTGGTGGTGGTCTTAACGGTCAGGCTGCAGCCTGCCTCCACGGAATCTCAAGAGCTCTGCTCCAGATTGATCCGGATTCACACACATCACTCAAGGCAAACGGATATCTTACACGCGACAGCCGCATGGTTGAACGCAAGAAGTATGGTCAGCGTGGTGCACGCCGCCGCTTCCAGTTCTCAAAGCGCTAATTTACGTGTTTACAAACCGGCATTTATGCCGGTTTTTTTTATGCCCTGAATGTCCTGAACTACAGATGCGTCAGGGGGCGTTGCGGAAACACCGGAGCAGAAGGCGAGGAGTTGCAGCAAGCACCCGGCCCGGAGCGGAGCGAAGGGAGACGCCCGTAATAAAACGGAGAAGAAATGAAAATAGAAAGCGTTGAAATGCTCAGTGATGACGCAGCAAGGGTTTTTACGGATGAAATTGACTGCGTGTATCTGAGGCTTTCGTATCTGAGGGAACTTCCGCCCGAGCGGATTTGTGCCGGTGAAACGGTAACTGAAGACGAAAAAAATGAAATTGCCGATGCGGCCCTTGCCTTTGCTGCTGAACGGAAGGCTGAGGATTATCTTGCCCGCTGTGAACAGAGTCGTGCCGGGCTGACCAGAAAACTTCTGCAGAAAGAATACGGAAAAAAATACATTGAAATGGCGCTTGATTACCTGGAAAACAAAAAATACCTGAGTGATGAAAGGTATGCTACAAGCTGGCTGAGAATGCACTGTTCAACAAAGCTTCAGGGAAGGACACGGCTTGCTTCTGAACTAATGGTACGGGGAATATCACGGCAGACGGCACAGCAGGCTCTGGATGAGTTTTTTGCGGATAATGATGAAGAAGAAATCTGCCGGAGGGCATTTTTGAAGGCGTGCCGGAAAAAGTCCGGGGAGAAACTTATTAAATTTCTGGCAGATTCCGGTTTCCCATACAAAATGATTACAAAAGTTATGTCAAAAACGCCTGAGTCTGATGATGAAGTGTAGAATTCATTAGAGTTTTTTGATAGATTGGAGATATGGCTGGCAAATCAAAGAAACCCGTAGTTTTTTCCGCACTTGAAGTTGCAAACATCTGCAGTGTAGTTAATCAGACTGCAATCAACTGGATCAGAAGCGGTTATCTGACTGCTTTCAAGACGCCGGGCGGACAGTTCAGGGTTTATCCGGATGACCTTCTTGAATTCATGAAGAAGCGTGAAATGCGTATTCCTGAGGAACTTCTTGCTGTCTGTGCCATGTCGCGTCATGAAAACAAAAATCTCCTGATTGTAGATGATGACAGAGGACTTAATACGGTAATTGCCAGGTACATGGAAAAGAAATTTGACAACCTGACGATTTATCAGGCCTTTGACGGTTTTGATGCGGGTTCTCAGATGACAGAGCATCCGATAGACTGCCTTATCCTTGACCTTAACCTGCCGGGAGTTGACGGCTTTGACCTTTGCAGGCGCATAAGCACAAATTCCCGCTTTAATAATCCTGCGATAATTGTCGTAACTGCGCTTGAAGATGCTGACATTGAGAGCAGGATTTCAGAATATAAAGTAAAGCTGTTCCTTAAAAAACCGCTGAACCTCGTTGAACTCAGTGAAGCAATCGGCGGCATTCTGTATCCGGCTGATTAATCTGTTTCTGATTCAAGTTCCCTGAGCATGTCGGAATAGTAGCGTTCTTCAATTTCTGATTCGCTTATTCCGCATCTGGCAAGGATTGCCCTGAGCTGCTGCTGAAAGCCGGCAACTGTTTCTGCGTCATCTGAAGGTGACAGAATTTCAATTTCAATGAAGTCACCGAGTTTTTCTACAGTGCAGACTTCGATTGTTGCGTTTTCAAACTTAAAATCAATTACGGTCTTAACTTTTGTGTGGGAAATCCTGTATCCCGTATCAAGAAGCAGGCATTCAAGTGCTTCCCGTGAAGAAAGGCTGCATTCCTTTTCGTCGTTAACCTCTGTCCTGACTCCCTTGTTCCCGGTTTTAAGTTCCTTGCGCTTGTACGTAAGGAGAATTTTCGGCTGAACGGGATTTTCAAGTTCTATTTCACCGGTGTCTGCCTTTGATTCCTGCCTTATGCGTGCTGAAATTTTGCGGCCGGAAGCTTCAATGGCATAATATGTATCTTCCCTGCGGACTGTGCCTGAGTATTCTGCGAACCCTGAAAGGGTTTTGAGGAGGGATTTTCTGTCCTGTACATGTGCCTTTAGTTCTATTTCGTACATACCACGGATAATTATAGTGATTGAAGAAAACCTTTTAAAGCGATATTCTAGTAAGACATTTACGGAAGCACGGCTTCCTGTGAAAATAAAAAATGAAGCGCTGAAAAACATACAGACGCTTGCTTAACAGAAGGTACAATTATGGCAGTTGATGAAAAAATTCAGATTGTGCGTCACTCTTGCGCACATGTTATGGCAGAAGCCATCAAACATTTGTTTCCGGGAACCAAGATTGCAATCGGTCCGGCTATCGACAATGGATTTTATTATGACTTTGACTTTTCCACCGCTACCAAAAAATTGACCGAAGATGATTTTCAGGCAGTCGAAAAAGAAATGCGAAAGATTCTTGCGACTGGTGCAGAATTCGTCCGCAGGGAAGTTTCAAAAGAAGAAGCACTCAAACTTTTCGCAGACGAGCCTTACAAAGTCGAACTGATTAAAGATTTGCCAGAAGGCGAGACAATCTCAACTTACGAGCAGGACGGCTACCTCGACCTTTGCCGTGGTCCTCATGTCGCAACAACAAAAGAAATCAACGCACAGGCTTTCAAGATTGACAAAATCGCAGGAGCTTACTGGCGCGGAGACTCAAACCGCCCGATGCTCACACGAGTTTACGCTCTCTGCTTCGAAAAACCGAACGACCTCAAAGAATATCTCACGATGCTCGCTGAGGCAGAAAAACGAGACCACCGAAAACTCGGAACTGAGATGGACCTCTTCCATGTAGACAGCGAGAATCCGGGTCAGGTTTACTGGCACCCGAACGGATGGACAATCTACACCACAATGCAGGATTACATGCGAAAGATGGTTCGCCGAGACGGATATCAGGAAGTAAACACTCCTGCAATCATGCCGCGCAGTCTCTGGGAGCGGAGCGGTCACTGGGATCACTATCAGCGCAACATGTTCATCACTGAATCAGAAAAACGCCTCTTTGCAATCAAGCCGATGAACTGTCCGGGAGCACTTGAAATCTTCAAGAGCAGGCAGCGTTCTTATAAAGACCTTCCTTTGAGACTTGCTGAGTTCGGTCACGATGTCCGGAATGAGGCGAGCGGAACCTTGCACGGCGTTATGCGTGTCCGAGGATTCGTTCAGGACGACGCTCATATTCTCTGTACAGAAGAGCAGGTCGGTTCAGAAGTTGCAAAATTCTGTAAGCTTCTTAAAAATGTCTATCACGACTTTGGATTTGATGATCTGGTCGTAAAATTCTCTACAATGCCGGAAGACCATGTAGGCGATTTGGCAACCTGGGAGCGTGCAGAAAAAGCCCTCGCAGATGCATGTCACGAAGCAGGCCTTGAATACGAAATTCAGCCGGGCGAAGGCGCATTCTACGGCCCGAAACTTGAGTTCAAGCTTTATGACTGCCTGGGACGAGAATGGCAGTGCGGTACAATCCAGGCTGACTTCCAGCTTCCAAGCGCAGAACGCCTTGACGCAACATACATCGGAGCTGACAACCAGAAACATCATCCGGTTATGCTCCACCGTGCAATCCTCGGTTCTTTCGAGCGTTTCCTGGGTATTCTTATCGAGAACTTCGCCGGTGCATTCCCGACATGGCTTGCATTCGAGCAGGCAGCAGTTGTTCCTGTAACAAACGACTTTGACGACTACGCAAAAGAAGTCAACGAGGCTCTGCTTGCGGCAGACATCAGAAGTAACGCATATCTTTCAAGCGACAACATGAGAAGCAAAATCAAGGTAATCACAAAGGAACACAAAACTCCGTACATCCTGATTGTCGGCGAAAACGAAAAGAAAGAGAGGACAGTCTCTGTCCGCTTCCGCCAGTCAAGTGGCCTTGAGCAGAAGACAATGAAGCTCGAAGACTTCATCGCCTATGTACAGGACAAGGTTAATACACACTTCGTAGGAATTTAACGCTTATTTGTAAGACAATTTTCTTCTGGCTTTTACTTGTTATTCTCTCTGCTGCCTGTGTTTTTGTATGCGTATTGAGGTTCGCTCAATTTACTGCTCCAGAAACACAGCCTGCAGAGCCGGAAGGACTTGCCGTTTTCAGGGAATCTTATCCCGACGTAACGTTTGATGCACAATTCATTGCGGAATATGAAGACTGGAAGATTTCGGTAACTGCTCCGGTTTTCCCGGATAAAGCTGACGACAGAAAAAAGGCCGTGTTCTGGTGGGCCGGTTCAAGGTTCCTTCCAGAAGATAAGTTTTCTGAAAAAGATGATTACTGGCCGCTCATCTACAAATATTCCAGGGAAATAAAGGATCCTTCATCGTATACGGAAGAAGAAATCGAAGCCGTGAGGGATTTCGGTTCGGCTGACAGCCGGATGTCCCAGTCAGGAACACCGATGTTTTTCTATGATTTCCTTTATGCGGCAAAATCGCAGATTATAATCGAAGATCATATCGTAAGTACAAAATTCCTTGGAAAATCAACAAAGATTCATGAACGGGTACTGCCGGCACTCAAGAGAGTTGAAAAACAGATACAGCTTGCTGCTGAGACAGATCAGGAAATAAAGACCTTTGTTTCTTCCGTTAAATCTGCTGATGCATATAACTGGCGAATAATCGGCGGGACGGACAGAAAGTCATTCCACAGCTATGGAATTGCAATAGACATTCTTCCTAAAAAACTCGGCGGAAAGGCGATTTTCTGGAACTGGGAAAAAGAGAGGAATCCTAAAAACTGGATGAAAGTTCCGCTGTCGCAGAGATGGACTCCGCCGGCAAAGGTGATTGATATTTTTGCAGATGAAGGATTTATCTGGGGCGGAAACTGGATAATCTATGACAACATGCACTTTGAGTATCATCCTGAACTTTTTGCGACCTCGTGTCGCTGACAGAAGCATTCGCTTCTGTCGTTCAGGGCAAGTGCTTTTGTGGCGCCCTCCATGACGCATTGTTTATCGAATATATTTCCGGCTTCGTTGCTCTTAGAAGCTTATAATTTCGTTATAGCAGGCTATTGCAAAATCATCTGTCATGCGCGCGACCTCGTGTCGCTGAACAGAAGCATTCGCTTCTGTCGTTCATGGTAAGTGCTGTACCGGCGCCCTCCATGGCGCAATGTGTATCGAATATATTTCCGGCTTCGTGGCTCTTAAAAACTTATTATTTCGTTGTAACATTCGATTGCGAAGTCATCTGTCATACCGGAAATATATTCTATGACGCATTTTTGCCAGGATTTGCTGTCGTTTATGTCGAAGATGCAGGTGGTCTGGCTTTTCAGCTTGAGGCGCTTGAGGCGGTCGTTGTCGTCTTCTTTCGGGGTGAAATTTGTGTAGCACACTATCCAGTCGAGGAAGGTCTGGCTCAGGTTCGGGTAGCCGGACATTACTTTCGGGAGGCGTCCGTTCCGGGCGTAGATCTGGGTTTTTATCAGGATGTTGTAGATTGTTTCAAGAACGAGTTTTGCGTATTTCTGAAATTCTACAAGTTTCCAGTGATTGTAAATATTTGAATAACTGAATTTCTTGAGTCTTGTTATGAAGGCTGCATACTGTTCGCTGAAGTACAGGCCTTCTTCCGGATTGCTGTTTTCGCACAGGTCGACTATCAGGTCGTTTATTAGGGTTGTCGTGTTTACGGCACGTCCGCTTCTGTGTGACAGGGGTGTTCCTTTTTTTGTGTAGCCGAGGGTTTCGGTAACGATTTCACGAAGTTCCCTGTACGATCCCATGTCCAGAATGTGGTAGGTTGCCGCGTCTTCAATGTCCCTTCCGAGAAATGCAATTTTATCACTCAATTTAACGACACATCCTTCCCAGGTGTAAGGCTGTACGAGTCCCGGCTGTTTTATGTCGTAGAGGTTAATGGTATTTTCGCGGGGTTTTATTCCCTGCTGGTCAATTTCTCCGCAGTGGCATATAAGGCCGTCTCTTACCGCATAGGTTAAATTAAGGGGCTGTTCTACACCGTTAGGGTCCGGCAGAGTTTCAATAAAATCAGCAAAAAAAAGACTGTTCCTTTCATGCCAGAATTTTTTAGGTGCATTATGACCTTCCTTCTGTTCGAGGAACTTATTAAGGCAGTCTTCGCCGTGGTGTCCAAAAGGGGCGTGGCCTATGTCATGGCCCATTGCAATTGCCCCGGCAAGCTGTTCGTTAAGCCCCAGGTACTTTGCAATGGTCGTGGCTACGGAAGCAACGTGCATTACGTGTTCCATTCTTGTACAGATGTGGTCATTGTGAGGGGCAAAGAAAACCTGAGTCTTGTGCTTTAATCTTCTATAGGCCTGTGAATGCAGAATTCTGGTGTAGTCGCGTTCAAAATCAGTTCGAATTTCATTATTTCTTCCATAAAGCTCAATCTCGCGCTTATTTGCCTGAGTCCATTTTGGATTTTCCGGGCACATACGTTCAGTGAAAAAAGAATTCTGCATTTAACTTACATCTCCTTTATTATATAAGAATCAGTATAGGTTAAAGGCAATTTCACTGCAAGTTTTTTTAAGCCATGCAGTGGATTTTTATTTTGAAAAAGTATGAGAGTAATGTTATAATAAAATGATATGCTAAAAGAAAACAAATTGATCAGACGTTTGTTCGGAGAGCAGCATGACATTCAACACCGGCTTCTCAATCTTATCCTTCTGGTAGGAATGCTCGGAGTTTTTTTTGCCTGCGTTATCTCCATTAGCATGCATCAAAATGTTCTTACCCAAATCCTTTCCCTTATATGTCTGCTTTTCTTTGTTCTCATATACTGGGTAGCAAACAAGCTGGAACGTTCTCAGACTGCCATCATAATATTTTCAATCCTTTTCAATAACATAATCCTTCCTTTATTATTTGTTTCATCCGGTGGAATAGAAAGCGGTATGCCTTTGTGGTGTCTTATGGGCTTTGTATTCCCCTTTCTTTTAATTAAGGGAAGAAGCTGTATTTTCGTATTCATAATCAGCATCCTGGAATTCATAGGGCTGGTTATTTATACCTATTATCATCCAGAAGTAATTCTGAAAATGTCCAGCATGAAAATGGTTTTGACCGATATGGTTGTAACCATGATTGCGGTAGTTGTCGTATTTGCATCAATCTTCAGATATCAGAAGTATATTTATGAAAAGCAAAAGAATACGATTACAACTGCAATACGAAATGCAAATGATGCCATAAAACAGAAGCAGAATTTCATTTCGAACGTTTCTCATGATATCCGTACCCCTATGGATTCAATCATAGGATTTACTGAACTGGCAAAAAAGAATATCGATAATCCGGAAAAGCTGCAGGACTGTCTTGCAAAAATATCCAGGGCGTCCGGCCACCTTATGAATCTGATTAATGAAGTACTGGACATTTCCAAGATTGACAGTGGAAAGACTGTAATTGAAGAGGAAATTTCCAGCATTCACGCAATCATTGAAAATGTATGTCAGATTTTGCAGCACGAAATTGACCAGAAAAAGCTTAAAATCAAGTTTGATTACAGCATGCTTGATGAAGATGTTCTTTCCTGCGATACGATTCGTCTTAATCAGATTCTTTTAAACCTTGTAAGCAATGCCGTAAAATATTCTTATGAGGGAGGAAGCATTTCAATTTCCGTAATTCAGCTTTCTACAGAGGATGAAGGCGTCATTTTAAATGAGTTTCATGTAAAGGATGAAGGCTGCGGTATGACTCCGGAATTCGTTGAGCATGTTTTTGAGCCTTTTGCCCGCGATAAAACTTCTCCTCTTGCGGTTGATGGAACCGGTCTTGGCCTTACAATTGCAAAATCTCTTACAGAGATTCTTGGCGGTCAGATTGATGTTGTGAGTGAACTTGGAAAAGGAACCGAGTTTACCGTAAGCATTCCTCTGACAATTCCTTCCCTTACAGAAATTGAAGAAGAACAGGATGTCGTTGTTTACGACTTTAAAGGTCGCCGCGTTCTTGTTGTTGATGATAATCAGCTTAATCGTGAAATTCTTGTGGCCGCACTGCTTGAGGAAGGCTTTATTGTTGATGAAGCTATTGACGGTTCCTTTGCAATTGAAAAGCTCCGTGATAGTCCTCCGGGAACCTACGAGCTTGTCATTCTTGATCTGCAGATGCCGGTTATGGATGGCTATGAAACTACAAAAATCATCAGGAACTTTAAGGATTCCCGCATTTCTCAGATTCCAATCGTTGCTGTTACCGCAGATGCCTTGCCGGAAGAAAAGACCCGTGCCTTTAATTGTGGCGTAAATGCATATCTGGTAAAACCTGTCGATATGCCGGCCATGATGAAGGTTCTCATGCTCTTCTTCCGTGAAAATAAACGCTCATAAAAAAGGAGAAGCTTTGTGGAAAGATGTGTTGTTGCACTTACATCAAGTTCTGTTCATGAAGAAGCTTACTCCGAAATCCAAACTCAGCTTGATTCTTATGAGGCAAATCCCATACTCATCATTGTTTTTTCGGAAATTGATTTGCTCTGGTTTTTTGCTCAGAAGCTTCAAGCCAGATACCCCGACTGTCTGGTAATTGGTTCTTCTACCTATGTTAATTTTAATTCAGAGGGCTACAGTCATTGCGGGGCTTCAGTACTTGCCGTTAATTATGGCATAGAGGTTTCAGGCGGTTTGCTTTTTGATATTGACCGCCATCCCGCCATGTATAAGGCTCATATTAAAAAAGCCCTGGATAAGCTTTATTCGTATGAAAATACCTGCTGCCTTGAATTCATGACAGCCTTTGGAAAAGGGGAGGAGCTTGTACTCGATACCTTTGAAGAAGCCCTGGATGGAACTGATATCATGGTCGCAGGAGGTTCAGCAGGCGGGGCTCTGGAACGTAAAGAGAGTCTTGTTGCCTTTGGAAAAGATATTTATAAAGAGACCTGCGCCTTTGTTTTCATCCACAATCTTGAGGGTAAGATAGGCTTTTACCGGGAAAACATTTTTAAACCGACTTCTTATAGATTTACTGCTACCCAGGCAGACTGTGAAGACCGCATTGTAATGGAAT
>DGTU01000018.1 GCA_002394465.1 Treponema sp. UBA4328 | reverse complement strand
CAAAAATGCTCTGGTTCCGTAACAACTTTTCTACATTGATTTCTCAGTTTGTAAACATTGTTCTTTTCAACTTTGGTGCATTCCTCGGAATCTACAGCTTCAAAGAACTTTGTAGCATCACACTTTCATGCTACGTAATCTACATTGCAACAAGTTTGCTTGATACTCCGTTCGTTTACATAGCAAGAAAGATTACTGGCAAATACGTTGAAGACTAAATAAAATTTGTCCAGACATGATCTTCTTTTTCAGGTAAGCCAAACTGCTTCTTTCCAAGAGCAATAGACTTGATAAGGAAGCTCATGTTGCGGGCAAGCACGCGGAGGGTCTGCATACCTTCTGCATCGTCAGCAGCCTCGCCAGGGGCTCCTCCGTGAATATTATTCCAGTACTGACTTGAAGCAATAGGCATTCCGCTTATCGTAAAAAACTTATTCAAAACATCAAAAGAAGCAGTTGTACCGCCACGGCGGGCACAAACAAATCCTGCACCAACCTTCATAGTCTTATCAAAATGACTGCTGTAAAAAAGGCGCTGTAAGAAAGCTTGCACAGTTGCATTTGGAGCCGAATAATAAACAGGTGAACCTACAACAATACCATCAGCTTCTTCAAACTGCTTTGCAAACTCATTTACAACATCATCAAAAACACACTTACCAAGTTCGTTGCATCTTCCACAGGCAATACAGCCGTGAATATCTTTTTTTCCAATATTTATGATTTCAGTATCAATGCCCTGTGCATTAAAAATCTTTTCCATTTCACACAAACCAAGCAGAGTATTACTCTTTGAACGTGGACTTCCATTCACTAAAAGAACTTTCATATACACCTCTCATAAAATAATCTGTTAAAAAATATAAAGGGAATAAATGATTTTTACAATGTCAAAATCTCTATTAAAAAAGAACATTTCTGCGTTATACTACTTGCAGCGAGGGTTTTATGCGTAGAATTGTCTTTTTATTGATTTCCGCACTTATTTTCTGCTCTTTTTTAGGGGCATTTGAACATCCGTCTTTTGAACCGCTTTTTTCTATTGATGATGTTTTTCACACCAACACAGCTCCAGAAGTTTATTCAGCAGATGAAGTTTTTGAAATGGGAATGAGATTTTCTGAATGTACTCCGGGGAGTGAAAGCTGGCAGCGCTGTTTTGAAGCTTTCCAGAAAATCAAAGCAGAAGTAACCTCAAAGGAAATGCAGGCTCTTTCTGAAGAAGAACGCGGTCGCGCTATCTTAAAATACTTATACCGAGACTATCTGAAAAAATATTCTTTGAATCAGACAAGGCTGAACGTTGCAATTGAAAGCGGTACCTACAACTGTGTTTCTTCTGCCGTGCTTTACCTTGCCGCTGCAAAGGCCGCAGGACTTCAGGTTTGCGGACAGCACACAACGGAGCACGCATTCTGTTCTCTTTATGTTCCTTCAGATGTAGAGGGCAAAACAAAGAAGATTGATATTGAAACAACAAACCCTTATGGCTTTAATCCTGGAAGCAAAGAAGAAATTGAAAACGAAAATCAGATAAAAAAATATTATGTGGTTCCTAAAAAATATTACGCGAACCGCAAGCAGGTAAGCGACGGAGTTTTTACAGGCTTAATTGCCGGTAACCTGTGTTCAGAGTATATCCAGACTAAAGATTATTTTAAAGCTGTGCCGCTTGGGGCTGCCCGCTTTGATGCTGTACGTACGGAAGAGTCTGTGGGCTCAGCCTTTGTGCGCAGTGAACTGGATATTCTTCCGTGTAATTATATTAATGTTCGTCCGGACTCTGCCGCTGAATATGACTCAATGCTGGAATGGTTTAACCGATTTATTGAACGCTGGGGAAACAATGATTTTCTTCAGAAAAATATGGATACCTGCTTTAACAATCTTTTTGTACTTTGTATTCAGGAAAAGAATTTTTCTCAGGCAGAAGAATCTTACAAAAACTTGAGTCCGTATGTTTCAAAATCTCAGTTAAGTAAAGCGCATGAAACTCTGGCAGATATTTTTATTCTTTCAAAGACTCAGGGGCAGACCTACCGCGAACAGCTTACGACAATTGCCAATCTGAAAATGTCTGAAGCTTTTACAAGCGCACAGCAGAAACGCGCCGACCTCTATCTGGAAAATGCGTGGCTTGAAATCTTAAATGAATATATGAGAAACCGCGACTACACTACCGGCTATGCAGAGTCTCAAGCGGCAGTTCAGCAGTTACCGCAAAGTTCGAGCATCAAAAAAATGAATCAGGGCTTTTATTCAAACTGCATTGCGCTTATTCATAATGATTTTGCAAAGGAAGCAAACAAGGGCCGCTATGAAAATGCGTTAAAGATTCTGGAAAAGGGCCTTGCCGACTTCCCCGGAGATAAAACTCTTACCCGAGACCTGAACGAGCTCAGAAAAATCATTGGAAACTAGGACCATTAAATAGTCTCTTTAACAGGATAAAATTTCCTAAATTTCGGGATATGGTTTATAATAGATGCTATGAAATGTATCAAATGTGGCACAATGCTTCCTGATGAAGCTCATTTTTGTTTTAATTGCGGATATCCGGCAAATGAAGATATAAAAGTTTTACGCTCATGTGAAGAATGCGGTAATGCGCTCAGCACTATGGATAAATTCTGTTCGCGTTGTGGTGTTCCGGTTCGCGTTGTAAAGGAAGGCGATGGCGCCGCCCAGAGCTCGGAAAAGCCACGTGTTGCAATCGGCAAGAATCCTAAGATGATTTTGATTCCTGGTGGACAGTTTGTAATGGGCGGCGGCTCTCACAATAGTCTTGTAACTCTGGTAAGTTTCTATTTGAGCGAAGTGCCTGTTACTCAGATGCAGTACGCCCACGTTATGGGAAAAAATCCTTCGAAACTTGAAGGCGAAAACCGCCCTGTTGAAAGTGTAAACTGGTGCGAAGCAATCATATACTGCAATATGCTCAGTAAGCTCAACGGTCTTATGCCTTGCTACAGCATTGGTACATCAACTGATTTAAGCATGTTCGAAGCAACCAGCCCTGTATGGAAGCGCATTAACTGTAACTTTACTGCAAACGGTTTCCGTCTTCCAACTGAAGCTGAATGGGAATATGCTGCCCGCGATGGAAAGACTTCTACTCCAAATCCTTATGCAGGAAGCCAGAATATTAATCAGGTTGCCTGGTATGGAGAAAACAGTGGTATCACAAGTCATGATGTTGCAACTAAAGATCCTAATGGTCTTAAGCTTTATGATATGTGTGGTAACGTTGCTGAGTGGTGCTGGGACTACTACGTTCCTAACTTACCGAGCGGCGCTCAGACTAACCCGCACGGACCTAGTACTGGCGACATGCACGTAAAACGCGGCGGAAGCTGGCTTGATGACCCTCAGCAGTGTACTGTTTTCTACCGCAGTGGAAGTGCACCAAACGGAAAGAGCAGCAGCCTTGGCTTTAGAGTTTGCTGCAGCGCCCTTGGCGAAACAATGTAATTAAATTATAAGAGGAATAAAAATATGACTATCACAGAAAACAAAACAGCTAATTCTCTCGAACTCGTAATCAGCGGCCGCCTTGATACAGGTACTGCGCCAGAACTCGAAGCAAAGCTTAAGCAGATTGCAAAAGATACTCAGACTCTTTATTTGAACCTTTCAAATATTCAGTATATTTCCAGTGCGGGACTCCGCGTTGTTTTACTTGCTCACAAGCTCATGCTTCCAACCGGCGGTAAAATGATTATCCGCTCTCCATCTGCCTTCACAAAGCAGGTTCTCGAAGCAACCGGTATGGATAGTATTCTTACGGTAGAATAATCTTCTTCCTGAACTTTAATCTGTTTTTTCCGCCAGAGTATTCATACTCAACTGAGTCCATAAATTTCTTTGTAAGGAAAATACCAAGCCCGCCGATATTACGCTCTTCTGCACTGAGGGTAATATCCGGGTCTTCTTTTGCCAGCGGATCAAAAGGTTTTCCTGCATCACTAAAAATCACTTCAAGAACACCCTTATCATCACCACCATATTCAAACACACAGGAGATATCAGCTTCTTCTGCACCAGAGTAATGCGCAATATTTACAAAGATTTCTTCCACGGCTAAATCAATCTGATTCAAAACCATCATGTCACAACCAGCGGGAAGAGAAGAATGAATAAAATCATTTACAGCCTGTAAACTTTCATCAGATGCCTTTACTTTCAGCTCCATTTTCTCTCCCTGTTAGCGTCCTGTATAACTCATCTCAAGCATTGTAATATCGTCAAACTGTGGCGCATCTTTTACGAATGCGTTTATATCGTCACGGACAATTCCAATTACCTCGCGAGGGCTCTTATCATCAATTGTCTGCATAACCTTGAGCAGGCGCTCTTCACCATAAAGTTCATTCTGAGCATCGGTCGCTTCTGTTACGCCATCTGTGTAAATAAAAAGTCTGTCACCTTTGGAAACCTTTATGCTGTGAGTTGTGTACGGAATACCTTCCATTCCGGCAAGCATAAGATTTGGCTTTGTTTTCAGATATTTGATTTCGCCAGTCTGAACAATAATCGGTGAATTATGTCCTGCATTTGCAAATTTCAGCTCGCCTGTTGAAAGTGTCAGAATTCCCATCCAGCAGGTAACAAAAAGTCCACTCTCATTTCCTTCACACAGAATTGAATTTACATGTTCAAAGATTTTAGCCGGGTCAAGTTCATTAGCTGCAGTATCTTTCAATAATGTTTTTGTAATTACCATGAAGAGGGCTGCCGGAACTCCCTTACCACTAACGTCTCCAACAACAAGAGCAAAGTGGTCATCATCAATCATAT
>DGTU01000088.1 GCA_002394465.1 Treponema sp. UBA4328 | reverse complement strand
TTACAAACTTTGAAGAACCGTCCATTGCAGAGTAAAAGTCACTTTCCCTCTGAATTGCAGCCTTTTTTTCCCTGGCCTGTTCTTCCGTAATTGAACCTGAATTCAATTCTGAATCAACGGCAAACATTTTTGAATTCATAGAATCAAGGGCAAAGCGTGCAGCTACTTCAGATACACGTGTAGCACCTTTCGTAATGACGATGGTCTGAATGATTATTATGATGATGAATATCGTAATTCCGACTGCAAGGCTTGTAACACCGTCTCCGGCAACAATGCTGGAAAAAGCCTTGATCATGTTCCCGCCGAATTTATCAAATCCCTGATGACCGTTACTGATTATAAAACGCGTTGAACAGACGTTAAGCCCCAATCCGAATATTGTCGCAAAGAGAATAACCCGCGGAAAGGATGAAAAATCCGATGATTTAGGCGTATAAAGTACTACAAGAAGGATAATTACAGAAAAAGCAACGTTACAGACCATCAGAAGGTCAAGAAGCACAGGCGGAACAGGGATAAGAATCATAAGGATAATGACAATGGCCGCAACAGCAACAGCACTGTTAGAAAGACCTTTAAAAATATTTCCCTTTTTCAGTTCAGCCATTGAATCCCCACCCAACTCAGCCTACTTTTATGCTTTCTTTAGATTTTGAATCTGTGCGTACACAGCCGCAATCGCAGAAAAATATGCTGTAGGAATTATATCACCTATTCTTGTATCTGTATAGAGACCACGCGCCAGAGGCCTGTTTTCAATTACAGGAATTTCATTTTCACGGGCAATAGCCTTAATCCTCTGGGCAAGATTATCCTCACCTTTTGCCATAACCTTCGGTGCATCAGCAACTGCACTGTCATATTTAAGTGCAACGGCAAAATGCGTAGGGTTAGTAATTACGACGTCACTTTCTGCAACGGCGCGCGGAATATTCTGTGAAAGCAGCTGTCTCTGTGCAGCTTCAAGATGAGATTTAACCTCAGGATCGCCTTCCATTTCCTTGTATTCCTGTTTCTGTTCCTGCTTGGTCATTTTCATGCTTTCAATAAACTGACGGCGCTGCATAAGGTAATCCGGGATGGAAATCAGCAGAAAAATTATGGCACCGGTTACAAGAATTTTTCCCGCAGTCCATGCAATGTGAGACACTGCCAGCGGAATTGAAGAAGTTTTAATAAAATTCAGTATTACAGGAATATTTGACCTGATAATTATGTATGCAACAATAATGACAATAACAACTTTTACAAGGGATTTGCCGACATTAAATGCGCCTTCCATTGAAAAAAGCGTTTTTTTAAGGTACTGACCGAATTTCGGTACGATTTTAGAAAAATTAGGCTGAATGGGTTTTGTTGAAAAAATAAAACCCTTGTTCTGAATAATGTTTGCAGCAACAGCCGCTATTATTCCGATAGCAGACATCGGAAGAATCATTTTTAAAAGGTAGTTCAGGAACACGGAATAAAAAGTTCCCTGTGTCATCTGCGCAGAAGTAATCCTTGAAAAATAAAAAACAAAAATTTCCCTGCACCATCTCCACATGACCGGAGCCATGACAAGAAGCGTAACGACTCCGAGAAGCATTACAAGGGCAGATGCGATTTCAGGACTTTTGGCAACGCGGCCTTCTTCCCTCGCCTTATGAAGTTTATACTCTGAAGGCTCCTCAGTCCTTCCTTCATCTTCAGCCGCAAACCACTGGAGGTCAATGTCATCGAAACTCAATTCACTCACCTCCTGAAATATGCAAGCAGCCGTTCAAGATGACTGAATCCGCTCGCGAAAGTACCGATAAAGTAATCACAAAGCGGAGAAATCAGTCCCGAAATCAGGAAAAACGACAGAAGAATCATTATCGGGAAGCCTTCCGACAGCAGGTTCATCTGTGGAGCAGCCTTTGAAAGAATACCCATTGTAACGGAAATCAAAAGCAGGGTTCCCATTATAGGAAGCGCAATTACAAAGGCATCTGCAAAAAGTTCCGTCAGGCTTCCAAGAAGAAAGGTCACTATATGTTCCCGCCCCTGAACAAGTGAAATAACGTTAAGGGTTTCAAAGCTTCCGGTCAGTGCACTTCCGAAAAGACGCTGGGTCCACTGATTCTGAATGAAAATCAGCATTGCAACGAGGTTAAAAAACTGTCCCATGAGCGGATTTTCGACCTGAGAAAGCGCATCATATACTTCCGAAGCAGAAAAGCCCATCTGAAAGGCAAAAAACTGTCCTGCAGTACTGAAAGCTGAAAAAATAATGTTTACGTAAAATCCTATGAGAATACCAATCAGCACTTCTCCTGCAAGAAGAAGGACATACATCATTGAAAATGCGCCGTCCGATCCGATATAAGGCTCATAAAGCGTAAAATTAATATTCGGAACGATAAGGAATGCCATATATCCGGCCAGGGCAACCTTGGCCATTCGCGGAACCGTCCGCATTGAAAACAGAGGAAGAGTAAGAATCATAGCAAAGCACCTTACCCCGACAAGCAGGAAAACAGGTGCCTGAAGGACTATTGACTCAAGCATCGGCTTTATTTTGCAAGCTGTGGAATCATCTCAAACAGATTGAGCGTATAACCGCGCATTGAAGCAAACATCCATCCGCCGAGCAGGGCAAGTGCTGCAAGTATTACCAGCATTTTTGGAAGAAATGTAAGCGTCTGTTCCTGAATTGATGTTGTAGCCTGAAAAATTGCAATAATAAGGCCTACAACAAGTGCAGTGCCAAGAACGGGAGCCGCAAGCTTAAAAACCTGCCATACGGAACCGCGCATTAAAGATACAAGCGAACCTATTGTCATTTTTCCTCCCGAATAAGCCTATCTTACGACAGAAACAAAAAGCTGCTGGGTCAAAAGTCCCCATCCGTCCACAAGAACGAAAAGCATCAGCTTGAACGGCATCGAAATCTGTACAGGCGGAAGCATCATCATACCCATACTCATAAGTATGCTTGCAACTACCATGTCTATAACGATAAACGGTATATACAGAATGACACCTATCTTAAAGGCAACCGTCAGTTCATGAAGAATATAAGCCGGAACAAGTACATAAGTCGGAAGTTCACTGAAATTTGCCGGACGCGGAGTCTTAGACATCTTAAGAAACATATTGATATAAGACGTGTCTTTTCCCATCTGTTTATACATAAATATTCTCAGAGGAGCTTCAGCTTCAGTAAATGCCTGCTCAATCGTAATTTCATTATTTGAAAGCGGCTTATAGGCATTATCATAAATATTTTCAAACACAGGCCACATGATGAAAAGCGTCATGAAAAGTGCAATACCGTTAAGAACCGACGTCGGAGGTACCTGCTGAAGTGAAAGCGCACGCTTTATAAAGTCCAGTACAATCGAGAACCTCAGGAAACATGTAGTAAGTATCAGAAGGCTCGGAGCAAGCGTAAGTGCAGTCAGAAGAAGCAGGAGTCTTACGGAAAAAGCCATCTGCTGTCCTGTCTGCGGACTTGTAATATTAATGTCTACATTCGGAACAACCACAGAACCGCGGCTCATTTCCATTGTACCCGTCGCAGCACGGTTTGAAGAAAAATTAGACTGTGAAGCAACAGGGAAAATACATATACAGGTAATAAATGATGCAATGAGGATCTTTACAAAATAACGGTGGACAAAATAGTTTAATGCCTTCCTCATGTCAGTTCTCCCCGTTCAGACGGTCACGCTGTTTTTTAAGAAAATCCGAAGAATCCGTTCTGTTGCCGCTGAAAACGCTTTCCGTTTTTTTTGAAGAACCAGGCATAAAGATATTAAGTATTTCAGCAAATGTCCTCGGCTTAGGTGTGTTACTCTTTTTGTCAGAATAAAGGTTCATTGAATTGACCAGTTCCTTGTCTTCAATTTCACCAAGAAGTGAAATATTATTATCTGTTACGCCGATCAGATATGCTTTATCCAGAAGTGTTACAACCTGAACCGTTTTTCCAGGACTGAGGATAATCCTTGATACCTGCCTTAAGAACGGATCATCATTATTTGCAGAGGTCATTGATTTCTTGAAAAAGCGTGAAATTGCGTAGATAATCCCAACGACAATCGCAAGAACAAATATCATCTCGAGAACTGCAAGAACTGAACTCCCGGTATCTTCATCAGTTTTTTGTGCGTCGGTATTTCCGGCATCGTAGCCCTCAATTTCATTGCCCAAAACGATTTCATCCTGAGGAGTGCTTAAGGTCGCATTGTCAATTGATGTCTGTTCTGAAAATACAAAAAAGGAAAAAAATAAAAATAAAGATATCAGAAAAAAAGATTTTTTGAACATTGTCCCACCCGTTTTATAATTAAAAATCAAAAGCAGCCGGCACAAATCCCCACTTATGTCAGCTGCTTCTCAATTATTTAGTGAAGGTCACTTACCCTTTCCATAGGTGAAAGGATTTCAGTTACACGGACACCGAAGTTTTCATCGATGACTA
>DGTU01000077.1 GCA_002394465.1 Treponema sp. UBA4328 | reverse complement strand
CACCGACACCGACAAACATTTCAACGAAGTCTGAACCTGAAATCCTGAAGAACGGAACTCCGGCTTCACCTGCAACTGCACGTGCCAGAAGGGTTTTACCTGTTCCCGGTGGTCCTACAAGAAGAACTCCCTTAGGAATCTTACCGCCGATATCAGTATATTTTTTCGGTGACTTAAGGAAATCAACGACTTCAACAAGTTCATCCTTAGCCTCGTCAACGCCGGCTACGTCAGAGAATCTTGTCTTAACCTTTCCTTCGTCAACAGCCTTAGCCCTTGAAGAGCCTGCTCCGAAAATTCCCATTCCGCCGGCACTGCCTCCGCCCATTTTTCTGAACAGGAAGAAGTACATGATGAATATAAGTCCGAGCGGAACGATCCACTGGAGAAGCATGCTGAGGAAATAATTTGACTGCTTTGGAATAAACCTGTACTTGAACGGGACCGTCTTGTTTCCGGCTGCATCAACTGCATTTTTTGTTTCTTCAACGCGGTCATCAAGGAATTTAAGTACGTTCTCGGAAATTACGCCGATACTCTTTTTTACGGTTACCTGAGGAGCATTTGAAGGATTTGTCATCAGTGCGTCACAGGCCGTCATTGCAGGAACTTTTCTGTTCGGTGTTACAGTTTCTGCAGGCTCAGAATAATAACCGGTAAAGATATTTTCAGTAATATCAACCTTTACGATCTTGCCGTCAGAAATTTCTTTCTTGAATTCACTGAATTCAATGTATTCCTGCTCTGCCCTCGGACCCGAGAACATGTTTACAAAGCCGATTATCGCAATGACTGCAAGAAGAAGCGCCCAGAAAGGAAACTTCTTCGGCTGGCTGTTCTTTTTTTTGTTTTTATCGTCATCGCCGCCGAAATTAAAGAATTTGTACGGATCAATGTCATCTTTGCGGTCGTCTTTGTCACTCATTTACACAAATATCCCTATAATAAAAAATTAACGTCTATTATATAATATAGAGAAAAAGCAACATTTTCTCAACATATTTCTTATGTTTTATTTTTTAAGGCCGAAAATTATAGCAATAGACCTAAATCATGGATGGAAATTTTATGGCATTTGGAAACCCTTACGCAGCCTATCAGACTGCAAACGTCAAAACCGCAAGTCAGGGAAAACTTGTAGTTCTGCTGTACGAAGGCGCAATCAAAAATCTTACCGGCGCCCTCGGATGTTTTGAGAGTGACGGAAAAGTCTTACCTCCGAATATCGAAAAATTCGGAAATTTCATCGTCAAAACCCAGGACATTATCAATGAGCTTCAGGTTTCGCTCGACATGGATAAAGGCGGACAGATATCACAGAACCTTATGTCGCTCTACGTTTTCTTTAACCAGGAACTCATGAGCGCAAACATAAACAAAGACAAAAAGAAGATTGAATTTGTCGTCAACATGATGGGCCAGCTCAAAAGCGCCTGGGATGTTGCAGCAACTTCAACCGCCAATACAATGGCACAGAAATCACAGGCGTCGCTCAATATTCAGGGCTGATTATAAGGATCATATTTTCGGGAGGAAACAAAATGAACTTGACACAGGAACAGCTTGACGAACGGATCGCAATCTTAAAGAGATTCAGGACACTTCTTCAGCAGCAGCGCAATAAATTCCAGGAATATCTCAATGTCCTCGAAAAACAGCAGGACAAAATCGAGTGTGATGACGGAGATGCAATAATCGCACACGCAGAACTCGAAACACAGATTGTAGCAAACATTGCAAGCCTTCAGAAGGTAATCGCACCTATGCAGGACATGTACAACGCAGTCGCAGTCGGCCCCGGAATTCCTGTGGCAGACGGCATGAGCGTCGAAAAAATGCAGGCAGAGCTCGCTTCCCTCCAGCAGAAGGTTCTCATCCAGAACGAACGCAACCGCAGCCTGCTCAGGGCACACATTACCCAGATACGCGGACAGCTTGCCGGAATGAACGCAATGAACCCGTACCGCGGAAGAACTTCAGTTTATGCAGAAAGAGGAGCTGTTTCGTCATCAGTTGTCCTTGAGGCATAAGGCTTTACGCTTTATAATCATGGAATGAATAATTTTACCGATGACAAAACCGTTTTTCTTCTTGATTCTTACGGACTGATTTTCCGTGAATACTACGCATTCTTCTCTCACCCGCTGACAGATTCAAAAGGCCGGAACCTCAGTGCAGTTTTCGGCTTTTTCCGTAACCTGAGCCTCATACTTAAAAATTTCAAGCCAAAATATTTCATTGCCGCAATGGACAGCCGCACGCCGACCTTCCGTCATGAACAGTTCAAGGAATACAAGGCAACGCGTGCAAAAACTCCTGAAGACCTCAAGGCTCAGTTCCCGGTAATCGAAGAACTCCTCAATATACTTAAAATCCCTGTCGTAAGGATGGACGGCTACGAAGCTGATGACGTAATCGCAACGATTGCACGCAAATGTGACAGGGAATCCCGCCACTGTTTAATCCTGAGCGCCGACAAGGACCTCCAGCAGCTTGCAAATGCAAACATCCACATGCTCAAGCCGGACAAAATCAAAACCTGGGCCGAAGTTGACGAACAGGGAGTTACAGATGAATGGGGCGTACGTCCCGGCCAGCTCCTTGACCTCTTAAGCCTCACTGGTGACAGTGCAGACAATGTTCCGGGCGTTCCGGGAGTCGGCCCAAAGAGCGCAGTAAAGCTCATATCTGAATACGGTTCCCTCGAAAATATCTATGCATCGGCAGACCAGATAAAAGGCGCCCTCGGCGAAAAAATCCGCACAAACAAAGACAACGCCTTCCTCTCAAAAAAACTCATAACTCTCTGCGAAAACGTTCCGCTTGAAGCCTTAAACGACGGCTTTGAAGCCTATAATATAGAAAAACTTGATTTTGACGCCTTCGCAAAGGAAATGATTACCCGCGAACTTCCGGCCCTTGCAAAAACCTATTCATCATTTACAGACGGGGAAAGTCTCCCCCCCGCTCCAGACGCTGCGTCTTCCGCTTCCCCTTCCAGCGGGGAGACCCCCGCAACGCCCCCTGAACCGTTAACCCTTGTTCCAAACCACGGAAACTACAGGGCCTGCACGGACCTTAACGATCTCAAGAGCTTTATCGATGCAGCAGTAAAAGCAGGCACGGCAGCATTTGACACGGAAACGGATTCACTTGATACCTTTACTGCAAACCTTGCAGGCTTTTCACTTGCATACGAAAAGGGAACAGCCATATACGTTCCGCTCATGACAAACGAAGATCCGCTTTTCGCCCCGCCGCTGATTCCAAAAAAACAGGCACTCGAAGAACTTAAGAGGCTTTTTTCTTCAAAAACCCGGATCATAATGCACAATGCAAAATTCGACATAAAGGTACTGCACACAAACGGGCTTGAAGTTCATATAGAAAACCTCTGCGACACCATGATTGCTTCATGGCTTTGTGAGCCCGACAAAACCGGCCGTTCTCCCTACTCCCTTGAAACTCTTGCAGAACAGAAACTCGGCCTTAAGGGAACTGAATTTGAAGAAATCGTCGGCAAAAACCAGACTTTCCTCGACGTTAAGATTGATGAAGCAGCAGCCTATGCCGCAGAAGACGCAGACTTTACGCTTCAGCTCTGGCAGCACTACGAAAAGGTTCTCACGGATTCAGGTCTCTTAAAGCTTTACACGGATACGGAAATGAAAGTACTTCCTGTTCTTGCAGACATGGAACTTGAAGGCATTCATCTTGATTCTTCAGTCTTGAGGAAATACGAAGGAGAACTCAAGGCTCAGCTTGCCGCTGCTGAAAAAGCAATTCATGAAGCTGTCGGCCACGATTTTAACATCGCATCTCCCAAACAGCTGAGTCAGGTTCTTTTTGAAGAAAGGGGCCTCAAGCCGGGCAAAAAAACAAAAACCGGTTATTCAACGGACACGGACGTACTTGAAAGCCTCAGGCCATACGACCCTGTTCCCGGAATGATTCTCGATTACCGCGCAGGAGCAAAACTGCTTTCAACCTACGTACAGACCCTGCCGGAACTCGCGGATGAAAACGGACGCATACACACGACCTTCATGCAGACAGGAACTGCAACCGGACGGCTTTCTTCAAAGGACCCGAATCTTCAGAACATTCCCGTACGCTCGGAGGAAGGAAGGCGCATCCGAAGTGCTTTTACGGCACCCGAAGGCAGCATCCTTATTTCGGTCGACTACGCACAGATTGAGCTTGTCGTTCTTGCACACCTCAGCGGAGACAAAAATCTCTGCGACGCATTCAACGCAGGCACGGACGTTCACCGCGCAACAGCGTCTCTGATTTACGGAGTTTCACCGGAAAACGTAACGGCAGAAATGAGGCGCAGTGCAAAAACACTTAATTTCGGACTCATGTACGGAATGAGCGCATTCAGGCTTGCAAATGAACTCAAGATTTCACGAACTCAGGCTGCTGATTTTATAGACAACTACTTCAGGATTTATTCCGGAGTCAAATCCTTCTTTGACAGGAACATCGACATGGCTGTACAGAACGGCTATATCGAAACAATCAGCGGAAGAAAACGCTATATTCCGGCAATTAATTCGTCAAACAAAATGGAAAAAGAAGGTGCCGTAAGGATCGCAAAAAACTCACCTATACAGGGAAGCGCTGCTGATATAGTCAAAAAGGCAATGATTGACGTAAGCGAAGCCCTTAAGGCAAATCCGACCGGCGCAAGGATGCTTCTTCAGGTACACGACGAACTTATCCTTGAATGCCCGGACAACCCGGATGCAGTCAGTGCAACGATTGCGCTTATAACCGACAAAATGGAACATGCCGTTAAACTGAACGTTCCGCTGAAAGTTTCAGTTGAAAGCGGCAGATGCTGGGGAGAATTCCATTGATAATCTGTGTTACCGGAAAGATGGCTGCCGGCAAGAATTACATCTGTACTTCTCTTGAAAAGGAAGGCTGGCTCTCCCTCGACATGGACAGGACAGCCCACGAAGCCATAAGCCTCTGCCGGGACAGAATTCTCGAAGCCTTTAAGGAGAACTCAGACGAAGCCGGCATAGACCTTTTAAATCCTGACGGTTCAGTAAACCGCCGCGCACTCGGAAAACTTGTTTTTTCTTCCCCCGTCCTCCTCAAAAAGCAGGAAGACATAATATACCCTAAGATCATTTCGCTCACCGAAGATTTTATCAGAGAAAACAGCGGCAGGAACGTTATCCTCAATGCAACCGTTCTATTTAAGGTTCCTGAGCTGCTCAAAAAGTGTTCAAAGATTCTTTTTGTAACTGCCCCGTTCATCAAAAGACTTATCCGCGCACGCCGCCGCGACGGACTTCCGTACCGGCAGATTCTTTCAAGGTTCAGTTCACAGAAAGACCTTCTTGCAGACTACACAAAAGCCGCCGGAGAAGCCGGAATTCCGCTTGAAATTATAAAGAACTGAGAGTTTCAAAAACCCCTAAACCTTTTATTTTAGAATCCGATAGTTAAGTAAGAGGTTTAAAAATTATGGAACAAAAACGAACTTTGTGGATTGTAGCTGCAGCAGGAGTTTTTCTGCTCGTAGTTGTAGGCGCAGCTGTTATCCTTTATGCACCTTCAAATAACGCTGATACAGTTCAGAGCGTTTATTCGGTTAAGGATGGATTTGTAAACATTGACATTCCTTCATACAACAAGGCTCCGAGAAGTCCTTTTGAATCTCAGCCTCCGGCTACAGGACCGGATTTTTCAAACGACAGGTTCGATCCATCTGCTTCAGTTGCTGCCGCAAACGAAAATGCAGCCCCTAAGTCAGTAACAAGCGACAGCCTTACGGTCTATTCAACAAACACAACCGTATACGGCACGGGAACAACGACATTTGACCTTAATGCCCTTAAAGTTCCTTCACAGGCAGAATCAAGCGTAACAGCAAAAAATGATTATACTGCAAACCAGATTTCAACAGCACAGTCTTCAGCCGAAACGGCAAAAGCAAAACCTGTAACTGATGATTCATACTATACTCCTGCACCAAAAGCAAAAGCAGAAACTGTTGCAAAGGCAGAAGTAAAAAGCACAAAACCTGCACAGACTGCATCACCAAAGAAACAGACTGCAAAGGCACAGCCTAAGGCAAAAGCTGCACCAAAACCTGCAGACAGATTCTGGGTACAGGCTGCAAGCTATACAAACAAGAAAAATGCTGATGAAGCAAGAACAACACTTGAATCAAACAAGATTCCAAGCGAAGTATTTACATATACAGATTCAAAAGGAAAGATCTACTACCGTGTACGCGTAGGTCCGTATACAACATCAAGCGAAGCCGAATACTGGCAGAAAAGAGTTGCAATGATCGATACATTCGCATCAACTCCAAGCTATGTTGTAAACAGTTCAGCAAAAGCAAATTAATTAAAAAAAGTATAAACCTCCGTTTTTACGCCGTCCGGTCAGAAAAAAAATGACTGAACGGCGATTTTTTTTACCAATTCCGGTAGTTTTTAAACTTTCTCTGCCTATATATAGGCATGAAGATTTTTATATTTTTAATTCTGTTTCCCTGCACTTTTCTCAGCGCAGTACCGTTTAATTTTGCAGAATACAAATTTTCATCATCATTCACGGATGAAAAAGTTTCTGCATATACCGGACTCAGGCTCAATTTTCCGCACCTCGACCTGCGTTCATACGTTACCCTTCCGGCCACGGAATATTCAGTTATTTCAGATGCCTCTTCCCTGCAGGAATATCATGCACTTTTAAATGACCTCCGCTGGGGAGCAGGCGTTAACGCGGGAGGCTTTACGGTTAAAGGCGGAATGAACGTTTATTCAGCTTCCCTTTCAAAGCTTAAAAACCCTTCTCCTTCAACCTCAGCATATCCGCTTACAAAAAGTTCAGGCATTACGACTGGCCTTAAGGCAAGCCTCCCGGCACTGACTTCATCCGTTCAGGATTTATCATTGTATGCCGCATGGACAGCTTCATCGGGGAACACTTTTCTCTCCAGTGAGGCGGCGTTTTTTGAAACGGGAAACCTGGCCGCAAACCTGACTGCAATGACGGATTTTTCAAAATACGTTTCACTTAAAAATTCCTTAACTGCAGCTTCATTTACAGTCTCAAATACCTCATATGCACTCAGGCAGGCAGAAGCTTCCTTTACGGATAGACAATGCACTGCAGTTCTTTTTGAAACCTTCTTCAGGACTCCTCCGTTAAGGATTACGCTCCAGGAAGGAATATACCAGAGCCCCTATGCCGGAAAAGAATGCACGCCTGTAAATATGTGGATCAAAGCTTCACCTTCCATCTATTACGGTAATTTCATGATTAACTTTTCATTTTTTATTCTGCCGCTTTCAGACAGACAGCCCGCAGCCGCTCCCCTCACAGGACTTTCATCAAATATATGCCGTACGCTGGAACAGTATTCCGTCAATCCTCAGTTCATAATTTCCCTCGACCGAAAAAGAACTCAGTACATCAGGATGGGACTGCACGCAATTGAAACCTTCAGGACGACGGCAACAAAAACTCCTGTCACTTTAAGGACTGCAAAAATCCGGGCCGGAGCCACATACTCCTCAAAAGCTTTTGATTCAGTCATTGATTATTACCTGTCAGACATACTGCTTGAAGGCACTCCCCCCAACAAATCCTCAACTCCTGAAAAAACACATTCATTTACACTAACCTCAACCCTTAAAACTTCCCTGCTGAAAACCGAATTCAAGCTGAACTACAAAAACTGTCCGCCCGTCACTTCAGGTTCAGTTTTAAAGGAAAGCTTTTCAGCATACTTAAAGACATCTTTCCCGGTTTCAGGCCTCACGGCACGTGCAGGAGCCGCAGTTAATTACCGCAGCGGAAAATTTTACTCAGGAACAGTTACGGCAGAAGCCTCATACACGCTGAGAAGAAAATACTTCCGCACCACCCTCAAAGCCGCCCTGATTCTTCCCTTATAGTTAAACAGCCTTCAACCGTGATGAGATAAGCCGCTTTTTTTGCCCGCATTCATCTACATGCTATTGAATTCACATAAGTTTTTCTTTATACTTTTATAATTCTACAAATATATGGAAATTCTTTTTTGAGAGGTAAACAATATGGCTTTTGATATTACCAAAGTACGTAATATCGGTATCAGTGCCCACA
>DGTU01000113.1 GCA_002394465.1 Treponema sp. UBA4328 | reverse complement strand
CGTTGAACTGAGCCTGTGAAGCGATTCTGTCTACTTCTGATACAAGCTGTGATACTTCAACCTGAATCTGCATACGGTCTTCATCTGAGTAGATACCGTTTGACGACTGAACTGCAAGTTCACGGATTCTCTGAAGAATGTCTGTTGTTTCTCCAAGATATCCTTCTGTAGACTGAATGAAAGAAACACCATTCTGAATGTTTCTGTTAGCCTGATTCAATCCGCGAATCTGACTGCGCATCTTCTCAGATACGGCAAGTCCTGAAGCGTCATCGCCAGCTCTGTTAATGCGCTGACCTGAACTGAGTTTTTCAATGTTTCCCATCAACTGGTCGCTGTTAACGCCCAGAGTACGGTTTGAATACATTGAACTCATATTGTGATTAATAACCATAATTTGTGCCCTCCATGATTCAAAACAATTACAGCTTCATGCTGTAAGTCCTGCATTAGTGCGAGTATTCATAGGTTTTTGCGCCCCCTATGAACAGTTCAGCCTCATCAGCAGGAACCGTTATTGTAAGCCTTGTACATACAAATAACTGTCCATGCTGTCACTACAATCATGGAATGCAATTTTCAAAGATCAAAACACATCTAAACCTGTGCCAAATCATGGTTATTGAAAAACGGCTGCATTAAAATCTTTCTGACAGATTTGTTCTGCCGGAATAACCTTATATGTTAAACCATAAATTTCAATAACTGTCAAACTTAAGGTGGATTAAATTCAAGATTAGTATATTGCGAAATGAAAATCCACGCAAGTTTTTCAAAAAGGGGAGTGAACCCCTTTTTGAAAATTATATAGTACTATCTGAGCAAAGACAAGACGTTCTGAGACTGAGCGTTTGCCTGAGCAAGCATTGCTGTACCAGCCTGTGTAAGAATCTGGTTCTTAGTGAACTCAACCATCTGTGCTGCCATGTCTGTATCACGGATGCGAGATTCTGAGGCCTGAGTATTTTCAGCAGATACATCCAGACCCTTGACTGCATATTCCATACGGTTCTGATATGCACCAAGATCTGCACGCTGTTTGTTGATTTTTTTCAGAGCTTCGTCAATAGTACCGATTGCGCGGTTGGCCAAATCAGGTGCTGCAATGCTCATTGGAATTTCACTACCAATTTCGCGAACTCCCAAAGCTGCTGCTGTCATTGTTCCGATGAAAACCTGCATTCTCTGATCCATGTTAGCACCGATGTGGAACCACATAGAACCAGTAACAACATTTTCACCAGTAGACTGAGCAAAACGTCCTGTAAGCATGTTCATACCGTTGAACTGAGCCTGTGAAGCGATGCGATCTACTTCTGCTACAAGCTGAGAAACTTCAACCTGAATCTGCATACGGTCCTCATCAGAATAAATTCCGTTTGCTGACTGTACTGCAAGTTCGCGGATACGCTGCATGATATCAGTTGTTTCCTGGAGATAACCTTCTGTTACCTGAATGAAGCTGATTCCGTTCTGTGCGTTTGTTGAAGCCTGATTCAAACCTCTGATCTGTGCACGCATCTTTTCAGATACTGCGAGACCTGAAGCGTCATCACCTGCACGGTTGATTTTTTCTCCTGAAGAGAGTTTCTCCATATCTTTACCGATAGAGAGATTGCTTACTCCAAGCACACGGTTAGAGTAAAGGGCGGACATGTTGTGATTAATGACCATAATGTTTTCCTCCATGGAATTGTGTAAACCGAAATCCTTTTCGGCCAGATTGTAAAAAGGAAACTTCTGTATTACAAGGCTACATCCATTTCCTTTTTACGTGACAACTTGTTCAGTAGCTTCTACGAAGTTTAGCTGCTCATAGATTGTCAAATTTCTTATCGGCAATGGTCATTAATTTCTTTAGTAAAATTTTTAAAAATTTTTAATTTTTTTTTAACTTTTTAATGATTCCAAAATCTTTTTGATTGCACGGCAGGCCTTTCCCCTGTGTGAAATCAGGTTCTTTTCTTCCGCACTGATTTCTGCGACAGTCTTTCCGTACTGAGGAAGGAATACTACAGGATCATACCCGAAACCACCGCTTCCTGCCTGATCATCAATTGAACGGATAAGTTCTCCTTCAAAGGTTTCCTGGGCGACAAAAAGCCTGTCAGGATTCATAAGAAGAACCATTGCGCAGGTGTAATAACATTTCCTGTTCGCTGAGCCTGTGGCATTAAGCTGTTCAATAAGAAGGCGGTTCTGTTCATCCTGTGTAATTCTGCTTCCGTCAGGCTTCCCGTGCATGAAAGCAGGTCCTGCGTAGCGCGAGGTGTATATGCCCGGTTCATTGTTAAGTGCTTCAACGCAGAGGCCTGAATCATCGGCTATTACGCTTTCATGAACGAGATTCCAGAGTGCGCGTGCCTTTATAAGGGAGTTTTCATAAAAAGTCGTTCCTGTTTCTTCCGGATCAAAATCTATTCCTGCGTCAGCCGGGATAAGGATTTCATATTCCGGAAGAAGTTCCTGCATTTCTTTCTGTTTGTGTCTGTTTGATGTTGCTAAAAATAATTTCATGAAATTATCTTAACGTTTTTACCGGTTTCAGTCATCATTTTCCTTTTCCGGCAGACTGTTAAAAAAGTTTTCTGCATGTTTTCTGAACGAGGATTTTTCATTCATGGCATTTTTGAGGTATGCAAAAATCTTACGCTCGGAGATGCTGAGTTCATGTGCTATTATTCTGTTTGGCGGTACGGTTTTAAAGCGACTGGCAAGGAGTTCGTTCTGCCGGATCCAGCATTTAGTCTTTTTATAATACATTTTAAGCAGCTGAAGGTAGCTTTCCGTTCCCGGCTCAATCTTTGAAAGATATGTCTCGTATTTTCTGTGAAAAAAGAAGGCATTATCACGACGGAATATAATTTTCTCACGGAGTTCCTTCCTGCGGGATGTAATTGCCCTTAACTTCTGAATTTTTTCATGAAGAATCTTTTCGTCTTTCTGTGAGAATCTTGCAACATTTTTGAGTATTTCATCATCGATTTCATTGCAGTTTTTATACAGGAGGATTAAGGCCGTTATCCTTGCGATTTCAAGGCTTCTTTGCGGATTGCTGATGGCGATATTTCTCTGTTTTTCTGAATCAAATTTAATCGCTTCGCCGGAAGATTCCATCTGCGATTTTAATGTGTTTTCAGCATATTGCCTGTTGAGGATGTTCACCATGCGTTCGCGCTGAATTTTCCTTATCCAGCAGGTCTTGAGAAGGGCAAGACTCTGCCTGAGGTAAAAGAAAAACTTCATTTTCCTGCTGTCATATTTTGACAGTATGTCTTTGAGCCTTGGATTTACGTAAATAAGAAAATCGCTTACCTGATCCTGATCAAAGCCTGATAGGCCGAAAAGCAGCGGCTTCCTGTAAATTTCTTCCCACAGAAATGATATGCATTCATCCATGGTCATTCTTCCTGATGAAAGTTCCTCCGGCAGGTTATTTAAATTTAATTTCTGCATTTGTGTCTCCTTGTGCGGAACTCAAATGCAATTTTTATGCCAGCGGAAAATAATGTATTTACATCTATACAGATGCAGGGATTTAAGAAGCCTGATGTTAAATGCTTACAAAACGTCTTTTTGACTGACAGATTATTTCAGGTGTTAAGCAAAAAATAGAAGGGAAAGGCTGAAACTGACTGGTTTATGACAAAATCTTGCTGAAACTGACAGAAATGTATAAAAAAACTGCAGGATATCTCTGCATCCGCCGGATTCCTGCAGTTTTTTTATTATATTACTTTTGCAAATTCCTTGAGGATTGCAGGTTTGAGGGTTTCAATTTTGCCTTCCGTGCTGAGGCCTGCAGCATTTTTATGTCCGCCGCCTCCAAATCTGGCTGCTATTGCACTTACGTCAATTCTGTCACGCGAACGGAAGCCGCATGTGCAGGTGTGTTCCGTATCCTGACGGATAAAAACAACTGCTTCAATTCCTTCGCAGGCAAGCAGGAGGGAGTAGAGGGAATCAGAATCACGGCCTTCCTGGGCGTATTTTTTTGTATCTTCCATTGTTTCCCAGGTAACTGCCAGTTTGTCATTGTAATAAAGTTCAGTGCGTGTAAGCATTACTCCAAGGAGCCTTCGCGTAGCGAAAGGCCGGCCACCCGTAATTGTGTCATAGGTTTTCCGCGGATCTGCTCCGGCTTCAACAAGGCGTGCTGCTGAATGAAAGACTTCTGCTGAATCGCTGTTGAGGAAGCGGAAATAACCCGTGTCTGTTGACAGTCCGAAAAACAGGTTCTGAGCAGTTTGTTTGTCCGGTTTTCCGGCAATTTTTTCATAAAGCTGCTGTACAAGGCATGCTGTTGCCGGTGATGAAGGATCGATGATTGAGTTTTCAGTGTTTTCGGCTGTTTTGTGATGATCGATTATAAAGGTATCAAGGTTTTCAAGGTCTCCGTCTATGTCACCAAGCCTTGACATTTCTGAACAGTCAAGGATTATGAGTCCGGTTTTTTTTCTTTCAGGTTCTGAAAGAAATTCCATCGTGTTTGAAAACAGGTTTTCTTTCTCTTTTATTTCATTACGCTTGAACGGTCCTGCTGAAAGAAGCTGGTGTCTTAGTCCCAGTTTCGTCAGAATTGAAGAGATCCCTAGACAGCTGAAAACGGCATCTCCGTCCGGTTCTTTATGGGCAATTACATAGAAAAAGTCATGTGAATTAAGGAAATCTTCAAACAGCTTAACCTGTGCATCATTAATTGTTATCATTTTTTATTTTTTTCCTTTCAGTCTGATAAAGTAAGAATGTAAAAAAAGAGCCGTCGAAACGACAGCCCTTGTATTTGAGAAAAAATGTTTCCCAGGTATTAGTATACGATATCCAGTGTATCTTTATCTGTGTTTACTGATACACCTGCGTCTGCGATTCCCCATACAGGATCCATTCTTGATGTTGGAACTGTAAGGATAACGTAGTCAAATTTTCCGTCTTTGTAGAAAACTGTCATATATGATGACATTCCTTTTGGAAGAGCCCTGAAGCGGAGTCTTGCAGGATTTTCCTTGTACCATTTTTTAGGAATTGCAACGTTTCCGACTTCGCGGTGTCCCTTGCTGTGCATTACTATGTATGAATCTTTCTGGTCAAGAATTTTATAAACGTTTACCTGGCGGTAACTCATCGGTGATTCAACATATTCGTATTTGTATTCTTTCTGCTGTTTTTCCTGCTTTGCATCATCAGCAGCTGCAGTGAAAGACACTGTTGCAAAGAGAACTGCGGAAAACAATGTGAACAGAACTGATTTTTTCATATATTTATCTCCTTTATCTGCGCCCGTTACTAGATGAGCGCCAGCATTATTGCTTTGATTGTATGCTTGCGGTTTTCAGCTTCGTCCCAGACTTTGCTGGCAGAACTTTCGAAGACGTCCTCCGTAACTTCCTGTCCGATTACTGCCGGGAGACAGTGCATGAAAATTGTACTGTCTTTTCCTGTTGCAGCCATCAGCTCCCTGTTTACCTGATAAGGAGAAAGAAGCCGTGTACGTTCTTCCTTGAGCGATTCCTCGCCCATAGAAACCCAAACATCAGTATAAAGGCAATCTGCG
>DGTU01000125.1 GCA_002394465.1 Treponema sp. UBA4328 | reverse complement strand
CAATTACCTCAATTTTGTAAATTACAGCCGTAGCAGATACTTTTGTACCAACCGGTATTTCAAAATCTACAGCAAAATTTCCGCTTCTGATTTCATAAAACTGATCTTCACTTTCAATAAGGATTCTTTTAGTAGCATTGAAACCATCGCCTTCAACTGTAATTTCACAGTAGTACTGACCTTCTACGAGGTCTTCGATATTAACCTCGTCTACCTTTACAGTTACAGAGGAATTTTCAAGCTGGTCGAGAAGGTCGCAGCCTGCAAAACAAAAAATTAAACTTAATAAAACAAATGATTTGAATAAAAACTTTCTCATAAACCCCATTATAACACATTCTTAAATAAAAAAACATCTGCACAGGGGTAAAAAAACTTTTATTAAAACAGCTTAAGGAATTCTTCTTCGTCAATTACAGGAATTCCCAGTTTTGCTGCCTTCTGGTTTTTTGAAGAGCCGCTTGAAGTGTCGTTGGTAACAAGATAGCTCAGGTCTTTTGTAACAGACGACTTGCAGCTTCCGCCGGCTTTTTTGACCATTGCTTCGGCATCTGCCCTTTTGAGTGTATGCAGCTCTCCGGTAAAGCAGAAGGATTTTCCGGCAAGTTCTCCGGTTCCGGCTTCTTCAAGCTCTATCGTTCCACCCTGAGTAAGGGAGAGCATTTCATCCCGGTTTTCGGCAAGGCCTTCTGCAAGTATATGCGCAGTAATCTGGGCAAATCCGTACACGGAAGAAAAATCTTCTTCTGTTGCAGCAAGCATTTTATCAAGCGTATTAAAGCCTGCATCGACAAGCTTCTGTACCATTGTTTCGCCGATGCCTTCAATGTCAAAGCCTGCAATGAATACTGCAAGCGGCATCCTGCGGTGGTTCTGAATGCTTTCCCGTACTTTTCTGGCACCAAGAGAATCCTTACGATTTTCGATTGACTCTTCATTCAGAAAAAAAGGAACAAGGTCTTCTTCGCTTAAGGCATAAATGTCAGAAATTGAAGTTACTTTTCCGCTTTCAAACAGTGCCAGAAGGAGTTTTTCACCAAGATCCCTTATGTCAACAACACCGGTCCATTTTTCAAGCTGATGCAGCACCCTCTTTGAGCAGTTTCTGTTCGGGCAGTAAAGGCGGCTTCCCTCATCAACAAGCTCTGATCCGCAGACCGAGCATTTTTTCGGGAATACAACTTCAGACGTTACCTGTCCTTCTTCTTCGTTGAGTACGCTTTCAATCTTCGGGATGATTTCCCCGCGCTTAACGACTACTACACGGCTTCCGATTTTTATTCCGAGGGAACGCATAGTATCTGGATTTGCAAGGCTTGCCCTCTGTACCGTAGTTCCGTTGAGCTGGACTTCATCAAAAACTGCAACCGGCGTATACGTTGCTCCGGATTCACTCCATTCAACTTCGCGCAGTGTAGTTACGGCCTCTTCAAGCGAGAATTTAAATGCAATCTGTCTGTCAGGGCGGGCACGGCTTGCGTCAGCAAGGTCTATCCTGCGCTCCTTGATTACAAGTCCGTCAATGTCATAGTCAAGGCTTTTGCGGATTTCCATGACTTCTGCCCTGTATTCAATTACTTCTTCAGGAGTCCGGCATATCTTCAGAGGCGAAACGTTAAAACCGCATTTTTTAAGCCAGAGGATTTTTTCTTCTTCATCGGCAAAAGGGCTTTTTCCTTCTGCAGCAAGGGCATCATAGGTTATGAGGCAGAGGTTTTCGCTTCCGCTTCCGTCCTTGCGCTTCATCAGTCCGTTTGCTGCATTGCGGCAGTTTGCCTTGTCAGAATAAAGCCTTTCATGAACTTCATGCGTCATGATTACTTCACCGCGGACTGCACCCGTAAAGTCAATTTTTCCGTTACCGTCAAAGAGTGCCGCATTCACACCCTGCATTTTTCTGGCATTTGCGGTAATGTCATCGCCGATAGTTCCGTCGCCGCGGGTTACAGCCCTTATGAGTTCTCCGTGTGAAAACTGAAGTTCAAGAGACGCACCGTCAAGCTTATATTCAACAAGATATTCGTCGTAGGCATGAGTGTTTGCCCATGCAAGAAACTGTTCCGGATTGGCAGCCTTTTCCTGGCTTCCCATCGGCATTATGTGCCGGATTTTTGCAAAATTTCCTGAATCAGTGCCGACTTTGTGAAGGACAGGATTATCCGGATCAAGGGATTTAAGTTCATCCCAGAGCTTATCGAATTCTGCGTCAGAGATTTCGCCTTCACCGTTATAGTAGGAATCCTGGTATTTTTTAATTAATGCTTCGAGCTCTGAAATGCGTGCACTTTCAAATAAATCCATAATTTTTCTCACTGATTCAAAAGGATACAGATTAAACTTTTTCGAACATCATTTCGTTGATTACGCGGTTTGCGTCCAGGCCTTTCTGTTCAAACCTTGTTTCAGGCCGCCATTCCTGGTGAGGAGCATATCCGTCGTAGCGGTTTTTAAGTCCTTCAGTCATTGAAAGCTGCTCAAGGCCGAATTCCGCATACGGAAGCCAGTCCGTTACAAAATAAAGGTAACCGCCCTTAACGAGTTTTTGTGTCATGAGGTCTGTGCGGGGTCTCTGTACGAGGCGGCGCTTGAAGTGTTTTTTTTTCTGCCACGGATCAGGAAAGAAAATATGGAATGCCGAAACCGAACCGTCTTCAAGCTGATTCTTAAGGACTTCCATTGCATCATGTTCGATGATGCGGAGGTTTTTGAGGTTTTTGTCACGGATTTCGCCGAGGAGTTTTCCGACTCCGGGCTTATGAACTTCAATTCCGATATAGTTAATCTGAGGATTATTCTGTGCAATTATTGCAGTTGCCTTCCCCATTCCGAACCCGATTTCAACGACAAGAGGATTTTTGTTCCCGAAGATTTTTTCATAATCAAGTGCTTTTTCTTCGTAAGGAATACAGAATTCATCGTGAAGATCTTCATAGGCACGTCTTTCACTTGCAGTAAAATGTCCCTGCCTTATTGCAAAGGTATGAATTTCACGGTGGATTCCGTCAGAACCGCGTTTTTTTTCTGTTTTAATATTTTCAATGTCACTCATAGTTTACAGCTGCTCAAGGGGCATCAGGCAGATTATTTTATTTTTGTCAGTCGAATAGCACATGCGCCTGTATACACAGTCTTTATATGAATTCGTAATGTCACTTCCGCTGCGCCAGTTTGTTTTTTTCTTTCCGTAGAAAATCATCACCTTGTCTTTGTCATAAAGGGCAATGTTTTCGGTTACTTTTCCTGTCAGAAGGTTTCTTGCTTCAGAAGAACGGCATGTAAGCAGGCTGTCAGGATAATCCAGTTCAACTTCGGCAGCAAGCTGATTGTCTGCGGCATCCGTATAAAGGACTGAATAGCGGCCTTTCTTTATTTTTTCGCCGTCAGGATAAACAAGATGCGTACAGCCTACCCATTTTTTGCCGTCAGAAGAAAAAAGTTCCGGTGAAACTACATTCCACGAATATTTTCCTTCACTGTCCTTTACCTCAACTATATCCGTACGCTGAAGTTCATTGTTCATCTGAAGGAATACAGAAAAGGTTGCATAAGGTTTGTCCTGTTCATTTTCGTAGTCAACGACAAGGCTTGCAGTTCCCTCAAGAATTTCAGGATCTGCAAAATCACATGAAGAAAACAGACCAATGAGAAAAAGAAGCGGAAGAAATTTTATTCCGGCAGAAACGTTCACACCTTTTCTCATTACAGAACCTTAGAAATTGAATACAAGATTAATGACCGTAAGGTCACTTGAAGAGAACTGGTTAACGATAGATTCAAATTTAACGTTGACCTTCTTGCATGCATCATCAAGATAAGAAAGATAGTAAAGACCGAGATCCGTACTCTCCTGTCCTTCCGGAAGTTCACGATAGAAGTCAATAAGGCCTTTCTTCCTCAGGTCGGCTGACATCTTTTCTTCGATGTTTTCCTTTACTTCCTGGAACT
>DGTU01000020.1 GCA_002394465.1 Treponema sp. UBA4328 | reverse complement strand
CAATTGAAGTTGAAATTGAATATCCTGAAGATGAAGAAACAATCAGTGATACATTTGATCCGGGCGAACTTAAAAAGGCTTCGCTCATGCTTGAAGAACTGGCTGAATCCTGGAAAAGCGAAAAAATATATCAGGACGGTTCCCGCGTTGTTCTCTGCGGAAGAACGAATGCCGGAAAATCAAGTCTGTTCAATGCAATTCTCAAGGAAGAGCGTGCTATTGTCAGCGACATAGAAGGAACTACGAGGGACTGGATTGAAAGCTGGGCAGATTTTGACGGAGTACCTGTAAGGCTGTTCGATACTGCCGGAATCCGTGAAACCTCGGATGAAATTGAAGCCCGCGGCGTAGAACTTACCAGGGATCTCAGCCGGGAAGCCGATGTTGTTCTCTATCTTGTAGACAGTTCAGATGAAATCCGTGAAGAAGACCTGAATTTCCTCCGGTCAAATGAGCTTCCGGTGATTGTAGTCCTCAACAAGTGCGATAAAATCTCTCCTGAAGGAAACATTGAAAAAATAAAGTCATATCCTTCAGTAAAGGTTTCTGCAAAATCAGGTGAAGGAATCGGAGAACTGTGTACTGCAGTCAAAAACATTATCTGTAAGGGGACTTCATCTGAAAGGACAGGTACGGGGCTCGGAAGCGAACGTCAGAAAATCGCCGTAGAAGAAGCCCTTGCCTGCGTAAATCACGCTCTTGAACTTACAAAAGACTATACGCTGGATGCTGTCGTTCAGGATCTTGAAGACAGTCTTGATTCGCTGGGGAATATCACGGGAGACGTAACGCCTGATGATGTTCTGGGATCAATATTTGAGCATTTTTGTGTTGGAAAATAAGTTGATTTTGACTATTATTAAAAGGATGGTATAATACAGTTTATGAATATTCTTATTAAAACCAGACGTATCGTTCATGTTGCACTTACGGTTGCCCTGATGGCACTTTCGTCACAGATTTTTGCACAGTCTCAGGATGAAATAAGCAGGGTTTATACGGAAATTGATTCTGCATTTGCTTCAAAATCTGCGGATTCACTCTCAAAGATTTTAAAGGCAAATTCAGGTTCTGTGTATTACACATACTACGAATCATATACGCTCAAAAAGACACGCCAGCTGATTATTGAAGATGATCTTGAACTTGCAAGACAGGTTTCGCTGATCGTCATTGATAACAATATTGAAAACTTTGATGCAGTTGACCTGTATTCGTATATAGATAAGGCGATTCTTAATGAAATGGCTTACAAGCAGGCTCAGGAGAACCGCAGACGGCTTGAAGCAGAAAGACTTGCAGCCGCACAGCAGCGTGCCCGCGAAAAGATTGAAAACCGCGGTACTTACCAGACCGTTAACACAAAATCCGGTTCATCGGTTTATGTGAGCGAAGAAAAGCTTTCGTTCTCTTCAGTTGACTGGACGGTTGAACTCGGACTTGCAAACTTTCTGTTCCAGAAGGTAACGGATCCGGCTGAATATACGAGCCTTAAATACGGTCTTGCACTCGGACTGGACCTCTTCTATTCGACGGAACATTATGTAATGGGTATTGATGCTGACGTTGACATGCATCTCATTACTATGGGACAGGGTGAACAGGAGTTTATGACTTCCTTCAGGGCTGTTCCTGAACTTGCATTTTCCGGACTGAGCAAGAACTTTTTCCTGAGGTTCGGTTTCGGTGCATATCCGCTTGCAAGTGACTATAAGGACGTAACGGGTTCAACGGAAACTTTCATGACGCCGATAGTCGGAATCGGATTTGACAATATTGCACTCGGAGAAGGCAAAATCGGTTTACATGCAGATTATTATCCGGGGCACTTTGCATATGACGGCCTTAAAGCTGCCATGGAATTCGGAGCACAGATCTTCGTTCCTATGGCTGTAAATGATAAAACAAAAATCGGACTGGAGCTCGGATTCAGCGACGTTCTCTTCATGAAGGAAGAGGGCTTTGACAACAGGGCCAAAGGAATATTCGGTATTGGAGTAGGAAATGTTACAAAATAAAAAAAGTCTTTTTTCTGCATTGATATTGCTGTTTGCGGGAGCTGCGATACTGTTCGCAGACCTGCCGGATGAAATCGTAGACAGACAGGTTTCAGCAATAAATGAAGCCTATGAGAAGGATGACATTAATACTGCATATACAAAAATAAATGCACTTCTTTCTACATATTCTGATGCTACGGCATTCCCGGGAAAGGTAACTTATCTGGCTCAGAATATTTATGCTAAATATCTTGACCGCATTGAAAAGGCAGGCAGCTATTCACTGCTTGATGAAATTGAAGCCAACCTCAAGGCATTCTCGGGAATTTCTTCACCGCGCCTGACAAAAAAACTGATTTCCCTCAGAAGCAGACAGGCTGCTGCAAAAGAACAGAAATCAGAAGCACAGCAGAAGGCGATGCTTGATTCCCTGCAGTCAACTTCTGAAAGCACCGTAAAGGCAATTCAGGAAAACAGTGAAAGGACATCAGAGATCCTTCAGCAGCAGAGTGAAATCATCCAGCAGAACAGTACTCAGACTGCAGAAGCACTCAAAACTATTTCAGAAGGAAATAATGCAATCGGTTCATGGATTAAATGGGTTCTGATCGGCCTTGCAATCCTTGGACTCCTGATATTCCTTATTTTCTTCTTTATGGCAAAATCACAGGCCCAGCAGACGGCTCAGTTTGATGCAACCCTCAAACTCGTTGCCGGAATGCAGCAGGCAAACAACCAGCTCCTTCTCGGAAACATTACTGATTTCGGGGGAATGGGTAACCTCAGGCTTGCAGGTGCTTCTTCTACATGGGGACAGAATGCGCTTCCTGCACCTGAAATGAATGAAGAAGAAAAGGCAGAACTTAAAAAACTTGCAATTGACTGTGAAGACCTCGGAATGAGGGTAGATCAGGTTTCAAAGCGCAAGAACAATTCAAAGAACGTCAGCGAACTTGTTTATAAACTTGCAATGGAACTGGGTCTGAACCAGAATACTTCAATGCTGTACTTCTGTGCCGCAATGGTTTATGACGCAGGCTTCCTTGATGTTCCGGAAGACATTCTTGCTGCCGAAAACTTAACTGACGAACAGCGCCAGATTATCCGTAACCACGTAAACGTAACCGGAGACCATCTGGACTTTGTTCCTGAAAAATACCGCAACATCTTTACTGATGCTGCCCTTTACCATCACGAAAACGAAGATGGTTCAGGCTATCCCAACGGACTTGCCGGTGATGATATTCCTCAGATTGCAAAACTGATTCACGTTGTTGAAAGTTACAATTCGCTCATCAGCCGCCGTAACTACAAACAGATTATGGATAAGGAAAGTGCAATCGAAGAATTACTTTCAAAGAAAAATATGTACGACGAGACTGTTGTAAAAGCTCTCGACGGAATTGTTTAATCGGTCATTTTTCGATATGATAAAGGGGTTGTCCAATAAGTTCAAAAAGTGTCATTT
>DGTU01000105.1 GCA_002394465.1 Treponema sp. UBA4328 | reverse complement strand
CAATCGTTCTGCTGTCGGCATGTTATAAAACGTATTATTCAGCTCCAGAGCATTGAACTGTGTTGCATAGTATGCGAGAAAATCTTTACGCTTCAAATCCTGCGGATAGAAGACACCCTTCCATTCCGGGTAATCGTATCCGCTGGTGCCGATCAAGAGGTCTGGCAACGTATTCACAATATCTCCTCAATCTCATCCAGTATCAGCAGATCCGCCGGCAGCCAGTCTACAGAACGCAGTGTTTCCTTTGTAAGCCAGCGGGCCGCTTTGTGCTCCAGGAGTTTAAGTTCCCCGGAAACAATACTGCACAGAATGCAGTGCATGGTCAGATGAAAGTCCGGATAATCATATTCCACTACTCCAAGAACCTTTCCGGCTTTAACTTCTGCTGCAAGCTCCTCGCGGATTTCGCGTTCAATGCACTGCTCAGGCGTTTCGCCTGCTTCAAGCTTTCCGCCGGGGAGTTCCCAGCCATCCTTGTACTCCCCGTAGCCGCGCTGAGTTGCAAATATTTCTTTCCTGTTTGTTTCCGGATTTGTGCGGAGGATTATTGCTCCGCTGACTGTTATGCGTTTCACCATCCCATCTCGTTTGTTACAATTTGTAACATTATTCAACCGAATATTGCAAGTATAGTTGCATTTTTCAACCGAATAATGCAACAGTTACTGCAAAATCCGACCGAATACGAAGATTGAACCTACCCCTTTCTTCTGCTGACAGAAATCCCGTCGCCTTTTTTGTAGAACTCCGTTTCAAATTCTTCATTCGCTTTAAGAAAATCTATGAACCTGCGGATTTTTTTGACGAGTTTTTTGGTGCTGTAGTTGTTTGTCAGGCTTAAGTCTTCGACCATTCCGTGGAACGAAAGGTTGTCGCAGAGGATGACGCCGTTTCCGCTCAGGTTTTCCTTGTATTTTTCAAAGAATTTCTGGTACTGGGCTTTGGCGGCATCTATAAATATAAGGTCGTACGTGCCGTCTATCTGTGCCGTAAGGGCGTCGCCGTGAATGAGCTCTATTCTGTCTGTAAGTCCCCTGCTCCTTACATTCTCCACTGCAGCCTTATAGCGCTCTTCATCGAGTTCTATTGTCGTTACGCGGAGCTCTGGATCCAGTTCTGCAAAACGTACCGACGAATAGCCGATTGCAGTTCCTATTTCGAGGACGGATTTAACGCCGTGTTCCTTTATGTATGAACAGATAAAGTCGCTTCCCTCGTCCTGCATGATCGGGACTTCGTTTTTCATGGCGTAGTTTTTTATGAGGTCAGATCCTTCGTCCTTTGAAAGTATGTCTATAAACTTTTCGATTTCACTTGCAACTGAAAAGCTCAGGTCGGGATTCTGCTCAAGCATCTTCTGAGTATCGCCCATTCCTCCCCTCATTCCGGCCGTCATGCACTCAAAGGCTTTTCCGGCGAGAATGTCCTGTGCGCTGTCACCGAGCATGATGACATTTTTATTTGTAAAATGTGTTCCGTATTCTTCATTCAGGAAAGAAAGTGCGTATTCAAGTCCGTCCTTATCAGGCTTCATTTTAACCGGAGAGCCGTCCGCTTTTTTTGTTTCAGGTCCGATTATGAGGTCAAAGTATCCGAAGACTGAAAGCTTTTCAAGAATCGCCGTTGCAATTGCCTGAGGCTTATTCGTTAAGAGAACAGTTTTTTTGTTTTTTTTCCTGAGCACGCGGAGCAGTTCACGGATTCCGGCGTAAAGGCGGGTTTTTACAACCGGATTCGAACGGTAAAGTTCCAGATAGTCAGTGAGAATGTTTTCGAACTGCTTTTTGTTGTAATCGCTTTCCAGGTTAAAGCGGTTTTTTGTCGATGCCTTGAGTGAACGGAGGATAAGGTTTTGCGCCCCGTCCCCGACAAAAGAAAGCACCTGCTTTGTTTCAAGAGGCCAGTACCCTGCATTTTTGAGTGCAGCATTTACGCACGAAGCAATATCCTCAGATGAATCAATAATCGTTCCGTCACAGTCAAAAACATAAACTTCGATAGACATATTTTTCCCTTATCAAAGAGTCTATCATTTTTCAGAGAAACTTTCATTAATCAATTCCGAATTCCTGATTCCGCTTTTTTGTATCATTAAGTTACAAGTTTAATGCTTCATCAAGATGAACATTTCATTTTATCTTGATGAACACGTTCACGTCATCAAGACAAACGCCCCCAATCCATCAAGATGAATCCATCCGGTTTATCAAGATAAACTCATCCATTTCATCAAGATGAAATCTACAAAAATCGTGTAATTTCTGCTTAAATTCCTTCAAATTCGGGATAAAATCGCTCACAACATGGGATAAAAAAGAGGCCTGCACCTTTAAGATACAGACCTCCAAAAATCGATTTTTACTGTTTACAGCTTAGCCTTGCCTACTCACCGCCTGTCGAACTGTCGTCAGTGTCGTCATCGTTGATGTACTTTGCATCGAGCTTCACATACTCAGGATTTTCAAGCTTATTCTTGAGCATTGAATCAGGCGTGAACATCACCTTGATACCGGCGATGTCGTTTGCAGTCACGGCAGATGCCTTCTCATAGCCTTTACAGTCCTCACTGGTTTTGAGGCTGAGCTTGAAGATTCCAAAGCTATCGAGCCTGACCTTATAGCCGAGCATCATAAACTTCGGGACCGTCAGAAGCAGGCTTCTCAATACACCGATCACTTCTGTAGGCGTGAGTGTTGTGCTTGAAGAAATCTCTTCTGCAAGCTGGTTCACTCCGATTTCTGCGATATATGCAGGAGCAGGATAATACTTCCCCTCCGCATACACATCACGCGGATTTAACCGCTTTCTTGAAACAAATGGTACTGCCATAGTTTACCTTCCTTTTTTTGTAGTTTTTATAAGCGCTTATGTCTTAATGTTAACAAAAAAAAGAAGCGCAAAAAGTAGTAGTTTAGTTAGTCTGGAATTTATTTGAATCGAAAAAAAATCCCGCCCCATGAGAAGCCTCACAGAAGCGGGATTCGCTGGTAATCACAACATCAAAATTGCCTGATTTTGCGTAGCAAAATCGAATCTGTGTGGCATTTTACAT
>DGTU01000117.1 GCA_002394465.1 Treponema sp. UBA4328 | reverse complement strand
TTTTATTTTGTAATGAACTGGATTGTTGCATATGCGTTCAAAAAACTTGAAAAAAGGCTGGATTATTACAGATGAGTATTATAAGCGTTGAACATATAAAAAAAACATTTTCTGACGGCGTTCCGGTTCTTAAAGATATCTCTTTTGAACTTGCAGAAGGTGAAGTCCTTGGAATTATAGGACCTTCAGGAAGCGGAAAGTCTACGATGCTCCGCTGCATCAACCAGCTTGAAACGATTGACAGCGGAACGATAAAAATCTGCGGCGAGTGTCTTGTAAAGGACGGAGCTTATGCAGATAAAAGGTTAATGAGAAGCATTGCCCTCAAGACCGGCTTTGTCTTCCAGAATTTTAATCTTTTCCCGCATATGTCAGTTTTCAGAAACATTACCGATCCTCAGATAACTGTCCTGAAGAAGAGCAGGGAGAAAGCTGAACAGAAGGCGATGGAGCTTCTTGAACGCATGGGACTTAAAGACAAGGCTAAATCGTATCCGTGTGAACTTTCAGGCGGCCAGCAGCAGCGGGTTTCGATTGCCAGAGCCCTTGCAATGAATCCTGAAGTCCTTCTTTTTGACGAGCCGACTTCTGCCCTTGATCCTGAACTTACCGGTGAAATTCTTGCCGTAATCCGTGAACTTGCAACAGAAAAAATGACGATGATAGTAGTTACCCATGAAATGGCCTTCGCCCGCGATATCAGTGATCACCTGATATTCATGGACGGCGGAGTGATAGTTGAGCAGGGAAATCCGTCTGAGCTGATTAATTCCCCGAAGACCGCCCGGATGCAGGAATTCCTCAAACGCTTCAACGGCTGATTTTAAAAGCCTGTGATTGCAACGTTTCCTTTTTTCTGATAATGTATACACATCTGCTGACTTAGCTCATCCGGTAGAGCAGCGCCCTCGTAACGCGCAGGTGGTTGGTTCAAGTCCGACAGTCAGCTGGATAAAAGCCCTCTGAAATCAGAGGGCTTTTTTAATAAATTTCTTGAACCAATCACCTGATTATTAAAAATTCCCCTTAAAATTATTTTCCCGCATCCGATAATTATAGTATGAACAGCTTTACAGATTCAGTTGATTTATTAAGCCGCGCAATGAACGTTGCCAACCTCCGTTATCAGGTTACGGCAAACAATATTGCCAATGCGGAAGTTCCGAACTATAAGCGTCAGGTTGTAAATTTTGAAAGTGAACTCAAGAAAGCTTTTGAAAGTGCATCTGATACGGAACATCAGATTAAACTTGCCACAAGCAGTGAGGGCCATTTTACCATGAACAGGCCTTATGACTGGCGTAGCGTTGAACCGCGCCGTGTAGTTGACTGGGCAAGTTCGACTCATGCTGACGGAAGCAATGTAGATGCTGAATATGAAGCTTCAAACATACTTAAAATCCAGATGAACTACCGACTGCTTACACAGCTTCAGGCCTTTGAGTTCAGTCAGGTAAAAATCGCAATGAAAAAATAATTTTATGAGAGGAGAATAGGGCAATGGGAATGTTTACATCAATTAATATAGCATCAACCGGAATGAGCGTAGAGCGCCTGCGTTCAGACGTAATTTCAAACAACATCGCTAATGCATCTACCACAAGAACTCAGGAAGGCGGTGCATTCAAAAAATCATCCGTAGTGCTTGAACCGATTGCCTCTGCACATCCTACATGGAGAAGTCCTTTTGTAAATGCCGAGCAGGATAACGGTCCTGGAAAGGGCGTCCGCGTACGTGAAATCGTAAAAGATACAAAACAGGGAACAATGATTTATGACCCTGATCATCCTGATGCAATCAAGTCAGGCCCGTGGAAGGATTACGTAGAATATCCGAACGTAAATATCGTAAATGAAATGGTCGACCTTATTTCTGCAAGCCGTGCATATGAAGCAAATTCGACTGTAGTTCAGGGAGCAAAAGAAATGTTCTCTTCTGCCCTTGAAATTGCCCGCGTATAGGTGTAAAATTTTTACAGGGTGGTGAAAAATGAATTTGTTGAGCAAACTGTCTGCGCCGGAGATGATGAGAACTCATCCCCTGCATGCAGGTACGTCTAAACTTGTAAGTAATCTTAACGGAAAGCCTGAAGGAAATGAAAATACTTCATCCGTTAAACCGGGTTCTTTTCAGAGTTATCTGATTTCTGCCGTTAATTCCGTTAATGAGCAGCAGCTTGAAGTCGGCCGTCTTGAAAAACAGCTGATTACGGATCCTGATTCGGTTAATCCTGAAATAATTACAACTGCAATGGCAAAAGCCCAGATGTCACTGTCTCTCGCACAGACTGTTATTGACAGGCTTGTACAGGGCTGGAGCGAACTTCAGACTACAAGATAGAATTAAAGCCTTCCGCTTCCGGGAGGCTCTTTTTTTTGACTTTCCGTCCATTATTTTGCTTCTCATTTACATTGAATTTATGGTTTAAAGGCTGTATATTTTAAATATCAGTTTGTGAATTATTTTTTAATCTAAAGGAGATTTTTTAAAATGATTAAGACCGTTAAAGACGTTG
>DGTU01000166.1 GCA_002394465.1 Treponema sp. UBA4328 | reverse complement strand
CCATGCAGTCCATTTCTGGTCAAAGATTCTCTTCCAGTTTGCCTTGTACTTTACGAACCAGTCCTCACCGCCGACGAAATTGCCGATGTTAACCTGCAGGTCATTAAAAATAAGGCAGCAGATCGACTTGAGCGGAACGGTCTGTACAAACATATTGATCATCGAAAGCTGCGCCATGGCCTTTGATACAAATTCATCCGAAGAATTTCCGGACATGTCATCTTCATAGGCAACCATGTGTTTTTTCTTTGTCGAAAAAAGATAAAGGGCCTGAAGGACTTCCTCTGTCAGCGGAACACTGTTGCACATAATCCGTGCAAAATCCGACAGCTCACTTGAAATCTGTCCGAAAGAACAGGTATTTGCACCTTCAACCAGCGAAGTAAAATATGTAAGCATTCTTGCGATCGGGAGCCTTGCAAAACTTCTCAGCCACTCGCAGGCGCGTACGCTGCTGTACATAATTGCCTTCTGGTCCTGCGGAATGCCGTTCATTACGTCTTCCATTTTACGAAGGAGTCCCATCCTTATTTCAGGCTTGGCACCGAGAGTTACAGAGTTTGAATACGGATCGACATGTTCATCCATGTCCTTTGCAACCTGCGGCATTACGTAATTACCGAGGTAAACGTAAAAGTCCCCTTCACTGTCTTCGATTGCTGCAAGATACGGCCGGAAGAAATCAGCACTCAGCTTTAATTCAACGAGTTTATTGTAAAAGGCCGAAAGAAGAAGGCTCCTCTTGTAATCAATGAGTCCCGGAAATTTTTTGTCGATTTTTGAGGCAAGGTAAGAAAGCCTCTTTTCTATATATAGTTCTTCAATACTTACGTTTGAAATCAGGGACCGGATCCAAAGCCACAGCCTGAGTAAAAGGCTTTCCCCTTTCAGCTGCTCTGCAATCGGAATACTGTCATCCCCTTCATCCATGAAGCGCCTGTCATTATTATCACTGTCATCAGGTGACTTCATTTTGCCAAGCATGTCCTTTCGCTCTGCTTCAGTAAGTCCCGATACTAACCTGTCAAAAGAATTCGAATCCGCCATCTGTTACAGTTTATATGAAAAACACTCTTAAAACAAGGATATTTAAGATAAGAAAACGGGCGCCTCCCGCGCATAATCTGCGCGGGCCGGGCCTTCCGCCCTTCGCTGACGCTCATTACCGGACATTAAGTCCGGCAACTGCGGGGCTCCACCCCCTGGCGCTTGATTATTTGTTCAGATATTCAACTACAAGTTCACCCATCTTTTTAGTTCCGACGAGTTTTCCTGCAGCCTTAACTTCAGCAAGATGACTTCCGGCAATGTCGCCTGTACGCCAGCCTGCATCAAGAACAGCATTTACGGCATTCTCGATGGCCTTTGCTTCAGTTTCAAGCTTAAAGTCATAACGAAGGAGCATTGCAGCAGAAAGAATTGTTGCAAGAGGGTTTGCAAGGTCTTTTCCGGCAATATCCGGAGCAGAACCGTGGATAGGCTCATAAAGTCCAGGACCAGTTCCGTCACCGAGTGAAGCAGAAGCGAGCATACCGATTGAACCGGTAACCTGGCTTGCTTCATCAGTAAGGATATCACCGAACATGTTGCTTGTTGCAATTACGTCGAACTGGCGCGGTGCGCGAACCATCTGCATTGCAGCGTTGTCGATGTAAAGGAAGTCAAGGGTAACGTCTTTATATTCCTCGTGAACCTTTTCAGCAACGGCACGCCAGAGACGGCTTGAGTTAAGGATGTTTGCCTTGTCTACGACAGTGAGGTGCTTTTTGCGGTTCTTTGCAAACTCAAAGCCCATGCGTACGATGCGTTCAATTTCAGCCCATGTATATTTTTCAGTATCCCATGCTGTTTTTCCGTCAGCACTTGTACCCCTTTCACCAAAATAGATACCGCCTGTAAGTTCGCGTACTACGAGGATATCAAGGCCTTCACCTACGATTTCATCTTTGAGCGGACATGCATCCTTAAGCTGCTTCCACATAACTGCAGGACGAAGGTTTGCAAAAACTTTCATTCCGCCGCGCAGACCGAGAAGAGCTTTTTCAGGACGGATCTCAGGAGCAACGTTATCCCATTTCGGGCCGCCTACAGCACCAAGAAGAGTAGCATCCGAAGTGAGACAGATATCAAGCTGATCCTGCGGAAGCGGTTTTCCCCATTTATCAATTGCTGCACCGCCGGCAATTACATTTCTGTATGTCCATTTATGACCGAATTTTTTTGCAACTGCATCAAGAACATTAACAGCCTCGGCAACAACATCTGGACCGATTCCGTCACCAGGAATCAAGGCAATAGTCTTTTCCATTTTATTTCCTCTATATGAATAAGATTAAAAATAACAAGGTCATTATAGTGAAGTGCCATTATTGCGTAAAGTGACATATTTTTAATACAATATTGCCATATACGCAACAATCTTTACAATTAATCACGGAGGAAATCATGGAATTTGATTCAAAAAAATCAGTCATCGTACCGGAAGGAGTTTTTATCATAGGAACCTACGACGAAAACGGAGTTCCAAACGCAATGAATGCAGCCTGGGGTATCCAGTCTGATTTCGGGGAAATTACCCTCTACCTTGCAAAACACAAGACCACAGAAAACCTCAAGAAAACCGGAGCATTTACGGTTGCCTTCGCAACAAAAAGCACGCTTGAAATATCAGATTATTTCGGACTTGAAAGCGGCGCAGATGTCAACAAAATCGAAAAAGCCGGAGTTCACGTTCACAAAAGCACTCACGTCAACGCACCGGTAATCGAAGAATATCCTGTAACGCTTGAATGTGAAGTTACCGAATGGAATGAAGAAAAAGAATACCTTCGCGGGAAAATCATCGCACAGCAGGCAGACGAATCAGTCCTCACTGACGGAAAAATAGACCTCGGAAAACTTCAGCCGCTTATGTACGACGCATCCTTCCATGTATACCGCGTCATCGGCGAAGTTGCAGGCACTGCCTTCAAAGACGGACTCAAGATAAAGAACAGATAGTTTTTTCATCAAACCGTGTTATAATTTTAATGAAGGACTTTTTTCAGGCCATCATTATTTTATTCAGGAGCAGGATTCCATATGAAACTCTCTAAATTCTTTCACACTTTACAGTTCAGGCTTATTGCCATCGTACTTGCTATTTTTCTTGCATCAAACGTCATTCTCATTACGGTAGCGCTGAACCTTTCAACATCTTCTACAGAAAAAACCGTATCAAAACTTCTTGATGCAGTAACAGATTCAGCAGCCGGCAAGATAAAAGGTGAAAACGAAAAGCATTTCCGGGCACTTTCCACTATTGCCCGTGCGGACTTTCTGAAGGATGACAGCATTCCGCTTCTCGAAAAATGCCGCCAGTGTACGAGACTTTCAAAAGTAAGTGAAGACTACGAAAACTTCGGCCTTTACGACCTTGAAGGCAACAGTTACACGGCCGCAGGACAGAAAATCCAGCTCCAGAGGGCATATATCGATGCCGCAAAACGCGGAGAAAATTACGTTGCAGAACCTGCAGTCAACCCTGTAACCCACATATTTTTCCAGATTTATGCAGTCCCTGTTTTTGATGATGACGGAAAACCGATTGGATGTATCGCAGCAAACGTAATGGGCGATGTTCTTTCCAAGAGAATTGAACAGATTAATTTCGGAACATCAGAATCTTCAGTTCAGGTAGTAAACCGCAAAACCGGAAATACAATTGCCTCGACAAACTTTGAAAACGTTGAAAACAGCCAGAACGTAACAGAGGATGCAGATGAAAATATTGCACCGATTCTCCAGAAGGTTATGGAAGGAGAAACCGGAAGTGATGCCTTTGTAAATCCTGCAGACGGAATGAAGATGATAGCCGCTTACCGCCCTGTTCCGGGTACTGACTGGTCAGTTCTCGGCGTATGCGGTTATGACGACTTTTATTCAGACCTCACAAAAATGACGTCTTTCATCGGCATTCTTTCAATCATTATGCTCATAGTTGCATTCTGTGCAGTCGGAGCAACGATGTCCATAAGCCTCAAGCCTCTCAAAAAAGTACGCGTTGCAATTGATGACGTTGCATCAGGAGATGCAGACCTTACAAAGCGCATCAATTCAAAGGGAAAAGATGAAGTTTCAGATGTAGTACAGGGCTTCAACTCATTCATGGTCAAGCTTCAGCAGATTATTGCCCAGGTCAAGGAGTCAAAGGAAAAACTCGGAATGGCCGGAACGGAGCTTCAGTCAAGCACCGAAGACACGTCTTCTTCAATTACGCAGATTCTTGCAAACATTGAATCCGTTCATTCACAGATTACAAACCAGTCAAATTCAGTTCATGAAACAGCCGGAGCCGTCAACGAAATCGCTTCAAACATCGACTCCCTTGAAAAGATGATTGAAAAGCAGGCCTCAGGAGTTTCAGAAGCAAGCGCAGCCGTTGAAGAAATGATCGGAAACATCAGTTCAGTAAACAGTTCGATGGAAAAAATGTCAGCTTCATTCAATGAACTCACTTCAAGCGCCCAGGACGGTGCACAGATTCAGCAGGCAGTTAACGAAAAGATCGAACTCATAAAAACACAGAGCGAAACCCTGCAGGAAGCAAACGTTGCAATTGCAGCCATCGCAGAACAGACTAACCTTCTCGCAATGAATGCCGCAAT
>DGTU01000187.1 GCA_002394465.1 Treponema sp. UBA4328 | reverse complement strand
CTTCCTGAAAAAGAAAAAATGGTCATCGTTCTCTACTATCATGAGGATCTTACGTTTAAGGAAATAGGACAGGTTCTTGATGTTTCTGAATCAAGAATTTCACAGCTCCATACAAAGGCTAACCTGCGTCTTCGTTCTAAACTCACTAATTTCAAGAAAGGTATCATTTAAAACTTATGGTTACACTGGACGATATCCGTAAAGAAATGGCGACTCAGCTGCAAATCGATCAGCAGTTAAAATCTGTTGAAGTTCGTGCAGATGCGCTTGATGATGCGCTTGCTGATGCTGCCGTCCAGCTTGATACAAAAGTTTCCAGCCTTGATTATGAAATTATCGAAAAAGGTTTTGAAGGCTTCATGGGTATCGGAAGAAAGCCGTGGGTAATCCGCGTATACCAGAACGCTGAAACTGCTGCTCATGCAGCTAAAGTTGCCGGAATTATCAACAGCAGCAATGAAATACTTGATGAAGATGAAGTTATCCCCGACAGGGACGGACTTTATTATGTTCATCATTTTGGTATGAATATCTGCGTTAAGGTTGTAATGCCGATCGGTACGGGTCAGAAAGTTCGCCCGGAAACAATTATTTCAGACATAAAATCACGTCCTGATACGGCTCAGTTCGATGAAAAACAGGTAAAATCACTTACGGTAAACGGAACCGGCGGAAAATATGTCGAAGTCGGAACATATAATCATGATCCTTCAGCAGATGCAATTTTTGTAGTCGATATTGCTGCTGATGAAATGGAAGCGACCTGTACGATTACGCCGCCTTCTTCCGGTGGTGCAGACGTTTCTCCTGAGATGATTGAAAAGGCTCTTAAAACTCAGGGTGTCGTTGCCGGTATTTCTGATGAAAAAATTCAGGATCTTGTTGATAACCCTTCATACAACGTCCCTGTTGTAGTTGCCGAGGCTCACAAGCCTGTCGACGGACGGGATGCATATATTGCCTATAACTTTGAAACAGACCGTTCTAAACTCAGGGCCAAGGAAGCTGCCAACGGTCAGGTTAACTTCAAGGAACTTAACCTTATTCAGAACGTCGTTGAAGGACAGCCTCTTGCACAGAAAATTCCAGCTGAAGAAGGAAAGGCCGGAAAAACACTCTTCGGAAAATATCTTGAAGCAACCAACGGTAAGGATATTTCCCTTCCACTTGGTAAAAACGTTAAGGTTGACAGTGACGGAAGAACAATACTTGCTGCCGTAAACGGTCAGGTAATGCTTGTAAGCGATAAAATCTGCGTTGAGCCTATCATGGAAGTTGAAGCAGTTAACATTAAAACAGGAAACATTACGTTCCTTGGTACTGTTATCTGTAAAGGCAACGTTGAAGACGGTTATGACATTAAGGCAAGCGGTAATATTGAAATTTCAGGTGCCGTCGGAAAATGTCATATTGAAGCTGACGGTGACATAATCGTTTCCCAGGGTATTATGGGCCGCGATGAAGGTCACATTATATGCGGCGGTTCACTCTGGGCCAAATTCATTCAGAATACAAAGGTTGAAGTCGAAGAAAATGTCATTGTAAATGATTCAATCATGAACAGTGACGTATCTGCACAGAGAAGGATTATTCTTCAGGGAAAACGTGCTGCCATTACCGGTGGAAAACTTTTCGCAACGGAATGTATTCTCGCAAAAAACATCGGTTCTGCAGGCGGTGGTACCGAAACTGAACTTGCGGTTGGATTTGACCCGAGGGCTAAGCACAGGCTTGAAGAACTTCAGGAAATGCAGGGAAAGAATATCCGCGAACTTGAAGAACTTGAACTTGATATTTCAACTCTTGAAAACCTCAAGAAGGTACGAAGACAGATTCCTAAGGAAAAAGAAGAACATCTTGTAATAATAAAGCGCCGTCGTGATGAAATCATGGATGAAAACGAAGGCTTTAACAATGAAATCCTCGAGATTCAGTCGCATCTGCGTGAACTGAAAAATATCGGTAAAGTGTATGCTCAGGGAACGGTTTATGCCGGAGTCAAGATTTTTGTACGTGATGAAAAAGACGAGGTCGTAGCTGATACAAAGAATGTTACGTTCTTCTACGAGAATGGATTTGTCAGGCGCGGTAAATATGAGCAGCCTGTATTCGATGATATAAAGGGTCCGGATGGCTATAGCACCAATTGATTTACAGACAATGTATTCTCAGATGTCTAATGTTGCAAAGGTCGTTGCTGACAGACAGCAGGGGACCCAGCTTGCTTCACAGATGCAGGAAATCAATGTCGTAAAACAGAATGAGATTAAGTCTCAGGCCGTACAGAAAACGGCAGACAATGAGGCTAAGTCAAATATGATTAAAGGTGAAGGCCGGGGCAATTCTTCATATCCTCAGGGACAGAAACATGGAAACGGTCAGCAGGAAGAGGAGAGTGAAACTCCTGGAAGAATTGAAATAAGGGAATCCTATCTGGGCAATCATATAGACGTTTCAAGATAAAAAATGACTTTTCTAATTATTACATTATGTGTTTTTAATATCCTCATGTGGCTTGTGTTCCTTGTAAAGTTCAGGAAACTTTTCAGTACCGATGACATTATTGCCGGTACAAAAGAGGAAATGAATCATATTGTCAGCGACATAAACAGAAATACTTCGCGCAATATCGACCTGATAAACGAAAAAATCCGAGAACTTAAGTCTGTAATTGCTGAAGCTGACAGACACATAAACATGGCAAAAATCGAAATTGACAAACAGAAAAATTCTGTTGTTTTCCAGAATAAGCTTAACAGGACTTCACCGGATTCTTCACGTCCTGTATCAATTCAGTCAGCTGCTGAAAAATATCTCAGAAGTTCCGTAAGCGTACAGAATGAACTTGAGTTCTCTGTTACTGAAGAAGGAAGGCGCCAGATTGAATCCGTTCAGAGCGGAAAAGATTTTGATGATGAAGTAATTGTTTCTCCGGCTGGTACTCAGTTTAAGGTTGAAAGGGACGGTTCTTCCTATGCCTCTGTTCCTGTAATCGGACCTGAAGTTCATTATTCGGATGATCCTGTAACCGTTAAGCATGATTTTAAGGAGCAGGTAAAGGAACTTCACGCTCAGGGATTTGATGCAGAATACATTGCCAGCCGCCTTTCAAGAAGCCTTAGCGAAGTTCAGCTTGTCATCGATCTCGGTCTGTAAATTTCTTTTTTTTGACTGTTTTTTTATTTTGAATTCCTGACACATATGAGTTATAATTTAAAATGAACTGAAAAGTTTTAACGACTTTAGTGTAAGGGGTTTTCATGGACGTCCAGTTACAAGAATTGATTGATAAAATCAAAAAAGATGGTGTTTCTGCCGCAGAGACTTCTGCAGCGGAAATTATCGCAAAATCGGAAAAAGAGGCTGAGAAAATCATCGCTGATGCAAAAAGTCAGGCTGAAACTCTCATAAAGAAAGCCGAAGAAGAAATTGCCCGCAAAGAAAAAGCGGGAGAAGATTCTATCAGACAGGCTGCAAGAAACCTCCTGATAACTTTCCGTGACGGTATTACAGCACAGCTCAATGCCCTGATTAAGGATGAGTGTGATAAGGTTTATTCAAGTGACCTTATGGCTAAACTTGTTCCTGAAGTAGTAAAGGCATGGACTGCAAAAAATGAGGCTGAAAGTATTTCTGTTCTCCTTTCTGAAAAAGACTTGAAAGACTGTGAATCAGGACTTAAGGCTGCCCTCAAGGCTGAGGTTTCAAAAGGACTCACAATTAAATCTGATAAAGGCATTAACGGCGGATTCAGGATCGGCGTGAACAACGGTGAAGCTTTCTATGACTTTACGTCAGAAAGTGTAGCTGAACTTTTCTCTGCATATCTCAATCCTCGTATTGCTTCATTGATGAAAGAGGCGGCCAAGTAAGTGAGCAAGCAGTATTACCTTATGGCACAGCTGCCTGATTTTTCTGTAAATTCTGATAAATCAGTACTACCGGTAACATACGAATACTTTGATAATCTCTGCAGGCGTTTCCTTACAAAAGAGGAGATTTCTGTTCTTGACGGTCTGTCCCTTGAACCGGAACGGACTGAATCAAAGACAGGTTCGTCTTTTGTTGATGCATGGAATGCAAATGAACGTGAACTGAGGTTTGCCCTCGGACAGATTCGTGCCCTGAGAATGAAGAAGAAGTTTGATACTGCTTCTGTTTCTGTCGGACAGGATATTGTTCAGGTGGCACGTACTGCAACCGGTATGGAAAGTCCTCTGGCAGCTGAAAGATATTTGAATGACTACAGATTATCTGTAATCGAAAAACTTCGTCCTATGGACAGTTTCTGCGCAGATTATGTCTTTTATTACGGACTTAAACTGCTGCTTGCCCAGCGTATGAAGAAATTCGATGAAGAAAAAGGTCTGGCATCTTATCACAAAATTTATGATGGCATTCTTGAAGAAGAAGGTAATCTTTAAGGAGAATAATAAATGACGGATACAAAAGGAAAGGTAGTCGGAGTTAATGGAAACATGGTCTCTGTCGAATTTGACGGAACAGTTTCTATGAACGAAGTTGCCTATGTTAAAGTAGAAGACTCTAGCCTGAAAAGCGAAGTTATCCGTATCCGCGGAAATGTAGCACAGCTTCAGGTCTACGAGATGACAAAAGGAATCAAGGCGGGAGATGTGGTCGAATTCACTGGCGACCTTCTTTCTGCTGAGCTTGGTCCTGGCCTTCTTGGACAGGTTTACGACGGCTTGCAGAACCCGCTTCCTTTGCTTGCAGAAAAGGCAGGCTGGTTCCTTGAGAAGGGTATTTATGTTGATCCTCTCGATAAAGAAAAACAGTGGGAATTCACACCGACTGCAAAACCGGGTGATGTTCTCAAAGCTGGCGAATATGTGGGAAGCGTTCCAGAGG
>DGTU01000167.1 GCA_002394465.1 Treponema sp. UBA4328 | reverse complement strand
AATCCGTAAGCTTTCTGAAACTTCATCAACTCAGTCAAAGACAATCGGTGAACAGCTTGGAAGAATACAGGAAACGATCGGGACTGTCGTTGAAGCAACCCAGAGGGGAGTCCAGGGATATGCACGCCTTGCAGATGAAATCCATGAAACGGATTCAGTCGTTCAGCAGATTAAGGCTGCAATGGCAGAGCAGAAAGAAGGATCTGTTCAGATTACTTCGGCCCTTCACGGAATGAACGACAGTACGCAGCAGGTTCAGAATGCATCCAGGGAAATGACTGCTGACAGCCGCGCAATCATGAATGAGGTTGCGCTTCTTCAGACTGAAAGTTCAAACATGCAGCAGGGTATGAATGAAATGTCCGTAAGTGCAGATAAAATCAATGAGATGGGAAATGCCCTTTCAGATATTTCCCGCCTCATGGAAGATTCTATCGCCAGAATGGGCTCACAGGTAGATCAGTTCGAGGTATAGAAGAACTAATCTGTAATGCTGCGCACGAATTTAAGCGAGTTCGGAACGTCCTTGACGCCCTCAAAAATGAGGTAAGCGTCAGGGCATTCGGCTTTAATTACAGGTAAAAAATCCTTCCAGCCCATGAGTCCGGTTCCAAGCGGTACGATTTCAAGTTCGTCGCCGTTAACAGCATAGTCCTTGAGATGGAAACCGCATATTTTTCCCTTGAAAAGTTTGAGGCAGGTTTCAAAAATTTCTGCGCGCTTCTCGTGGTTTCCGATATAAAGGTAATTGTAAATGTCTACGATAAAGCGGAAGTTTTCCTGTCCCGGGTCAATTTCATCTGCCAGACGCTTGAGCATTTCCGGCTTATACATGCAGTGTCCCCATGCTCCTTCAAGAGCCATGCAGACTCCGCTTTTTCTTGCAATTTCAGGCATCGGTGCAAAAATTTTCTTTACTTCCTGGAATGCTTCTTCAGTCTGATTCTTAGGATTGTAAGTCCATTTGTCATCATTGTAGCTTCCTGTTTCTGAAGCAACAAATTCTGCTCCGAATTCTTTTGCGTGACGCAGGTGGTCGGCATATTTTTCGGCTCCGAGAGTTACCTTATCCTTATTTGAATGTACCGGATTGAAGTAAGCACCGAGAAGCGGAATTTCAACATTGTGTGAATTAAAGCCGTTCCTGATTTCTGAGATGACTTCAGGAGTGAGGGTTCCTGGATTTCCGTTCTGTCCTTCGACTGCCTTTGCTATTGCAAGCTGAACTCCGTCAAATCCCCATTCATGGGCATTAGTTCCGAGCCAGTCTGCGCTTCCTTTTCCGATATCATGTGGTCTGATTAAAATTTTCATAGTGTTCTCCAAAGATTAACTACAGATTAACACAGATTTACTCAGAATAAAAGACCGCACCTGTTATGTGGATTTTTTACGCCGTAATCTGATATAATTGTTTCATGCACAAAATACTTTTTATCTGTCACGGCAATATCTGCCGCTCTCCGATGGCCGAAATGTTCATGAAGCATATCGTAAGTCAGAAAGGCCTTGAAAAGAATTTCTATATTGACAGTGCTGCCTGCCGCAGGGACGAAATCGGAAACGGCATGCATTACGGAACAAGAACAAAGCTTAACCAGATGAACATTCCGTATACAGACCACCGTGCACGCCTCGTAAATAATGAGGATTATTCATTTTACGATCTTCTTATCTGTATGGATGAAGAGAATGTTGATGACCTCAACTATAAATTCAGGGGTGATCCTGAAAATAAAATCCACAAGCTGATGGAATATACCGGTTCACGCAGGGATGTTGCAGATCCATGGTATACCGGCAATTTTGATGAAACCTGGGACGATGTGAGTACCGGCTGCAGGGCACTGCTCGAACAGCTTGCCGTCTGATATGAAAAAACTGTTTATTCCCGCACTTTTTCTGCTTTTTTCTCAGCTTTTTGCACAGGGACTTAAAATTGCCCTTCCGGCAGATGAATCCTCTGTTCCCTTTGCTTATGCAATTGAAGACTGTGAAGCTTTTTCAGCAGCTCCCTGTGAATATGAAATTTATGATGACAGGTCTGTAATGCTTTCTTCTCTTTTGAAAGGCGAAAGTGACCTTGCACTGCTTAATACGGAAGATGCTGCAAAAGTTTATTCCATGACGCACGGAAAAATCAAAGTCCTTGCTCTTGTTCAGAATGCCCGCCCGTGCATAATTTCAACGGCCGGCCGGCTTTCTTCTGTAAGGGACCTCAAGGGAAAGAAAATACTCTGTTCCGGTCACGATGCCACGGATGAAAAGGTCCTGCGCTTTATCCTTGATAAAAATGAAATTTTCGTTGCTTCAAACCCTGTTTCTGCTGACCTTGATTTTTCAGTTCCGGCTTCACAGGTAGTTTCGCAGCTCCTTGCCGCTGAGGCTGAATATGCACTTATGTCAGAAAGTTTTGCCGCCTCTGCCTTAAGGAAATCTTCTTCGCTAAGCATTGCACTTGACCTTAAGGATGACTATTCTGCGCTGACGGAACAGAATATCCCGAGAATGCTGCTCGTAGTAAATACCGCATCCATGAATCAGAAAACTGACATAATTGAAAAATACCTTGAGTTTTATTCAGGCGAACTCAAAAAGGCATATGAAAATCCTGCCAGGCTTTCAGTGCTCTGCAAAAAATACCTGTCCGGCTTTTCACCGGCTGTGATTTCTGAACTCATTCTGCACGGCAGTTTTGTCTGTATCCGTGCCTCTGAAGCAGAAAAGCAGATTGACGGGTATCTTAAAGCGTGTTCGCCGTTTTCATTCCCGGCAGAAAGCGATGTCCTTCCTGATGACGGCTTTTACTACTGATTTTAAGTAAAGGATATTTTCTGCTGCCCGCCTTTAGAAACATTGTAAAATCCTTCTGTGTGGAGTAAAATATAGATTATAGTTTTTATCAGGAGATTCTAAATTGAAACAATTCCTTCCGTATGACACAGTCAGAAACAATGCCCTCAAGCTGGCACATAAAATTTATAAAGACGGATTTATTCCAGATGTAATTTACTGTTCACTCCGCGGCGGCGCTGCAATGTCAAACGTCATAAGCGAATACTTTAAGATTGCACTCAAAGGCAAAAAACCTGCACTCTATGCGGCAGTCGTTGCCCATTCATATACAAACGTCCGTGAAACTTCAAGTTTCCGCATTGACGGCTGGACTTACAATCCTGAATATCTTCGTCCGGGAGACAAAATCCTCCTCGTTGATGACATATATGACAGCGGACGTACATTGAACTATCTCGTTGAGGTACTCCTCGACAAGGGAATCCGCCGTGAAGACATAAAGGTTGCAGTTCATGACTACAAGAATTTTACCTGCCGTGAAGTTCTTCCTGTTAAGCCTGACTACTGGTGCCGTAAATTCGATATTGATTCTCCGGATGACGACATCTGGATTCACTATATGAGCCATGAACTCATCGGTCTTACGCCCGACGAACTTGAAGAATACTACTACAAACAGGATCCTGAACTGAGGGAGGTCCTCGGATCTATTTTGAATAACGGGAAATAGTATCAATGAAAAAACTCCTTAATTTTCTGGTTTCAGCTTTATTTTTATATCCCTGCACATTTGTGAATGCGAACGAAAGGATTATTTCTCCGGTAACCGGAACTTTTGCCAACAGGCAGGTTCTTGTAATTGATGACAGTGACGGTGCCGAGTGTTTCTATTCCTTCAGCGGAACGGATCCGATGACATCTGGCTTTGCCTATGACGGACCGGTTCTCATCGATAATGCAGGGGCTGTAAAGGTAAATATAGTCTGCCAGAAAGGAGAATCAAAAGAGGAGTATGAAGTTGATTTTACGGTTAATGAAAAACCCTTAAGGGCATCTTCTTCTGAAACTCAGGATGAAACCGGTTATTTTTATTCGACTGTAGTAAAGCAGGGAATATGCCAGTATTCCTCTGAAACTCCGCTCAGCATACCTGCAGCACTTTCTTACTGTCTGGGAGACGGAAACAAACCTTTTATTTCAGGAACGCTGCTTTCACTCGATCCTTCAAACAGGCTTTCACGCTATCTTCCGTGTACGGTCAGAAACGGAGAAGATTTATACCGCTTTATAATCCATGTTACGGCTGAACAGAGCGGAATCCTTTCAAAGCAGGAAGTTCCGTTTAGGATTGAAAACTGGACGACTTTCACTTTTACGGGTGAAAAACTTATTTATGCAATAGATGACGGTGAATGGTCTGCTTCGAAGCTTCCGGTAGTTCTGGACAGAAGCGTAAGCCATACCGTTAAATGGCAGGCCGTTGCCTACGAACCGGGTAATCCCGTTCTTTCATTCGTCCTTCCTCCTGCACCTCAGATAAAATGCGATTACATCAAAAAAGAGGGCGGGGCAGTAAGGTTTTCGCTTAAAGGTGATTCACGCTATAAAATGCGCGTCCTGAACAGCGGTGTCTCAGGAGCCTGTGCTGATGAAAACGGTCTTTTTGAAAGAATCGTCTTTGATACTTTTGCCGGCGATCAGGTTTCTGCAATTGCTGACTTTGAAATATACTGTGACGGTGTCCTTCAGGGAGTTCTTCCGGGACAGTACAGAATTGACAGACAGCCGCCTCTCGCACCGGTATTTAATGCAGGTGATTCTAAATTCTATGCCCGTTCTGCAGTTACGCTTAATATTTCCTCTCCGGAGACCAGCCAGATTTATTACACTGTAAGTGAACCTGTTCTTGTTTCCTATGAAGACATGCAGAAGGATGAAATTTCTTTTGAGGCATCAAAAAACAAGGTATTCAGAAAGTATGAAAATCCGCTGAGGCTGCTTGCCGGACGTCAGGGAGCCGTTTACTATATGGTCCGCGCTTATGCCGTCGATGA
>DGTU01000056.1 GCA_002394465.1 Treponema sp. UBA4328 | reverse complement strand
TACTGCCCCGGTGCATTCGGATCTACATAGGCAATTACATCACCGCGCCTGACAGTGGAACCGAGCATTACGTTCGTTTCCATGATTTTGCCGGCAACGTCAGGAAAAACATTTACTGAATTCTGGCTTTCAATTTCGCCGTTTGCAATTACATAGCCGTGAAGGGTTTCTTTAGTGACAGTCTGCGTCTTTACTGAAAAAACGGTATTTCCGCCCCTTCCCTTCTTTTTTCCTCCGTCATTACCTCCGGAAAGTTTTACCAGAACTACGGCAAGGATAACGATAACCGAAAGGGCTCCTGCCGCAATCATTACAATATGTGATTTTCTCATTACTTATCTCCATTTCCTTAAAAATAAAAGCCGGCTTATCCGGACGACTTTTAACTCAGGAATTAACGTGTGTCTATATTATAATACAATCAGGAATAAAATGGTTTCTTAAAAATCAGTTATTTGAGTAAGATAAAACAAAAAATTATCAGCCCTTCTCTTTCCGGCTCAAGTCAAAAAAAAATCCCCTGCTTCAAACTGACGGGTATCAGCTTTACACAGGGGAATGCTCAGATTAAATGATTAAATCCGGCTACTGGGCAAGATAGTTAAGGCTGTTTTTTGTAATGTAATAAATATCAGCTGAATATTCCTGACCGTTGTAAGTAAGAGTTACAGTAACTCCTTCAGGCTGCGGATCTCCCGAAACTTCAAGTGCAGAATATTTAACAGGAATTGTAATCTTCTGCGAAGGATCATAAGGAGCAAATCCATACGCATCAGGCTCACCGGTTACCTTCGAACAGACGAGTTTATCATTTGAGGCACTGAGAATCGTAAACATATTGTCCTCGTCGATAGAAAACTGAGGATAATTTTTTGTATAAGTTGCCTCATGGAATTGAAGTTCATCACTAAACTCTGCCTCGTAACGGCCTTTAAAGATATCCCCAAGCTTGAGGCCATAAGGAACACATACATCCGGAAGTTCATCAAAATACAGGCTGTTAGTGTTAAGTTTATACAGCTGCCTTTCAATATGAGCCTTATTATATGCAATCTCATTTACATGGTATTTGTACCATGCAGCATACATTTCTTCAGGAACTTCGGCAGCACCGGTCGGCTCCGTATAACCAAAGCCATTAAATTCCCTGTAAATATCCCTGTTGCCACGGTACTGGAGCATAAGGGCTTCGTCAACGGAATTTTTAATATTATCAAGGGCGATGGCCTTTGTTTCTTTTAACAGAAGTTCCTTGTAGGCAGCAAACGTCTTCGGAGGGGTTAGTACACAGGTATAAAACTCTTTGCCGTTACGCATGAGGGTTACCTTTTTGCTTACTTCACGGTAATAGATTACGCCCCATCCGTCTTCAAGACTCATGCTGTTATCAACCGTATACTTATATGTAATTACACTCTTCCGGATGAAACTGTCATACACATCGTTGACAGCTGGATATTCGGTTTCGTAAGCTCTTGTATATGTGCTGGTGCCAAAATCATAAACAGCACCGTCTTCAATGTGCTGTCCTTTCAGGTTGTTTACACCCTGTGACTTAGGAAGAGCCGGAAGTGATGGACCGTTATCCTCGTCTTCCGAGCAGGAAAAGAGCGAGAATGCCATTACAAGGGCTGAAACAAGTGCAGCCGTTTTTAAGATTTTTTTCATAAAAATCCCTCCATGATAAAACTTTTTCTTGTCTCAAAAAGAGAACATAAAAAATTTTAACACAGTTTTACGAAAAAAACGGCTGTTTTTAATTCTGCTTTATTTTCCGAGCGTTCCGAAAGGAACTCCGATCGTGTCTTCAAGATTTAAGATTGCCTTAATCAGCGTAAGAGTCTCGCTCTTAAGGGAAACCTGGGCATTTAAAAGCGACGTATCTGCATCCTGCAGCGTAAGCAGGTCTTTTGTTCCGCGGTTGTATGCTTCTGCCGTCATGTCACGGGTTTTCTGAGCAAGAGTAACGTTTGCCTGCTTATACCTGATTGATTCCTGGCTCTGCTTTATTGAACGAAGGCTCGACTGAACGGTTCTTTCGAGGTTTTTCTTTTCATTTTCAAGCTGAAGTTCAAGATCCTTTACGCTGTCCTTTGCTGAATCAACCGCATCGTTACGGCTCGACCACGGAAGCACTCCGTCAAGCGGAATTGTTGCAGAGAGCGAAACAGATGCTGATTTAGCTGCATCAGGAGCAGTACCGTCATATCCGAGATACCAGCTTGAATCACTCCATTTAAAGGAAGCACTCAGACTCGGAGCAAAAGCCGAAAACCTTTTGTCCAGGACGGTATTTCTTGCAGAAGCCAGCTTGTATTCAAGCGCCTTAACCGAAGAAGAATTAATTTTATCAGAATCAACGGTAATTTCGTTAAGATTAATCAATTCCTCAAGGGAACCGGAAAGTTCAATTTCTTCATCCGCATCAAGGCCGAGCGTCTGCCTGAAAGACGCCATGTCATTCAGAAGGGCCGTCCGTGCACTTTCAACCGTCGGAATCTTACTCTTGTAATTTACTTCAGCAGAAAGAACGTCGATTTCGCTCAGGCGTCCCTGATTGTACTTTGCAAGGTTGTTGTTGTACTGTGTCTTTGCAATCTCAAGGTTCTTTTCCTGAAGGGTAATGTTTTCTTTTTCATACAGAAGTCCGTAAAAGGCTTCCCTCACGCCAAGCTCCACGGATTTTACTGCTTCATCAAAGGTGAGTTTTCCTGATTCATAAGCGATTTTGGCAGCATTCATCGTTGTATAAAGATTCGTACTCAGGGAAACTGAAACCGTAGCAGAAACACCGAGGCTGGCATCATATTTTGACTTTTCGTCGCTTAATGCATCCACGGGAACAGAAGACGAAGCGGTAACGCTTGCTGAAGGACTTACGCTGTTCCAGGAATGATTTTTTGTCCTTAAGGCCGCATCAAGCGTAATCTGGGAACGGGCTATTGATACATTGTTTTTTCTGGCAAGTTCAACGGCATCATCAACTGTCAGCACTCGTTTTTTTCCGGTTTCCTGTGCAAAAACTGCCGATGCTGCAAAGAATACAGAAATTAAAATCAGGTTTATCTTTTTCATATTCAGTTCATTTCCTGTATGTAAAAAAAATCAGGCCGGCAAAAATTACAGAATTAACAAAAAATTATCGAAAGCCCCTACTCTGCAAATACAAAAGGAGTTGCCTGGTAAACGTAATAATTGAGCCAGTTTGAATAGAACAGATGAGCCGTGCTTCTCCAGGTGCTTACCGGTTTTTTGCCGGTATCATCGTCAGGAAAATAATTTTCCGGTATTTCAATCGGAAGTTTTTTGTTTACATCGCGCCAGTATTCGGTGCTGAGGGTTTCCGTATCATATTCAAGATGTCCCGTCATATATACGGCTCTGTTATCCCTGGATTTTGCAAGTACGATGTCGCCGTAGGAATTCTTTGCAAGAAGGACGAGTTCATCCTTATGCTTTTTGAACTCTTCCCCGTCAACCGTGGTATGGCGTGAAGTCGGAACCGGGAATTCGTCATCAAACCCTCGTACAAGCGGATCAGTCCTTGAATTTTTCTTTGACTTAAGGATTCCGAAACGCTTTTTTTCGAGCATTACCTTGTTGATTCCGTAATTATGATAGAGTCCTGCCTGTGCTGCCCAGCAGATATACAGCGTATTCGTAACGTTGTCTTTGGCATAATCCATTATCCTGCACAGTTCATCCCAGTAATCAACCTGTTCAAAGGGAATCTGTTCAACGGGAGCACCGGTAATGATAAGTCCGTCATATTTGTGATTAAAAAGTTCTGATGAAGGAATATAAAACTTCTCGAGGTGTGCCTGGCTTACATGCGTTGATTCATGCTCTTCCATCCTTACGAGTGAAATGTCAATCTGGAGCGGCGTATTTCCAAGAAGGCGGAGAAGTTGTGTTTCCGTAGTTTCCTTTGTCGGCATGAGGTTAACGATGGCAATTTTAAGCGGACGGATATCCTGTTTTGCGGCCCGTTTCTCTGTCATTACGAAAATATTTTCTTTCTGAAGTTCATATCTTGCCGGCAAATCCGACTGAATCTTTATAGGCATGGCAACAGTGTAGCAAATAAAGCAGAAATTTGCTATATTAAGGGAATGAGTTCTTCAAAAGAGTTGCAGGCTGCAATCAAGAAACTTAAAGCTTTCAATTTTCCGCCAAAGATGGAACTGAGTGATTTCAGGGAGAAATTTGACAGTACCTTTTCGTCTGTATTTCTTCCGAACCGCGTAGAAAAGATTGAAAAAAACTTTGACGGTGTACCTGCCTGCATTCTCCAGCCGGAAATCTATTCTTCCCACAGAATCATGATTTACATTCACGGAGGCTCTTTTACCGGAGGCTCAGCAAAAGCTTACCTTCCCTTTGCAGCAGCACTCGCAAATGCGACATCTTCAAAAACAGTAGTACCTGACTTCCGTCTGCCTCCGAGTCATCCGTATCCGGCAGGCCTTGAAGACGTTCAGAAGGTTTTCAGGACAGTTTATTCAGAAGAAATCGTTGCCCAGTCACTGAACTCTGAAAGCGGTGATGCATCAGCAAAACCTGAAATCATAATTGCAGCAGATGATTCAGGAGCATCAATAGCAGCGGCACTCATTTTAAGCCTGAAGGGAAGGTTCAGGACTTCAATCAGGCAGCTTTTTCTGTTCAGCCCGATTTTAAACATTGCAGAGTCCAATCCGATATTAACCGGCAGAAAGTCAAAGGACGACATTTTTACCGGCAAAGCACTGAGGCGCTGTGCAGAATTCTACACCTTTACCGAAAACAGAACCAAGGCGTATATTTCCCCGGTTTTTGTAACGGCAGATATGCTTGAAGATTTTCCGCCGGTTTACATTCAGATCGGCGAACGGGAATTTTTCCTTGATGATGCAATCTGTTTCCAGCAGATTCTCACGGGAAGCGGCATCAGATGCGAACTTGAAGTCTGCAAGGGAATGATACACATGTTCCAGCTTGCAGATGAATACCTTCGTGAGGCACATCTTGCCATCGAACGTATCGGCAAAATCATAACATCAAAAAAGTCAGGATCAGAGAGTGTTACGGAAATAGGTCTTGTTCTTGAAAAGAGCAGGTTCTCAACAGACAGTTTTTTTGACGAGGAATCATAATGGAATTAGTTTGCCCGGCAGGTAATCTTGAAAAATTAAAATACGCATATGCTTACGGTGCAGATACCGCTTACATCGGCCTCAAGAAATTTTCACTGCGCGTAAAAGCCGACAATTTCTACGAAGATGAATATAAGGCCGTCAAAGCCCTGAAGGAGCAGTATCCTGGAAAAAGGCTCTTCTGTGCCCTCAACATAAGCTTTCACAACAGGGAAATCGATGCTTTCCTTGAAAACCTTGATTATTTCAAGTCATATCCTTTTGATGCATTCATTGTTCAGGACCTGGGAATGGTTCCTATCCTGCAGAAGCATTTTCCGGGAGTACACCTTCACCTGAGTACACAGGCAAGCTGCATGAACCGGG
>DGTU01000086.1 GCA_002394465.1 Treponema sp. UBA4328 | reverse complement strand
TTAAGTCTTCAGGAAACAAAGGAATATGACTGCATACTCTGGTCGACTGAGGGCTGCAGGGCTTATAAAGGTCGTCCCGTCCAGTGTTCAACATATCCTTTCTGGTCCTGGATGCTTGCAGACAGACAGCAGTGGGATGAATGTGCAAAAGACTGTCCTGGAATGAATAACGGGCAGCTGCGGACATTCGGGGAGATAGAAGAACAGCGTAAACTGTATGATTCAATCGTTCCCCTTAAAAAAAGAGATTTTGACTTGGAGCAGGGCATATGAAAATACATTTTTGGGGTGTTCGCGGATCTTTACCTGCGCCTTTGACACCGGTACAGGTTCAGTCAAAAATCTCTGCTGCCGTTCAGAGGATTACTGCGGCAGACATTAAAGACAGTGAAAGCCGTGAAAGGTTTCTTGCAAACCTGCCTGAATGGATTTTCGGTACTGCCGGAGGAAACTCTCCGTGTGTCGAAGTCATTTCTTCAGAAAATAAACACGTTATCCTTGATGCCGGAACAGGCTTGAGGCTTCTTGCTGAAAAATCCAGCCTTCCGCCTGACATGCACTATGACATGCTCTTTTCGCACATTCACTGGGATCACATCCAGGGATTTCCTTATTTTGATTTTGCGTATAATCCGCGTGTTTCACTTGATATTTATTCACCATTTGAAAATATGTCTGAAAAACTTTCTGAACAGATGAAATCTCCGTATTATCCGGTTACAATTGAATCTATGACCAGAAAGATGAAATTTCATACAGTTTCGGCTGATACCGTTTTTTCTGCCGGCGGAATGGATGCCGTCTGTTACAGGATGAATCATCCGGGCGGCTCATATGCCTATGCCCTGTGTGAAAATGACCGTAAATTCGTCTATGCTACGGATACGGAAATTGATTCGTCAAACTTTGAAGCCGGAACTGCAGAAAAAACTGTTTTTGAAAACGCTGACGTTCTTGTCCTTGATTCACAGTATACGGTTGAAGATGCGTTTACCAAACAGCACTGGGGACATACGGCTTTCTGTTATGCAGTGGATTTTGCAGCTGCATGGCACGTAAAGAAGCTTTTCCTGTTTCATCACGATCCGGCTTATGATGACAGAAAACTTAATTCAATTCTTGATTCTGCCCGCTGGTATGCTTCATATTCCGGTCATAAGGATCTTGAGGTTTATCTTGCTACAGAGGGGACGGAAATAGTTTTATGATGAGTCAGGAAGAAATTACGGAAGAACATGCTTTAAGCCTGGACTATAAGTTTTCTCCGGCTGAAATAAAGTATCTGGCGAAGTTTTTCCGCTGTTTTCAGGATAAAATTCCCCGTGAACTTGAACAGTTTTCTTTTGCCCTTGAAAAGGCTATATATCAGAATATGTCCGTTGATGAGGTTGAAAAATTTTTCTCATGAAATTAACTAAAATAAAAATTCTTCTCGCCGCTGCATGCGTTTTCTTTCTTTCGTTCCTTCTGTATTTTTACTGGGGGGCAGGCTCCGTTGATTCATCTGAAGATTCGCGTGAGTTCAGGCTTGAAGTTCCTTCAGGAAGCGGTGTGTCGTCAGTTGCAAAAAAACTCAAGGCTCAGGGCGGAATCCGCTCTTCTTTTGTATTCTATGTCCTTGCACGTACATCCGTATTCGGTTCGATTGACGGTCAGTTCATGCTGAAATCCGGCGTATATACGCTTAATACTTCAATGACTGCCTCAGATATAATTTCGGTCCTTAATTCAGGAAAGCAGGAATACATCAAGACTGTCATCCAGGAAGGACTTACGAAATCTCAGATTGCTTTGATTCTTGAACAGGAAAAAGTATGTTCTGCAGAAGATTTCCTTGCCTGTGTCTGTGACAGAACCCTTCTTGATGAACGCAGTATTCCTGAAACCGTAACGGATTTTGAAGGATTTCTGTTTCCTGATACGTATTTTTTCAGTCCGGGAATGAGCGGAAAAGAAGTCCTTGACATAATGGTTGATAATTTTTATTCCCACATGGAGAACGTTCCGGGAAGTGATAAGCTTGAGTTTGATGAATTCTACAAAAAACTTATCCTCGCAAGCATCGTGGAAAAAGAATTCCTTCTTAACCGTGAAGCTCCTCTTGTTGCAAGCGTATTTGCTAACCGTGTTAAGATAAACATGGGACTTGAATCATGTGCAACTGTTAATTATATCCTCGAAGAAATTGAAGGCCATGAGCATAAGAGCGTACTTTCTGCAGAAGATACTGCAATCGATAATCCTTACAATACCTATAAGTGGGCTGGCCTGAGCATGATCCCGGGTCCGATTTCAAATCCGGGGGACGTTGCGCTTCAGGCTGCCTTTAATCCGCCGAGAACCGGATACCTGTTTTTCGTAAGTAAGGAAGACGGCTCGGGAGAACATGTATTTTCAAAGACACTCGAAGAACATAACCTTGCCAAATACAATATGAAAAAGACCCGTGCGAGGATGTCGTCAAAATAATGGCAGGATTCATTACCCAGGAAACCATTGATACAGTAAACAGAGTCTCGGATATAGTTTCTGTTGTAGGTGATTATGTGCAGCTTACAAAAAAAGGTTCTGAATTCTGGGGCTGCTGTCC
>DGTU01000054.1 GCA_002394465.1 Treponema sp. UBA4328 | reverse complement strand
TTTTTTGAACTTTATGCGGGCCTCCTGAACCTTGAAATAAACACTGATACGGTACGGACGGTAAGGACGGTTGCTCCGGGAGAAGCAGAAAGCACTTTTGCCGGACTTGCACGCTTTTTCACGCCCGTAACCGTAAGCGACAGTGAACTGCGCACTTCCCTGAACGAACGGAAAAACCTTCTGAATGAATTTTCTTCATCCGCTGCAGGCTTTATAAACACGGCAATCGATGCCGAAGTATTTGCAAGCTCTCCGTGGCGTCAGGAATCAGGAGTAAATCCAAAGGTCTTTGCACAGATTTCCCCGGTTCAGGCACGTTCAATTCTTGAAGAAATCGGAAAAAAATATTACACGCCTTCAAATGCATCCCTCTACATATCAGGCAACATAACAGAAGCTGCTGTTCTTGAACTTGCCCGGAAATATTTCGGGACTTCATTGAAGCAGGGAACAGACATTCAGCCGCCTGTCAGAAAGGAATTTACCGCTCCTGCCGGAAAACGGAAATATGTCCTGAGCGACGATGAACTGAGCCGCGACATTACGCAGATTGTCGTTCAGTATACAGGCTTTACGCCTTCACAGGCAGACATACTCAGTTACTGCATGAACAGGGATTATTCTCCTTTTAAAAAGCTTCTCCTCAAGCAGAAAAACCTGGCAATCATGGCCGGCGAATACATAAACGTTTCTTCCGCACAGACAAAAAATTCTTCGAGGCTAATAATTCAGTCCATCCTCGAAAAAACAAAGGTAAGCCCCGTAGTTCAATCAGAACTCTTTCTTGAAATATCAAGGCACGCAGAACGCTTCAGTCAGGAAGACTTCAACCGCGAAGGCAGGCTTTATGAGTCATACTTCCAGGAACTTTCAGATAATTCTTCCCTGCTGATGGAAGCCCTTGCGGAATGGAATTCTCATTCAGATTCAGATTTTTTCAGCCGCTCACAGACACTGTCATCCCAGAATGCAGCCGAACTTGAAATCAGTTACCTTGAACAGGCGCCTTTTGTCTTTGTACTTGTAAATTCCGCCGTCTATGCCCGTTACGAAAAGGAATTCAAAAAACAGGGCTACACGCTCATAACCAGAAAGACGGCTCCCTGGTACGAACGGCAGAAATACCGGGATTTTTTCAGGGCGCAGAACGTTAAACCGGAAAAGTCCGATGCAGATTCAGACATACGGAACGCTTCACTCAAATTCATAAAGGAAAACCGCGCCCAGATTTCAGGCTTTACGCTCACGAACGGCATTCCCGTAACGGTCAAGAAAACTACTTCTTCAAACACAACTGCCGTCATGCTCACAATCTCAGGCGGGGAACTTCTCTTTGCAGACAAGACTCCGGGGCTGTGTTCACTCCTGACGAATGCACTAGCAGCAAACATGCGCCGCCTCATTGATGAACTGTATTCACAGGGCGTCCTCAGCTCAACCGTAAACGTAACTGCCCGGACAACGGCAGAATATTCAGTCCTTACTGTTACCTGCCCCTCAGACCAGGTAAATGAATGCCTTTCGCTCATGAGCCGCGCAATTATTTATTCAGACATAAGTCCGGCGCTTGCAGACGGAATTGCATATGACCTGAGGACACAGTGGAGGATGCAGACAGGAAATCCGGAATTCCAGCTTCTGTGTGAGGCCGTCAGGATGATGTATTCAAAGCCGTATGTAAATCTTTTCAAAGATAAGGAAGACAAGCCTGCTGCAATGGAATTTACACAGATAAGTTCTTCATATCCGCTTCTGCTTGATTCAACCCGCTTCTCGCTTGTAATCGCAGGCGGAACGACAGGTGATGAAAGCCTCACGACTGCATTGAATTCAACTTTCGGAGTTCTCGGAACAACAGCTCAGACACATTCAACAGGCAGTGGAGTTTCAAAGCCGTCAGTTCCACGCAAGTCGAAAAAAGTCCAGCTGCGCCATCAGTTCTTTACCGACATAAGCGCAGACAAGGCAGGTCCGCGTCCGGCAGTTCTTGTTCCGACCACAGATTTTTCAGATCCGCTTATATATATTTTTGAATGTCCGGATCTTTCAAGTACGGATCTCGCACTTTTCAATTCCCTGCTTTATGAACTTCAGGACAGGCTGCAGAAAAAGCTTCCTGCATCACAGACCGTAAAGGCCGTTCCACCGTCAGACGATTTTCCGTTTGCCCAGATCAGGATTACAAAAATCAGGCACACGGCAGAAACTGACAGACTCTACGCACAGGCAGTCGAAGAACTTACGGCTGACCTTGAAAACATGATTATTACACGGGAAGACGGGATAATTGATCTTGAAAAAGACAGGCTTCTTGCTTCAATGGAAAACAGATGGATAATGAACAGTCTTTCAGAAACCTCAGGTGCAGCAGGTACGGCGGGCCTCATCCAGAACGGAATGATGCACAGAAATGCCTTTCTCTACCTCGATCAGTATGAAGCCGTTACGAAGGCAGGGGCAAACGACTATTACATAATTGCAAAGGCATATTTCGATAAAACTCCGGCACTCAGAATGTATTCGTCAGATTCTAAAAAATAACCGTATCCATCTTTATGTCGTGTTCTTCGCAGGGAATGTCCTCAAAAATCTGGAAGGAATTGCAGAAGCCGCATAAAAATACGTCCGGGCAGGCTTTTTTGAGGCGCTCAATGTATATGTCATAAAAGCCCTTTCCGTGTCCGAGCCTCTTTCCGCCTGAAGTAAATGCAACTCCAGGAACAATAACAAATATTTTTTTACCGGAAAGTTCTTCTTCCGTCACCTGCATTTTTTCAAGGCTTTTAAGCGGCTCCATTATTCCGAACGCACCTTCCTCAAGCTGAAGGCTAATATCTTTTTCAGAGCCGATATAATAAAAATCCATTTCAGAAGTACCCGGAACAACCCGCGGCAGTGCAGTTTTCTTTCCGAGGGAAAGGGCCTTAATCATCGCAGGAGTGCAGTCAGCCTCCCCGCCTGAAGGAATATATGACAGGACAATATCAGATTCGAGGAATTCTTTTAATTTTAAGATTTTCGGGCACTCCCCGTCACTCAGACGGCTTTTAAATAGTTCCCGTACAGCCTTACGCAGCGTCTGTTTGTCCATACGGGTAAATTATAGCATAGAATTCTGAAGTGTGACTGCCCTCCCCCCCGTTTTGACAATCGGGCCGTAATGTGCAAAAATATACGCGGATTATGGATACAAAAGAACTTTACCGTGAAATTTTAAACGAACACAACATCAATCCCGCACACAAGTCAAAGACCCCGGACGCAGACCTTACGCTTAACGGAGTCAACCCGAGCTGCGGAGACAACATAACGCTGTACCTCAGGACGCAGGACGGAAAAATTACGCAGGGCTCCTTTGAAGGAAGCGGATGTGCTATAAGTCAGGCAAGCTGCGACATGATGCTCGACCTCATAATCGGAAAATCTGCTGATGAAGCTCTCAGGCTCGGCGACATTTTCATGAGGATGATAAAGGGAGAAGCCTCTGAAGAAGAAATGGAAGAACTCGATGAAGCTTCCCTGCTCAGGGATATAAGCCACATGCCGAGCCGCGTAAAATGTGCAGAACTCGGCTGGAGGACTGCAAAAGAAATGCTCGGCCTCAAAAAAGACCAGGCTTCGGTTTCAAATCCACACTGCGACAGCTAGTATCTTCACATTAAATAACAATTTCATTAGAATACATAAATTATCACAGTCATTATTTTATAGGAGTCATAAAATGGCAAAAGATATTTACGACACATTCCGTGACATCGGTATCATTCCTGTTGTCGCAATTGAAGATGCTTCAAAGGCAGCTGATCTGGCACACGCTCTCGTAAAGGGCGGTCTTCCGGCTTCTGAAGTTACTTTCCGCACAGCATGTGCAGCAGAAGCAATCGAAGCTATGATTAAGGCTGAACCGGACATGCTCGTTGGTGCAGGTACAGTCCTCAACGTTGAACAGGCTGAAAAAGCAGTAAAAGCAGGTGCAAAATTCATCGTTTCTCCGGGATACAATCCTGATGTAGTTGACTGGTGTATCAAAAACAACATTCCAACAATGCCTGGAATCTCCAACCCTTCAGAAATCACTGCATGTATCAACAAGGGTATCACACACCTCAAGCTCTTCCCTGCAGAACGCAAGGGCGGATACAAAATCATCGATGACTTCGGTGGTCCTTTCCCACAGTGTACATTCATGCCTACAGGCGGCGTTACAACAGAAAACGTTTCTGAATATGCAAAACGCAAGAACATCCTCTGCATGGGCGGAACCTGGATGGTTAAAAAGCCTCTCATCGAAGGCTGCAAGTGGGACGAAATCACACAGATCTGTAAAGATGCCGTAAAGGCAATGCACAACTTCCACATTGACCACATGGGAATCAATGCAAAGAACGAAAAAGAAGCTCTTGAAATCGCAAAACAGTTCGAACTCTTCGGATTCGCTTCAAAGATCGGAAACTCTTCAATTTTCGCTTCAGAGCAGGTTGAAATCATGAAGGAAAACGGACGCGGAACACACGGTCACATCTCTATGGTATGCAACAACGTAGAACGTGCCCTCGCTTTCCTTGAACCATACGGATTCAAACCTGTTATGGAAACAGCAAAATGGATGGGCAAAGAAAACGCTTCTCCACTCAAGGTTGTTTACCT
>DGTU01000162.1 GCA_002394465.1 Treponema sp. UBA4328 | reverse complement strand
ATCACCTTCCGAAAACGGAAGGTGGATTTAGACAAATAAAGACTTGCAGAACTATCTCAACGAACTGCGTAAGAACTTTGAAAAGTATGCAATTCAGAACAAAATCGACTTCGGCAATGATGACGAAAAAATGGAAGCACTCAAGAAGTTTATGGCAGCAGGTGGAAATCAGCTTGAGAGTAACTGGGCCAATAAATTCCTGGGAGCCGGAATTGACTTTGCATCTTCTATCGGTATGGCATGGCTGGGAAATAAGCTTTTCAAGGGCGGCTTGAAAGGTGCAAGGATGTTCTTTTAGGGGGAAACATGAAACTTGATTACACCATAGATAAAAAACCGTCTGTATCTCCTGAAACAAGGATAAATATGCAGATGCGCTTAAACGAACGTCTTGCAAGGTTGTATCACCTTCCGAAAACGGAAGGTGGATTTAGTTTTTGCAGGAGTTTATTTTCTTCTGTTCCTGAGTTCAGTGAAAACACGCAGGGTTTCAAAACGTTCTGTAATAAAGGAAGTGCCGATTTATGATTTGCCGCAAGTCTGATAAAGAATCTGTTTCTATTGCCGTAAGTTATCTTCGCAGGGGTAAAGTTGTAATACTTCCGACTGATACTGTTTATGGATTTTCAGGAATTGTAGACGGCAGGCATTATTCTTTTCATACAAATCAGGAAATCTGCAGGATAAAGGACAGGGATGAATCCAAGCGGCTGATACAGCTTATTGCTGAACCTTCTGACGTAAAAAAATATACAAGGGATCTTATTGTTGTATCACCTTCCGAAAACGGAAGGTGGATTTAGAGCTTAACACATTTATAGTGTTACCAGATCTTTTGCTCCTACAAGTTTTTCCTGTACATCGGGTTTCTCCTGGCAGAGAACACAGCCAGAAAACTGTTTCTCGGTCAAAATTAACATCCTTACTTCTCCTGTAGGGGGCAGATATGATTTTATCCGGTTCTGATGCTTGATGCAACTTTTTTTTGTGTCTTCTACCCGCATGAAAACCTCCGGCTGTAATTTTAAGTAACCGTCGGAAAGCAGAAATTTTCTCAGTTCCGTATAAGCGCCTTTTGTTCCGTAACGGTTTGTCGGATTCAGTAATATTAAGATTCGCACGGGAGTCCCTCCTTAAAATCAATCAGCTTGGGAAGTTTTATCAGTTCTGCCTGATTCTGTTCAACCGCTTTCCTGCAGCTGTCAACCATCAGTTCGATTCCAGTTGAAATGCGCATGATTTTTCCGTCAATTTTACAGGGTCGATGAAGGATGCCTGTCAGCTCCCGACGCTGCTTCATCGACAGATTGAATTCTGCACCTGCGATGGAGAATGCCAGCTGGTCTGCCATTGCCCGCCACGGTTCAATCAGATCGTCCGCCAGGTTAAAATTATTGTACTCATTGTGATGGTTAATTCCGAGTGCGCAATGAAAGCCCGTGGAAATCAAAGCCTTGATTATATAACTGCGTAATATTGCATAGGCGTAATTCAATGCCGAATTTATCGGGTCGTCATTCCTGCGGTTGAGACCTTTGTGATAAAACTGAAAATAAGTGCCGGCTGCCTGCGCTTCAATATTATCTTTATCGCCGTCCTGAACAAGTTTTACATATTCCTCAATTTCTTTTACCCCGTCCAGACCGAGAACTGCCAGATTCCTGGAACTGTTATCAATTTTTTGCCGGATTATCTTATTCCAAAGCTGTTTTTTAAAATCATCACTGAGATTAATCTGCAGTTTTAAAAGAGCAGAATGCCGTTGATTGGGGAAGTACGGTTCTATCAGTGTTTCAGGCTCGTGTTTTTTACCGAAAGCGACAATGACAATTCCTGCTTTGTTCAGTTCGCCGAGCCCCATCGTGCTGAACCGTATTTTTACCCCGATGCATAAAATGATTTCAATATCTTCCACAGGAATCTGAACGCTTCCGTCTTCCATTTCTACGACCAGCTGTGCATTCGTAACATGACACTCAGCCGGTTTTGTAATTTCAACAATTCTATACGCCATAGAAAAATAGTAAGGCATATCTGGTGAAATGCAACTTTCTGTTTCCCTGTCAAAAAACTGTCGTGCACAAGATGTGAAAAATTCCTGATGTTATGATACAATAAAAAAACTTTACCCACTACTATGAAAGAATACAAATTTTACGGGTGGAAGACGGCGGACTGTGCGCCGTTCGATCCGGTTTTTGCAAAGATTGAAAATCCCCGGCATCTGTACGACCTTTTGAGCGGCATCTGGTGTAAAGAAACCTGTGCGCCGCGGCTTCAGGGAAAATGGACTCGTGAAAACCAGACGACGGGGCAGTGTTCGATTACGGCTTTTCTTGCGCAGGATATTTTCGGCGGGAAAGTTTATGGAATCCTTCGTGAGGGCGGAAATTATCACTGCTATAATGTGGTTCCGCTGCAAGACGGGGGTGAATGCGTGTTTGACCTTACCAGTGAGCAGTTCGGGGATGAAAAACTCTGCTACGAGAATAATCCTGATCAGTTCAGGTAAGTA
>DGTU01000159.1 GCA_002394465.1 Treponema sp. UBA4328 | reverse complement strand
CTGATGAAATTACAAGCGGAGCCAAAGACCAGAGAAAAACCTACAGAAAGAACTCAGGAAAAATAATCAAAAACCGCATACCGAATCATTTTGCAGGAACGGTTTTCTCACCGCAGAATACCTGTGAATTAAAGCTTCTTGATAAAAACGTAAAATTCAACGTACAGGGATTTTTCCAGTCAAACATGCAGCTTCTCGAAAAGACAATCGCAGAAGTAACATATAATCTTTCAGGAAAAAACGTCCTTGACATGTATGCAGGATCTGGAACCTTTTCTGTTTTCCTTGCAGACAAATTTGAAAAGACAACCCTCGTTGAACACAACCGGGATGCACTTGTTTACGCCGAAGCAAACATGAACGGAAAAAATCATGAAACCTACGGACTGAGCGGCGAAAAATGGTGTAAGGAACATGCTTCTCTCATCATCGGACGGAACGGTCCCTTTGACGCAGCAGTCATAGATCCTCCTCGCTCAGGAATGGAAAAAGAAGTATGCCGCTGGCTCTGCAGCAGCAAGGTATTCCAACTCAGAAGCGTTTCCTGTGATCCTGCAACGCATGCACGGGACGCTTCCTTCCTCATAAAAAGCGGATATACGCTTAAACGCCTTTACCTGCTGGATTTTTACCCGCAGACCTCGCACATAGAAAGCCTTGCTTATTTTGAAAATGAAAATTAGGCTGTCCCTTCTCAGTACAGTTTTTCTCCTCACTTTCATTCATGCAGGTGCACAGGATAACATACGCATGGCAGACCTCAATACGCTCCAGCCATCCTGGTCAGCAGTTCAGGGCGGAAGTGCAACGGCAGATTTTACGGAAACCTCATACGGCTTTATCATTCCGAATGACGGCCGCCTCATAACAGGATATTCCGCTTCCGGAAAGCAGTACTGGTATCAGAGCGTAAACGGAAAAACAACCCCATACCTCACCGTAAATAATGATTTTCTGCTCTGCGTAACCTCTGATGACACGCTCAATTTCCTGAACCGAAACGGAAAGACCGTCTGGTCAAGAAAAACAGAATTCAACATTACACAGTCACCGATAGCAGGAAGGGATTTCAGGATTTTCATCCGCGGAAACACAAGGATTTCCTGCTACGGCCTTAACGGAATCCGAAAATGGACTTTAACGGTTTCCCTGCTTTCAACGCTTCCGCTGTGCGAACTTAATGACGGCTCAATCCTCGCATTTATTGCAGAAGAATCCCAGTCAAGGACAAAGGCCCTGCGCATTTCACCGTTCGGAAACATAATCGAAGAAATCACTTTCGCAGGAAGGGTCATCAATGCGTGTACGGCACCTGACGGAGTCATGCTGCTTTTCTACAACAATTCCTGCGGTCTGTGCTCAATAAAAGACGGAAACGCAGGCTCCGCATGGGTTTTAAATAACTTAAAGACAACCACCGCAAAAAGCAGGATTATTTCATCCGCATCAAAAAACATAACGGCCGTCGTTTCTTCTGCCGGACAGGGATCAAATCTTTATGTAATCAATTCCCAGACCGGAGAACTTATTTCAACGCTCACCTTAAAGGACATCAGCAGCGAACAGATTACGGCCTTTTCGTTTTCACAGGACGGATTCTTTATTTCAGACCTTAAAACCGCAGCAGAAGTTTCTTACGGAATGAACGTAATCTGGAAGGCCGTTCTTCCTCCGTCTTCGCAATGGAACTGCATAAGCTATACTTCTTCAAACTATCTTCTCCTTGCAATGAAAAACTGGGAAATAAATGCCTGGCTCATGAATCAGGGACTTTCTCACGCACATAAGGAAGACAGGCCCGAAGAAGGCTACGTCGAAAAAAAGCGCTCGTCGAACATAATGGAAAGTGCCGGAGTCCGCGTCCTGAGCCTTGAACAAATGGAAGAAATCTCCGCCGGACTTCTCAGGGGAGATTACGGAGAACAGGAAAAAGAATGGCTCAAAGCCATCAGTACAGAAATTGCAAACTATACGGCTTCCCATGAAGCACAGAAAAAAAACTTCCGTGAAGGTAAGACCTTTTTCGAGGACAATCCTGTCTATACTCAGAACCTCATACGCCTTGTAAGTCAGACGGGAATTGCAGGCTTTTCAGAAGACTTTGCATACCTTTTGAAAAACGAAGAGAATTCAACCCAGACACTGCAGCTTATAATGTCGTGCGGCAATTATGCCTACGATCCCGACGGTTCAATGCTCAAGGCACTGCAGTACCTCATACAGAATTCCCTTCTCAAGCGTGACATAAGCAAGGCAAAGGCAATATGTGATGCAACACTCCAGATATGCGCATTTATGGGAAAACCGGCACTTTTAAAATACGGAATGGACAACATGATGTACCTTCTCAATCCCAAATTTGACAAGGCGGTTTCGGACTACGCACGCGCAACTTTTAAAAAGATAACTGATTTAAATCTGTAAAAAATTAAACATGTATGTTATAATTAAATATAGTTCTAAAAAAATTTATCCTTAGGCTATCAATCTGGAGGAACAGATGTTCAAAAAAGTTTTATATTCCATCGCAGCATTTCTCCTTGCTGGAAACTGTGCTTTTGCACTTGAAGTAAACGAGGCAGAAATCAAATCTACAGGCGACGTTGATGCAGTTGTTTTCGAAAACTACTCAGGTCCGCATTCAGTAATCAATACCATCGAAGAAATCAAGGCAATCGGTTCATCGATGGGAAAGGTTATCGCAGCCGACGTTACAAAACCTGCAGAAGCAGGAAGTTCCAAATACAAGATTTACCACTGCGTAGATGCAGCAGAGAAAGGAAAGCTTGACGCTGATATCCTCGTACTCGGCTCAGACGCAACGGTTGACCATATCAACAACCTGCGCAGAATCATCGGCGCATATCTTTCTGCCGCATACGGATATTCTGAAAAAGATTCCCAGACGGTAGCAACCTTCGTAACGGTTTACAATGCAGTTTACCGCGGAAGGACAGACGTATTTGAATCAAAATACAAGAAAGTCGTAACAGATAAACTTACAGCTGACAAGGCAGGTCTTGCCCTGAGCTACAGGGAATGGCCTGGAAAATCACAGATCGTAATCCCGCTTTCTGACCTTGCAGGCGGACTCAGCACTGTTGATACATCAGTAATCAGCGACAAGCAGGTCGTTCAGTCAATGCAGGAAGAAAATGACAAGGGAGTTGATGTCCGCAAGGAAATGGTAGACATCAAGGAACGCGAAGCTGAAAACGCAGGCGAAAAAGCCCAGAAAGCACAGCAGAAGGCAACCGAAGAAAACAAAAAATTAAAGGAAGAAGAAAAGAAAACTCAGGAAGCCCGCAAAGAAGCTGACGACGCTAAGAAAGAAGCTCAGGAAGCACAGAAAAAGGCAGACGCAAATCCTGAAGACAAGCAGGCTCAGAAAGAAGCTGAAGAAAAGAAAGCCGCAGCAGAAGAAAAACAGGCTCAGGCTGATGAGCAGGCTAAAAAGACAGAAGAACAGGCTAAGAAAACTGAAGAAGCCAGGGAAGAAGCTGCTTCTGCACAGTCAACTGCAGATTCTAAGCGCACTGAAGCTCAGAATGAACGTACTTCAATTGCACAGGACCAGCAGACCCTTCTTAAGGAACAGCAGGTTAATAACAGTTCAACAGCCGTTTACGGTCTCAAGGCAATCGATGACCTTGGAATCATGAGCGAACTTGTAAAGATGAATGCCGACAACGGTAAAGTCATCCGTGAATCTCCTGTAACGGTTATCAGGTACAGGACAATCTATGAAGCCGGTGACAATTTCGTTGCAGTTGCAGGCACAAATACAGGAAACGGTGCAGTCAAGCTTGTTCTCCTTGATAAGGAAAACATGGAAATCGTAAAGGAAAGCAACGAAACTGTTTCTGAAACATCAGTTCTCGTTCAGGACGGCGCAAGCTACTACTGCGTAATCAATGACGGAAAAAATGCTGTAGTTGCAAAGTTCAACGCAAACCTTGAAAACCAGCTCAAGTCACCTGTTGCAGTAAAGGCTTCTACTCCGATAACGGTAACTCAGAAAGGTATCCTTGTTACATCTGCATCAGGAAAGGCAATCCTGCTTAATCCGGCAGACCTTACACAGGTTTCTGAAAGTTCTCAGGGAGCTGCTGCAAACGCAAAATAAACCTTAACTGATATAAAACGAAAGGCACCGGAAACGGTGCCTTTTTTTAGTGTTCATCAACCTTGTTTTCAAACTTGGTGTAATTCGTAAGGAAGTAAAGATCAACGTCGCCGATAGGACCGTTACGCTGCTTTGCAACAATAAGTTTTGCATCAAGGACTGCAATATTCTCGCCTTCATCGGCAGTCTTTTTGCGTTCACGGTGAATGAACATAACGACGTCGGCATCCTGTTCAATGCTTCCGGAACCGCGCAGCTGTGCAAGGTTAGGCTCTTCACCTTCTGCATCACGGGCAACCTGACAGAGTACGACAACCGGAATGTTAAGTTCACGAGCAAGGCTCTTCAGGGATTTTGAAATTTCTGAAACCTGCTCAAATACAGGAGCACTGCTGTTCTGCGTAGAAATAAGACCGATATAGTCAATAAAGATAATCTTAATGTCATGCCTTTCCTTGAGGCGCCTTGCCATAGCCCTAAGGTCAAGGAGCTGCATGTTCGGAACATCTACGATATATAAAGGAGCTTCAAAACAGCGTCCTGCTGCTTCCTGAAGCTTCTGAAGTTCATCAATTTTAAGCATACCACTTCGGAGTTTCGATCCCGGAACACGGGCTTCCTGCGAAAGGAGACGCTGTCCGATCTGTTCATAGGACATTTCAAGTGAGAAGAAACCGCACGGTATGTGCTTTTCAACGGCAATATGCTGCATCATCGAAAGTGCCATAGCTGTTTTACCCATAGAAGGACGCGCACCGATGATTATCATTTCTGAATTCTGGAAACCGCTTGTCATTGTATCAAGACGTGCAAAGCCGCTCGGAATACCTGTATAGGCAGCCTTGCTCTTAACGTGACTTTCAATCATTTCAAGCGTCTTTGGAACAACCTCATTCATATCATGAATTGGAATGCTCTGGTCAAGGTCAGTCAGCGAGAAGATTTTTTTCTCGGCATCTTCGAGAATCAGGCGGCTTTCACGCGTTTCATCAAATGCACTCGCCTTGATTTCTGATGACATTTTGATGAGGTTACGCCTTGTGGCCTTGTCAAGGACGATTTTTGCGTAATATTCAATGTTTGCAGCCGTCGGAACTACATCCGTCAGCGAAGCGATATATGCTGCTCCGCCCGCCTTTTCAAGCATGCCGGATTTGGTAAGTTCATTGATAAGTGTAAGGGTATCACAGGTAACGCCGCGGTTAAAAAGCGTCAGCATTTCGCTGTAAATGATCTGATTCTGCTGTGAATAAAAGTGTTCGGGCCGGATCAGGGAAACAACATTACTGATGGCTGCCCAGTCAAGAAAAAGTGCTCCTAAAGTCGCCTGCTCTGCGTCAGCATCATGCGGCGGAATTGTATCCTTTAATGTTGATTCCATCTTCGTCTCCCGTTTTAAGATAAAAAAAGCCAGAGAAACCGTATGTCTCCCTGGCGATTTTCAGGCAAAAGTAAAATTACTCAGCCTTTTCCTCTGCAGCAGCTTCAGCAGGAGCTTCTTCA
>DGTU01000028.1 GCA_002394465.1 Treponema sp. UBA4328 | reverse complement strand
AGCAGTAATCAAAATATTCATCGATTTTTCCGGTAAAAACTATTTTTTCTGCCACTGATTCCCATTTATTGCGGTCTTCAAAAAAATCCATATCAGTGAGCACTTCAATTCCTTCAAGAAGGCCGTCTGTCAGAGTGTTATAGCCTCCCGCCGGGATTCCCTGATACAAATCATCAAAATAATTGTTGTCGTACGTAAACCTGACCGGAAGCCGTTTAATAATAAAAGGCGGAAGCTCCGTACATTTCCTGCCCCACTGTTTTTCCGTGTATTCCTTTATGAGAATTTCATATATATCCCGGCCGACAAGGGAGATTGCCTGCTCTTCAAGGTTATGCGGCTCTGTTATTCCGCACTGCTTTTTCTGCTCTTCAATCTTTAACTTTGCTTCTTCCGGTTTTGTAACACCCCAGATGGCATTGAAAGTATTCATGTTGAAAGGCAGGTTATAGATTTTTCCACGATAATATGCAAGCGGAGAATTTTCGAACTGATGAAATTCTGTAAACTGATTTACAAAGTCCCAGATTTTTCTGTCAGAGGTATGAAAAATATGAGCGCCGTATGAATGTACGTTAATGCCTTCGATATTTTCACAGCGGATGTTTCCGCCCGTTACGCTGCGTTTTTCAATTACAAGACATTTTTTTCCGGCTCTTGAAGCGAGATGCGCAAAGACTGCTCCATAGAGTCCTGCGCCGGCTATCAGATAATCATATTTTTTGTTCTGCATGGCTTTATTATATAATTTTTCACTCAAAAATGAAAACTGCATTGTTTATCCGCAGTGCAATTCATGCTATAATGCATGATATGAGCGGAAGTCTTAATAAAACTCAGCGTGACTCAAATTTAGGATTTTATAAAAAATGAGAATACCGGAAATAAAACACGACAATTTCAGCGTCTTCTGGGGTGATGAAAAGACTGCGGATGTTACTTTTACAAACAGTATGGCACTAATTAAAAGGTATTCTCAACATCCTGTAAAACAGATTTTTGCAAAAGATGAAATCCCCCTGTTTGAATTCGGAGAAATTCTAAAAACAAGGTGCTGGGATGAACACCGTGATAATCTTGAAAAATACCTTCATAAACTGGGACTGTCAGATTACAATCCTTATGAAATATGCCGTAAGACACACGGAGTTATGTGTCAGGATAAAGTCTGGTTCAAATACGAAGGGGAATCTCTGACCTGGGATGATGTAAAATGGAAATAGCAGAATTTTACATTGATGATGCTTATCTTGTACGTACCAGCGGAACGAGTGACGGCACTCAGGACAAATACTTTAAAGATAATCTCTGGTTCAAGGCAGACAGGTTTGGAGGTGAAGGACTTGCAGAAGCCGCCACGAGCAGAATTCTTAAAAGCAGCGGATTTGATTCATCAAAGTATGTAGAATATACTCCCTGTCTGATTAACGGAAAACAGGGCTGCTTCAGCAGAAACTTTTTGAATAATGAAGAGTCCTTTATCACGCTGTACCGCCTTTACAAAAATGTCACAGGACGAGATCTTGCTGAAGTATGTTCCAGAATGGATTTTGACGATGCAATTGAATATGTAATTTCATTTGTTAAAGACCAGACGGGAATTGATATTCATGAATATTTAGCAAATATTTTTGAACTCGACCGGATCATTCTTAATGAAGACCGCCATTTCAATAATATGGGACTTATTTATTCCGGTACAACTTTCCGAACTGCTCCGCTTTTTGACAACGGAAAGTCATTTCTCATAGGCAGCAAAAGAGCATCAGAAAAGATCTCCCTTAAAGAAAAAATTGCCGGTGCCTATTCTAAAGCGTTCAGCCCGTCTTTTAACATAAATGCCCGGTATTTAAAGAATTATTGCACTCTTCACATCACAAAAAATTGTCTGAATGACATCAAAAATATCGCAACTGACGGAATCTTAAACATTCTGAATTACACACTTGGAGAAGAATAACATATGACCCTTCTTTACGACCTTACAGCAACACAGCCCTCACCGGAAAGCCGTTTTCATGGCGGCGGTGCATACGGCGAAGTTCTTTTTTTTAAGCTGCTTGAATATCTTGATAACTTCACTCTCGTCTGCTATTACGACGCCCGCTCTTACATTAATCCGGATATTCTTGAACGTGTTAAGTCACACGGAATTGCACTGTATGATATTAGTCAAACCACAGTTTCAAAAATAATCGAAGAAGAAAAAATTGACCGTCTTTACTCGGCTATGCTTAACTTAAACCAGAACATTCCGCTCGGTAAACTTGAAGTATTCACTACGGTTCACGGACTCCGCACGCTTGAAATGCCGTTTGACCCGGTAATGCTTAAATATGCTTCTTCTCTCAAGGAAAAAATCAAGTACCGCCTTTTTATGGGGCCGGCAAGAAACTACTATCTCAAAAAGCTTCATGCAATAAACGGCCGGCTCGTCACTGATGAGCGCATAAACGTAATTACGATTTCAAACCATTCTCTTGCATCAATAAAAAGTTTCTATCCTGAAACGGCCGGAAGAAACATTCCTGTCTTTGCATCCCCTACTTTTGAACAGCTTGATAATTACAAAACCGTAACGGAAGACAAAAAACTTTCACCTGAGGCTCTTAAAAAAGATAATCTTGAAATTAAAAAATATTTCCTGATTACAAGTGCCGCACGCTGGGCAAAAAATGCACTCAGGGCAGTCCGCGCGTTTGACGAGCTTTTTTCTTCCGGCATTGGAAATGATTACAAGGTCGTCGTCACTGGTGTTACAAATAAAAAGGTATTTACAAAAGGACTTAAAAATCCTTCAAATTTCAACTTTATGGGTTATGTTGAAAGGGATTTTCTTGAACTGCTTACGGAAAACGCCTATGCCTTTATCTATCCGTCTCTTAATGAAGGCTTCGGTTATCCGCCGGTTGAATCAATGAAATACGGAGTTCCTGTTGCAGCCAGCGGAACGACATCCATTCCTGAAGTCTGCGCCGATGCTGCACTTTACTTTGACCCCTACTCGGTTTCAGAAATCAAAAACCGCATCGTCCAGCTGCTTGATAAAGACATCTACACTGAATACAAAAAACGCGCAGAAGAAAGATATCCGCGCGTTGCTTCAAAACAGAAGGAAGACCTAAAAAAACTTGCTGAATACGTTATCAGCTGATTACTGCTCTTTTTTCGGCCTTCTTCCGCAGCATTTTGCTTCGATGCACCAGCCGGTTACATCGCATTTAGGAACAAAAAGATTCTCACAGATCCATTTCCATTCGTCTGAATATGAACTGAGGGAATTCTTTATTTCATTTGCAAGATTCCTGATTTCGACATAAGCCCTTGTGCAGAGCCTCTGGTTCATCAGTGCAATCATATTCCTCAGGTTGCGCTTGTCTACGATTTTCGTCATCATTCCCAGCGGAAGAATATTTGCTGCATCTTCCTTTGAAACTCCGGATTCAATGAGGGATGCATAGCTTTTCCTGATATTTTCCATGCATTCGTCATAGAGCTTTCTGGATTCTTCAGACTTTGAAACGGTAAGCGGAAGATAATATTCAAACTTCTCGCAGTTTACGTATCTTGTGCTTTCCTGCAGTCGTGTCGGGCCTCCTCCGATGTGGGTATAGTATTCACGGATTGCACGGGCTGAATAACCTTCAATGCACAGTTCAATGTCGACATATTCAAGTACACGGCCGTGTCCGGATGTTATGCAGTCTTTTGCCCTTTTGATGTTTTTTTCAGGATCATCTACCGGAGAGTTCCAGCAGACGCCTGCCATTTTACCGATTTTCTGAAGAGGATATTTATCTGTAGTATCAAAAACAGTAATCATTTTATTCCTTCCATCTCGTATATTTGTCACATTCAAGAATTCTTCTGGCGTTTTCTACGCGTTCCTGCGAAGGACTTTCAGTATCCTTAAGGACGTAGTCAATTCCGAGGTCCCTGTATTTGGAAATTGCAAGACCGTGATAAGGAAGCACTTCAACCCGCCAGACATTGTTCAGGGTACGGATAAAGTCCCTCGTCTTTTCAAGATAAACGTCATTGTCTGTTATTCCCGGAACGAGTACGTGCCTGATCCAGATCGGTTTATTTATCTTATCAAGATACCTGAACATCTCAACAATGTTTTTTCCAGTTTTTCCGGTAAGCTTAATGTGTTCTTCTTCGTCGATGTGCTTGATGTCAACAAGAAGAATGTCCGTTACGGCCATGAGTTTTTCAAATTTTTCAAACCACTCGCCTTCTTCAGTAAAGGGTTCACCGGCCGTATCGATGCAGGTATTTATTCCGAGTTCCTTTGCCTTAGTAAAAAGTTCAAGAAGAAAATCAATCTGAACGAGAGGCTCTCCGCCTGAAACGGTAATTCCGCCCTTTTTGCCCCAGTATGAACGGCATGCAAGAGCTTCCTTTAAAACCTCATCAGTTTCCATCTGTTTTCCCTGAGACATAACCCAGGTGTCAGGATTATGACAATATTTACAGCGGAGGCGGCATCCGGAAGTAAATACGATGAAACGGCTTCCAGGTCCGTCAGCACAACCAAAACTTTCAAGCTGATGAATATATCCTTTCAAATCAGTTACCTCGGAATTCAGTTTATCAGAAATAACGCTCTATGGGTATCAGTTTGTACGTTTTACTTAAAAAATCGCCCGTATTTAAAATAAGCGTTAATTGCAGTATAATTAAAATGATGATTAAAAAAGTTCTTCCGTTCACCGCTTTAATTTTTATCCTTTTCTCATGTGCATCAAATCAGGGAGAAGCGGACATCTTCATTGAAGACAAAGACAGTCCTTCAGCACCGGCTGCACAGGCCTTTCCTTCAGCAATTAACCTTGCGCCGGAAGTAACGGAAGAAATGCTTGAAAGCTCCTGGTGGCTCAGAAATACAAAAAATCCGTCACAGGTAATAATGCCGCTCAAAGAAATTTCCCTCTGGAATGACAACGTTTACACTACGCTCGCACTTTCAGGAAATGACCTCCAGATAGTCACGGACCTCAGAAAACATTCAGACAGGATTACGGCAGAAGACATAAGGAGTTCAATCTGCAGTTACAATCCGGGTGCACCGTGGTACAGAAAAATAAAAACTAAAAAAGGCACGAGAATACATACGCTCAATGACAAAGACTGGAAGGTTTTCTGGCAGGAAATGAACCTTGAGCCGCTTGCCTCTTACCGTGAATGGATAAACCAGAAATGGATTTTGATGAAAAGCAACAAAAAGGATTTTCCGGTAAGAAAGGCCGTTACCGTAAGGCGCTCAAACATACGTGAAATTCCTGAAGACAATTTTTATTCAGATGACAAGGATTTCTGGTATGATGACATTGCACAGACTTCTGCCGTTCTGATGAACGAACCAGTTCTCGTTTTGTGGCAGAGCGCAGACAAAAAATGGTACTTCATAAAAACTGCATTCTACACCGGCTGGATTCATTCAGCTGATGTTGCATTCTGTACCGATGAGCAGTTTGAAAAATACTTTGACTATACAAAAAAGGCACAGGATTCCTTTATAACAATTACAAAAGACCGGGTTCAGCTTTCAAAGGACTATTTTGACTCAGATGCACCTTCTTCCCCTGAACTTTTCATGGGAACTTACCTTCATCTCGTACCGTGGACAAGTGAAATTACGGCAAAATTTTCACCGCGCATTCCGTTTGCATGTTACCTCGTTGAAATTCCATACAGAAAATCAAACGGAAAGCTTGGAATTTCGTATGCAGCAGTTCCTTCTTCCATGTGTACGAAAGGACTTCTGCCGTATACAAGAAAAAATACGCTCGAGCTTGCCTTTCAGTCCCTCGGAATACGCTACGGCTGGGGCGGAATGGCTGATGCAAGGGACTGTTCCGCCTACCTGATGGATATTTTCCGCTGTTTCGGCTTTCTTTTTCCGAGAAACAGCCGTAACCAGATGGCAATGCCGGGTAAAACTGCCGTATTCAGCGGCAAAAAGCTTTCTGAAAAACAGAAGATGCTTGATTCACTTGAATGCGGAACGGTTCTCGGATTTGCAGGCCACGTTTTCATGTAT
>DGTU01000178.1 GCA_002394465.1 Treponema sp. UBA4328 | reverse complement strand
GAATCTATGCTTTTTATATTATCTTTATCTGCCATGTAAAAAATCCGTACTAATTCAAAAACTGCTCGAATCCGTTCTCGTTAATCTGCTCAACGAGAGAGCCGTCGCCTTCCTTGATGATTTTGCCCTTAACGAGGACATGAGTGTGGTCAACATGAAGGCTTTCCAGGATTTTTGTCGAGTGCGTGATGATGATGAGTGCGCCGTTCATGCGCTTCTGGTATTCTTCGATGCCTTTTGAAACCGTGCGGACTGCATCAACATCAAGGCCTGAGTCCGTCTCGTCAAGAATGGCAAGGCGGGGCTTGAGCATGAGAAGCTGCAGAATCTCGCTCTTTTTTCGCTCGCCTCCAGAAAAACCAACATTCAAATCTCGGCTGGCGTAGCTTTCGTCCATGTTGAGAAGCTGCATGGTCGCCTTAAGCTCTTTCTGGAACTGGAAAAGCTTTACCCTCTCGCCGGTTTTCTGCTGGATTGCGGTGCGGATGAAGGATTCAAGCGAAATGCCCGGAACCTCAAGAGGCTGCTGGAAGCTCAAAAAAATGCCCTTTGCGGCACGCCTGTCAGCTCCCATTTCAGTGATGTCCTCGCCGTCAAAGAAAATCTTTCCGCCGCTCACTGTGTAACGGGGATTTCCCATGATTGTGTAGCCGAGGGTCGATTTTCCGGCACCGTTCGGTCCCATAAGAACATGAGTCTCGCCCGGGTTCACAGTCAAAGAAACGCCGTCAAGAACATGCTTTTTTTCTATATCAACATTAAGGTTTTGAATTTCAAGTAAGTTTGCCATGAAAGAAATATACTGAATTTCTGCCGTTTGGTAAATGTAAAACCGGAAAATAAACCTACATAACGGATAGGTCAGAAGCATTCAGCGTTTTTTTTGTTGAATTTGAGTGGTTTTTTCATTAAAATCTTTCTTTATAACAGAGGTTTTTTATGTCTAAAGTCGATTTCCCAAAAAATTACAAGTCAATCCTAAACGTAAAGGAAACTGAGCATGCAATCGTAATGATCAAGAACTTTTTTCAGCTTCAGCTTTCTACAGCCCTTAACCTTACGCGCGTAACTGCTCCGCTTTTTGTTGAAAGCGGAAAAGGCCTTAACGATGACCTTAACGGTGTTGAAAGGGCCGTTAAATTTCCGGTAAAGGATATGAATGAGGCTCAGATGGAAATCGTTCATTCCCTTGCAAAATGGAAGAGGGTAAAGGTTTCTGACATGGCCCTTGAGCCTGGATTTGGAATTTACACTGACATGAACGCAATCCGCGCTGACGAGGATCTTGATAACATTCATTCGCTTTATGTCGATCAGTGGGACTGGTGTGCATGCATCGACAAAAAGGACCGTACGGTTGAATACCTCAAGAATACTGTAAAAAAGATTTACGGCTGTCTCAAGCGCCTTGAATTCTTCATCTATGATAACTACGAAAAAATTACTCCGATTCTTCCGAAGGAAATTACTTTTGTATATTCTGATGACCTTCAGAAAAAATATCCTTCACTGACTCCGAAAGAGCGTGAAGATAAAATCTGCCGTGAGTACGGAGCCGTTTTTCTCATCGGTATCGGCGGAAAGCTTCCTGACGGTACGATTCATGACGGACGTGCGCCTGACTATGATGACTGGATTTCTCAGAATGAAGAAGGTCATACAGGACTCAACGGTGACCTGCTTATCTGGAATCCTGTTCTCGAACGCTCGTATGAACTTTCTTCAATGGGAATCCGCGTAAGTCCTGAAAGCCTTAAACTCCAGCTTGAAGAACGCGGCTGTCCTGAGCGTGCAGAGCTTGAATTCCACAAAAAACTCCTTTCGGGAAAATTAAGCTGCACAATGGGCGGCGGAATCGGACAGAGCCGTCTGTGCATGTTCTTCCTGCGCAAGGCTCATATCGGTGAAATTCAGGTAAGCATGTGGCCTGAACAGATGAAAGCTGACTGCGAAAAGCACGGAATTCACCTGCTGTAGTTTTTGACAGGGCGCGGATGAATGCTGTCCGTGCCCGAATTATTTTTATGCCGGGAACATATAAATTTAATTCTTCAGACCTGGAAACTTCTCTTTCATCTTTTTCTGAACGCGGAATTACTGAATTTACGCTCCAGGATACTGAAATCCTTTCTTCAAGGGGAAAGCTCCTTGATTTTCTTAAGGCCTTCAGGAAAAATGCGCCCGATGTTTTTTTAACGCTTCCGGTTTCTGCTTCCGTACTTGATATGGATGTGTGCAGGGCGTGTTCGGACCTCTACTGTACCCTTGAAATCCCGCTTGAGACTTCGTTAAAGGGAAATACGCTTCTTTTTGACAAAAAATTCTATTCAAAGCGCGCACAGATGCTCAATACCCTCGGCCTTGTATTCGGTTTTGACATGACTTTTGCCAGTGATGAAGGAGACAGCGTAAGGGCTTTCCGTGACAGGCTCGATTTTGCCTTTTCCCTCTATCCGAATCACATTGATTTTCCCCAGCTGGAAGATAAATCTTCAGCTTTTGTAAAAAGTCCCGCACCTTCGGCTGTCTTTTCAACCCAGGACATAAAAATGTGCAGGCACATTGCCTTTGCAGTTTCTTCTTTCTACAGCTACGGCAGGGCAGTTACCTGGTTCCTTTCAGTTCTTGCTCCGCTTAAAATGAGCCCGTCGAGGTTTTTTGAAGATTTTGCTGAATGGCAGAAGATAAACAGCTGTTCAATGGAAAGCGGATGGAAACCGGAAGAAGCTCCTCATGCTGAAATCGAAAAAATGCAGCTTGCCTTCCTTAAGTTCAAATATGAAGAAAAAAACAGGCTTCAGCTTTTTAATGCCGTAAGCAGTATCGTCCGGCTCAACGGAGCTCTTGCAAGATGCAGCGGGGAAGGTGAGGAGAGCAGGGTTGAACTTGAGTACAATCCGGATGAGCTGCTTTCTTACGGGGCAATGGACATTCAGGCATTTTTTGACAACGCCTTTATCGAGAACAGTACGGTCAAAGTTTTCATGGGAGAAGACGGCCCTGAATATCATTACTGCCAGTAAAAATCTTAAATTTTTATGATTTTTTATTGACGATTTTTAATTGATTTTACTATCTTTATACTAAGAATAAGAAAACTTCAGGAAGTAATTCATGAAAGAAACAAAAGACATGCATGACGAAAACGAAGAAAAAGAAACCGTAAATGCTGCAGAACAGGCAGCTGACGCTTCTTCTGAAAACTCTGAGGAGAAAGCCGCTCCGGCTGAAAAAACTCCTGAAGAGAGAATCGCTGAACTTGAAGCTCAGATTGAAGAAATGAAAAAAGAGGCCCTCTACAAGGCTGCAGAAAATGACAACTGGCGTAAGCGCATGATGCAGCAGAAAGAAGAGGCCGTAGCTTATGCAAATGCAAACCTGCTGACAGACCTTCTTGACAGTCTTGATAATTTCGACAGAACCCTTGATGCGGCAAAAGACGTAAAGGAAGCCAAGTCAATCGTTGACGGAATCAAGATGATCAACAAGTCCCTGGTCAGCATGCTTGAGAATAAATACAATCTTGCTGCATTCGGTAAGGAAGGGGACGAATTCAATCCTGACCTCCATGAAGCAATCGGAATGCAGGAAGGCAAGGTTAAAAAGGAAGAACTTGCAGCCGTTTACCTTAAGGGTTACAAGCTCAAGGACAAGGTTATCCGCCATGCAAAGGTAATGGTGGTTAAACCGGCAGAATAATTGTAAACAATATAGGAGAAAATAAAATGGGAAAGATTATTGGT
>DGTU01000111.1 GCA_002394465.1 Treponema sp. UBA4328 | reverse complement strand
AAATTCCTGCACGACAACCGGTTATGCAGGCCACTACATTAACAATGACAACGCAAGGTCAGATTCATATTACACAAGCACAGCTGACCTGGCTTCAATTGACGGCACTTTAGGAAATACGTATTCAGGTATTTTTGCCGGAGGTTACGGTCATTACAACAAGTCATACAAGCAGTTCATTATTGCGCAGGGAACAAAAACAGGCTTTACGGCCTCTGAACGCGGCTTTGAAGGAATCTATCAGACTGTAGTTCAGCTTTCAAATCCTATATATTCTAACGGAAGCTGCGCAAACAACGGCAACGGCTGGACAGACGTTTCACTCCGCGGAACTACGGGCTTTGCAGGCGAACCGAATATTTCGCCCTTCCCGCTCCGCGACAACCATGTTGCTTCTCCATATCTGTGCCGCCTCTACCGCGAAAAAACGGCAAATTCTTCAAGTACGGACTATTACTGGGTAAGCTATGAAATTCTGGTTGAATCATCATTCTCAAATTATTCGAGCAACGGTTCAGGTTACAACTGGGCACAGAACTGGGGTGTAATGGAACCGGGTGAGTATACGTACTGTACGGGAATGAAAAACTGGAACTAAAAACCGGAGAGAACAGATATGAAAATGACAGTAAAAAAATTAAATAAAGCATTAAAAATAACAGTACTTGCACTTCTTTCCATTGCCGGAGTTTCATGCAGCGTTGGCCTTGGTGAAGAAGTTGACCTTCAGGGACCGGTCGTAAGCCTGCTTTCACATTCAGGTGACAATGATCCTGTTCCTGGAGAATTCACGCTTTCAGGTTACGCAACTGATAACGAAAAAGTTACTAAAATTACCGTTGACTTTGATGAAGCAGACATTCACTACCAGGTTACGACAGGCGGAATCTGGCAGAAAAAAACGTCTTCATCAGACTGGACCGACATTGAACAGAATAAAGCTTCATGCACATATGCAGGAAACAACAAATGGAACTGGTCAGTTTATGTTGATACGGTAAATGACAAGGCAGATTCGTTTAACGATTCAAATTTTACTTTCAGGATTATTGCAGAAGATGCAATGAAAAACTCAGGAAAGCTTTCAAAAATTGAAGGAAGCCTGACAGTCGACAAGGAAAACCCGGATTCTACGATATATAAACCGGATCTTTTTGCAACTGCATATAATGACGTAAAGACAGTATCTGATACCTGGCAATTAAAAGATTCTAATATAATAAAAAACCTCTTTAACGGAGACATAACGCTTTCGGGCCGTCTTGAAAACTCAGCAACCTTTAAGGAACTGAGGATTGATCTTGACAGCGGAGAGCTTACTGCAGGAATTGCAAAAGTTACCGGGGATGAACTCATTGATGATCCGGATGCAGAAAAAGTTTCTTCACAGGTAAGCCTCGGCGACACTGAAGCTCCGGTCATCTATTATACAAAGACACTCTATAAAGGCGAAAACGGAATAGAAAGCTTAAGGAACTGGGAATACACGATTCCGGCAGCTGACTGGGTAAGCAGCGAAAAAAATCCGGATCTTCTTTCTGGAAAGCACGTAATAAGGATTGTTACAACCTGTCTTTCAGACACAGGCGCATGGCAGAAAAAGATTATCGGCTATTTCGTCTGGTATCCGGAAGCAGACGTTCCGTGGATTACAACCTATACGGGTGACACTGAAGACAAGGGAGAAAATGCATATGAAATTTATCCGTCTTCAAGCATTTCAGGCTCAGCACAGGACGATGACGGAATTGCATCCCTTACATATACCTTAAACAAGAAGAACAACGACGGCTCATATTCACAGTACAAGACTTCCCCGCTTGCACTTTCAGGCGACGCAGCAACCTATTCTTCATGGTCTGTTCTTGCACCGACAGAAAACGGAAGCTACAGCCTTACGCTTAAAGTTACAGACATCTACGGCTCTTCATCAGAAGAAACAAGATATTTCAGGATTATGGACGTTCAGCCGCCGAAAATTCAAATTACTTCTCCTGAAAAAAACGTAAGTGCACTTATGACTCAGAACGGCGACATAACCTTCACAGGAAAAGTTACGGATGACGGAACCATCAGTGCGTTCGCAGTCGTATATTTAAATCCTTCCCTCAGCAGCAATGTAGCAAACAAGATTAAATACATGTCACCTGCCGAAAACGACTGGGAAAAGGTTTCTGCATCAAATCCTGTATACAAAGATTCTAACGGAAACCTGGTATGCTATGTTGCACTCGGAGATCCTTCATACAATTCAACTGACAAATGCTACGAATACAGCTTTACAAAGACCTTCAACCTCTTCACCGACCTTAACATCGGACTTGCTGAAGGAAAGAACCTTTTAAAGACACAGGATTTTATCTTCCGTGCAAAAGACAACGGAAAAACAAGGACAATCCTCTCATGGTCACTTACCGGAGACACAACGCCTCCTGTAATCTCATTCAATAAGATGACCCTCAAAAACAACGGAATTACGACAGAATATCAGCTTACTGACAGCGACTATATTCCGAACCTTCCGGTAATCGTATCCGGCGCAACGGCAACAATCACGGGAACCTGGAGCGACAACTCAACGACCTTATGGAATGATGCATCAAAAACCGGCGACATCGAAATCGACTGGGCATCAAACACCATTACCGCAAGCAAGAACCTTACGAACGGAACCTGGACGGCAACAATTACTCCTCCTGGACGAAGCGGCGTATTGACTGCTTCCCTCAGGGATTTCGGAGGAAACACTTCATCAGTTTCAAGGTCAGTATTCATTGAAACTGCAAATGCAAGCCTTGAACGCGTCGGTTCTGACTCAAATGACGGAGCCTATAAAGCCGGCGACAAAATCCTCATTTCTCTTGAATTTACAAAGAACGTAACGTTCAAAAACGGAACAAAGAATCCGGAACTCGTCCTCAACACAGGCGGAAAAGCCGTCTACAAGGAAGGAAACACTACGGCAAAACACATATTTGAATATACAGTAAGCCAGAGTGACATTAACGTATCAAAACTTGACGTTACTGCAATCACTGCAAACGGAAACAGCTGGTACGATACAAATTCAGATACCCTCTGCCCGTCTGAGCTTCCTACAGATTCAATTAAGCTCCTCAAGGGAACGAGAAACATCGAAATTGATACGGTTTCTCCGGTTATTGAATCCGTTACGGCAATTACTTCACCGGGCTATTACATGGCCGGAAGCTCAATTATCCTCATGCTCAAATTCAACGAAGCAGTAACGATTGATAATCAGGACGACCTCGGCCTTGTCTTCAATCACAAGAACTCTTCAAACTCTCATAAAACTTCTAACGACTACGTAACTACAGGCCTTGCTACGGCAACCGGCTCAATGTATGTACTGTTTACCTACGACGTTGAAGCAGGAGACAGCGGCACTTCCGTACTTCCGCTTGCATTAAAGAAGATTCTTCTTGACGGAGTAACAGTTAAAGATACCGCAGGAAATACGCTTACGGACAGTACGCTCCCGTCGACAGACCTTACCTCAATCAAAATTGACACTTCACGTCCGGCTGCCCCTGTAATTACTGAAAACTGGGACAATTCGATCGTATTCCAGGAAACAAGCTTTACCCTCAGCGGTGAAGACGGTGCCACCCTTGAATACAGTACGGATAACGGAGAAACCTGGCAGTCTTACTCGGGAGAAGTATACCTCAGGAACAACGGTACTTTCACGATTACCGCACGTCAGACAGACCAGGCCGGAAACCAGTCAGACAATTCAGTTCCAAAGCAGGTAAGCGTTGACAAGGGAAACCTGCTGAACAAGATAACTGCAACCACACAGAACGGAATCTATTCTGCAAGCACTGAAACAAACAAAATTGCAGGAAAGATTACCTTCAGGCGTGCACTGACACTTCCGAAGAATGCAACCGTTACGCTTAAAGTCGGTTCCGTTTCAAAGACAATTACCCTCAACGAGTGTAAGACAGCTGCAGCAACGGGAACAGACTTTACCTTTACATACGTAATCGAAGAAGGCGATAACTCAGGTGACGACTACATCGACGTTACAGGCTGGAGCCTTGATTCTTCTAACGTTACGCTTGGAACCGTTCCGGTCAGCATGAAATTTTCCGACGTCGTAACAGACGGAAAGAGCTTTGCAGAAAACCGCGAAATCAGGATCCTTACGGGACAGCCGGAAATTGAATCGGTTACCCTTACAGGAGAAGGAGAAGATGCCGTCCTCACGATTAAATACAACCGCAGGGTAACAAAGTCAGGCGGAAACATCGTATTTACCCAGGATACATCTTCTTACAGGGTTCCTGCAGTCCTTTCATCAAGCGAATACGGTGAACTTCTTTCAGTCTATCCTTCAGCCTCATCTTATTACACTGCAGGCGTAATCGGAGCAGAAGCTGTTAATTCACTTCTTGAAAACTACACGACAACAAAATACATACTTAACTTTAACGTAAGCGATACAGACACTAACCTCATAAATGCATTTACTGAAAAAGCAGGAAAACACTTAATTTCAATTCCTGTTGTAGCAAGTGCAGTTACGGTTAATGAAGATACTCTTACGGTTAAACTTGGAAGTGCTTACAAACTCCCGGTAAAAGGCGCATCATATACGCTTTCAATCCCGGCAGGAATGGTAATTGATGAAGTCCAGAATAAAAACACTGCTGACAGTTCAAGAACCTTTACCGCTGCAGGCGTTGAAGCACCTGTCATCCGCATCAAAAAGGAAAGCTATGCAATATCTGGCGCAGGCAATACAAAAAGTGCCTCTGTTTCAATGCCGGCAACAGCACAGATGAGGATTGACTGCCGCACGCCTGGAGCAGCAGTTACCTACAGCATAAACACAAAGACAAGCACAGCAGTTCAGGTAATCGAGAGACACTCATATGATACGAAAACTGATTCTCCTTCAATTCCGGTTCCGTCAACCGCATACACGACGAACCAGACAATTACTCTCGGAGACAGCATAACCGGATACAATACAGCCACAGGCCAGAAGTTTGCAATTGCAGCAAAAGCCGTCAAGGGCACGTATTCGGAACTTTCGTATGAATATGCAACAAGAACCGTCCTCCGCTTTAAGATTGATTCAAACTACGATTCAGGAAAGAATTCTGACGGAAACCAGTATACGCATATCTACGAAAACAAGGGAACTACTACAATAACTGATTCAACAGCTTACACAAACCTTCAGTTCAAGGACCTCAGGGTCTGGGTTATCGGCGGTGACTCTCCGGCCGGCGGAAACAGCATCGGTACCTTCCCGCTTTCATGGGGAGCAAGTTCAGGCTTTAAGCTCATGAACGGAAGCTTCGGAAACATTCCGGGCGATACTGATACCTACAACATGCACGGACAGTGGTACTGGGTAACCTGGGAATTAAGTGCTCCGGCTTACCACGGATTTGTAATCGGTGACGTACCGTCAGATGCTGAAACGGAAGGTCCGACCTGCTGGTATGCATCAGAGTGTTCATGGGTCGGCTATAAGGACTGGTATGTTCTTTATCCGGGCGAAACCCTCGAAATGATGGCAACGACAGGTTCAAGCAGTCCTGACATCCTGTTCCGCCTTAAGAACAAGGGAACAAGGTAAAAGGACATAAAAAAAGCTTCACGTAATCGTGAAGCTTTTTTTTTATTTTAGTGAAATTAACTAAAATTAGTTGCTAAGTGATTTAACTGTATCTGAGTATGCACTTGCAGCTGCGTTGATTGCAGCAGCAGCTTCTTCAGCAGCTTTTTCTTCCTTTGACTTGCATGATACACATACTGTAGCGATCATAAGAGTAACAAGTGCAACTGATACGATTTTAGCAAATTTTTTCATAAAAATATCTCCTTATGGTCTAAATAACCATACAAATATTGTAACACTTAGATTCTTAAAGTCAAGGAATATTTTTAAAAGTTTGTTATTCTGCCTAGTGTACACTAGGCAATGGA
>DGTU01000124.1 GCA_002394465.1 Treponema sp. UBA4328 | reverse complement strand
TTGATACGACTTTATTCATAAAACCTCTTTTTTAACTTTACTCAACGGCGCCGAACCTTCTGGTCCTGTGCTGGAATTCTTCTATATGCGAGACAAACTCGTCGCTGCTGTAATCAGGCCACATGGTATCGGAAAAAATAAATTCCGCATATGCCGTCTGCCACAGCAGAAAGTTGCTCAGCCTTTTTTCACCGCCTGTCCTGATTACCAGATCAACTGGAGGAAGCTCAGGATAATCAAGCGATTTTGTTATTGCTTCTTCATCTATGTCTGCGGCGGTAACGCCGTCTGCCATCAGTTTCTTTATGCCGCGCACAATTTCATCACGGCCACCGTAATTTATTGCAAGGATACACGTTGTTCCGGTAAAGTGCTCTGTATCCTTTTTTGCGCTGATTATTTCGTTTCTTACGCCTTCGGGAAGTCCTTCAAGGTCTCCGATGTGCTCAACGCGTATTCCGTTCTTTTTATAAAATTCAAATTCAGCACGCAGATGGCCCTTTATAAGTCCCATCAGATATCCTACTTCCTCCTGCGTGCGTTTCCAGTTTTCTGTTGAGAAAGTATAGAGCGTTATATAGCGGATTCCAAGTTCTGCAGCTGCTGCAACGATTCTTTTTGCGGCATTAAGGCCTTCTTTGTGGCCGGCAGTTCTTGCAAGTCCGCGTTTTTTTGCCCAGCGGCCGTTTCCGTCCATGATGACTGCAACATGTTCAGGGACTCCGCGGGCAATTATTTCAGCGGTGTTCATGGCTTAAGCCATAATCTCCTTTTCTTTTGCGTCGCATACGGCCTGAATGTCAGCAACGTATTTGTCAGTAAGTTTCTGAAGGTCATCTGTTTCTTTCTTGAGCTGGTCTTCAGTAATTTCACCGCCTTTCTGCTGCTTTTTGAGGTCATCATTTCCGTCACGGCGTACGTTTCTGATTGTTGTTTTATAGTTTTCAGCAATTCCCTTTGCCTGCTTTACGAGTTCCTTGCGGCGTTCTGCAGTGAGGGCAGGAATTGCAATCCTGATTACCTTGCCGTCGTTTGACGGGTTAAGTCCGAGGTCTGCAACCTGAATTGCCTTTTCGATTTCAGAGATAAGTGATTTGTCAAACGGAGAAATAACTACAGTGCGTGCTTCCGGAATTGAAATCTGAGCCACCTGGTTGAGGGGTGTCTTGTTTCCGTAATAATCTACGCGCACTTTGTCAAAAATTGATGCTGATGCACGACCAGTCCTGATCGTATTCATTTCATTTTTAAAGCCTTCAAGAGTTTTTTCCATTTTTGATTTTGCATCAAATGCCATAATATTTCTCCCGTAAAAAATATGTATATCTGATTATAAACTTAAAAGCGGTCAGATTAAAGCCCGACCGCCTTATTTTTAAGTTTATTTTCCGAGTACGAAAAGCTCAATCTTTCCGAATGAGAGTTTTGCACCGGCAGCTTTTGCTGTTTCTTCAAGTTTTTTAGCAACGGTTACTTTGTCATCTTTTACAAAGTTCTGGTCTACAAAGCAGTTTTCAGCAAGAAGCTTGTTGATTTTGCCCTGAAGAATACCGTCTTTAACGTTCTGAGGTTTAGAAGCCATTTTCTCATCAGCAGCCATCTGAGCAGCAAAGATTTCTTTCTGTTCATCGATGTAGCTCTGCGGAACATCAGCTTTTGTGATGTATGCAGGAGTGAATGCTGCAAGGTGGAGACAGCAGTCTTTTGCAAATACCTTAACGTCATCAGAAGAAGAACCTTCGATAACAACTACGGCACCTGTCTTGTTGTCTGAGTGAACGTATGTACCTGCAGCAGCATTTGAACCTACTTCAATGAATGCTGCGCGGCGTACTGACATGTTTTCACGGAATTTGATTGCGATTTCATCGATGAGAGCCTTGTGCTCATCAGTTACTTCGCTCTTTCCGTTTGCAAGTGTGATGGCAGCAGCTTTTTCTGCTACGGCTACGAAGTCTGCGTTGTTTGCAACGAAGTCAGTTTCGCAGGTAACTTCTACCATTGCGATCTTGTTTCCTTCCTGCTTTACGACAACACGTCCTTCACCTGTTGCCCTGTCAGAACGTTTTGCCATTGCGGCAAGACCTTTTTCCTTAAGAATTTTTTCAGCTTCGGCGAGATCACCGTTAGCATCCTGGAGTGCTTTTTTGCAGTCCAGCATACCAGCGCCTGTAGATTCCCTTAATGCTTTTACGTCAGCAGCTGTGAATGCCATTTCTGTTCCCCCGATTACTCTTCGTATTTGTCTGCGAGACCTTCTTCCTCTTCGTTCTCAGCTACATCTTCATCTTTTGGTTCTGTAGGCTGATAGTTAGAGTAGTCAACAATCTCTTCGTCATCTTTTTTGTTAGATGCGTCTGTTACGACTTCTTCATCGTCATTGAGGTTTTCAATGATTTTGAGACCAGTTTCATTGTCAGCTTCGATTACTGCGTTAGCAATGATAGATGTGAACAATGTAATAGCGCGGATAGCGTCATCGTTTCCAGGAATAGGGTAAGTGATTCCTTCAGGGTTACAGTTTGTATCAACAACTG
>DGTU01000096.1 GCA_002394465.1 Treponema sp. UBA4328 | reverse complement strand
TAAACTGAATGCGCTTAAAATCAAGTCCTGAAATTTCTGCAAAGGTCTTTACTGCAAGGGTTTTTGCCAGGCCCGGAACACCTTCGAGAAGAACATGTCCTCCGCAGATCAGTGCCATAAGGATTCCGTCAATTACTTCAGTCTGTCCGACAATTCTTCTGGCAGCCTCTTTCCGGCAGGCTTCAATTATTTCCCTGCATTCAGTGAATTCAACTGAGTCTGTATCGTTTTTCATTTTCCCCACCCGCATGTAATAACGGGCTTAATATAAGAATTGACCTACCCATTATTAATCGATATTATAATCTACCATGATAAACCCTTTAGCACAAGAATTGAACGATACTCTTTCAGGCTCGGTTGCAGGCAGCCTTCTTTCAGATTTAGGTAAAAGAATCTTCTTTCCGCGCGGAATCATCTCTCAGGGCGGAGAAGCAAAAAAACTGGGCAAAACAGCAAATGCAACAATCGGAACAACCATCATAAACGGTAAACCGGCCATTCTTGAAGCCGTACACAAATTTGCTCCTGAACTCTCAGCTGCAGAACTTGTTTCCTACGCACCTACGGCAGGACTTCCGGATCTCCGTGAACTGTGGAAGGCAAAATTAGTTGAAAAGAACCCTTCGCTCAAGGGCAAAAATTTTTCGCTTCCTGTTGTCGTTCCGGGTCTCACTGCAGGAATTTCGTATCTTGCAGACCTCTTTGTAGATGAAAAACATCCTCTTCTTGCTGCAAATCCTTCATGGGACAATTACGCACTCGTCATAGAAACCCGCCGCGGTGCTGAACTCCATCAGTTTGAAATGTTCAGTGAAAACGGCTTCAATATCGATGCCTTCAAAAAAGCACTTGAAAAAGAGGCTGAATCAGGCTCAGTACGCGTACTCCTTAACTTTCCGCAGAATCCGAGCGGTTACAGCCTCACAAATGCAGAAGCAAAAGAAGTCATTTCAATCGTTCGTGCACAGGCAGAAAAGGGAACAAAAATCATTGTCTGGGATGACGACGCATATTTCGGACTCAACTACGAAGATGATATTTATCCGCAGTCGCTCTTTGCAGAATTTGCAGACCTTCATGAAAACGTCCTCGCAGTAAAAATCGACGGACCGACAAAAGAAGACTTTGCATGGGGATTCAGAACCGGTTTCATTACGTTCGCCGGAAAGGGAATGACAGATGCTCATTACGAAGCCCTCGTCAAAAAACTCATGGGCCTTATCCGTTCATCAGTTTCATGCTCTTCAACCCCTTCACAGAACCTCATACTCAGGGCATTCGAAGACAAAGATATCGACAGGCAGAAAAAAGAATTCAGGGATATCCTTGAAGCAAGATACAAGGCAGTCCGCGATTTTGTAAAGACACATACTTCAAACGCAGTCAGGGCGCTTCCGTTCAACTCAGGATATTTCATGAGTTTTACCCTCACAAAAATTAACGCTGAGGATCTGCGCAAAAAACTTCTGAATGAACGTGGAATCGGTACAATCAGCATCGATGCAAAAACACTGCGCGTTGCATTCAGTTCAGTAGATAAAGAAAAAATACAGGAAGTATATTCGGCTATTTATGAATGTGCTGATGAACTTTACAAGGCTTAGTTTAAAGTTATTTGTATTTTTACCGCTGCTCACAATACTGGCCGGCTGCAGTTCAGAACAGGACAATGAAATTACGGTCTGGACTGACCGCGCTGAAATCGTTTCATACGCTGAAGTTTTCAATGCAAACAGCCGGAACACAAAAGTAATCGTCATTTATAAAGACCGTCTTGCACAGTCGATTCCTCCTGAACGGGATGAACTTCCGCCTGATATTGCCGTCGGTTCCTTCCTCAAGAACTCGAATATGGACAAATATTTTGCTCCGGCCGACAGCATCTTTAATTCAAACCAGATAAATCCGGCCTCGCTTTACCCTTCACTTCTGGCTTACGGTTCAAAAAACAACATTCATTATCTTCTTCCGGTAAGCTTTAACCTGCCGATGATAATCTATCCTGCCGCAAAGAAATCCCTTCTCGATGACAACATTCTTTTTACGGCAGATAAAATCCGTGACACGGCAGCATCTTTCAATGCCAGGAATTCTCATGACATCTACACAAATATGGGCTTCGGTCCTTCCTGGAACACGGATTTCATATACGCACTTGCAAAAATGAATGACTCACAGTTTCAGGAAAAAGGCACTTCCTTCACCTGGAACGAGAAAAACCTTGATTCAACCGTCAGCTACATCAGGGAATGGACCTCCGGAAAAAACACTTCTACAAAAGCAGAAAAAGATTTTGAATTCAAATACCTCTACACTCCGGACTACAGGCAGATTTCCTTCGGACGCAGCCTCTTTGCATACACTGAAACCTCTTCTTTCTTTACGATTCCGTCCTTCTACTTTGAAGACATCGGCTACAAATGGCTTTCAGACGGAAAATCAATTATTGCAGAAGACTCAATCGTCATGGCCGGTATTCTCAGGGGATGTACTAACATAGAGGGAGCCCAGGAATTCATTTCATGGCTCATCAGCGAAGAAACACAGAAAACGCTTCTTGAACGCACTCAGAAAATGCATCTCGACAAACAGACCTTTGGAATTGCATCAGGATTTTCTTCAATTGCATCGGTAAATGAACACGTTTTCCCGATTTATTACAACAATCTTCTCGGACACACCCCGGAAGTTAAGTCAATCAGACCGCCGTATTCAACATTTCCACCGAGATGGCAGAGCCTCAGGGAAAGGGTAATCATCCCGTATCTCAGGGATGCAACGAATACGGATCTTACCGAAAAACTTAAGTCAATGTCAGAAAGAATCAGCGACTGGGAGAAACAGTTTAACTAGAAAAACTAATATTTTCTGCTTATATTCCGATACTTTAAATGAGTGAGAGAAGGAAGCACAAAATGTTCAGTTTAAACGCTTATTCTTACAATGGAATCGTCTCAGGCGGCAGCCCAAAACTTCACGTACCTGTTCAGCCGGCATCTGTAATCTATGCACAGTTTGATCATGTATCGGGATTTGCGGCAAAGGCCAATCAGGCTGGAATTTCCGTAAGCAAAATCCACATTTTGAATTCGCTTCTCAATCAGGTAATTTCAATGAGGACTAGTCCTAAACCTGAAATTCCAAAGCCTGACACTTCAAACCTGACACAGAGCCAGCTCGACAGCCTTATAAAAGATTATTCTAAACAGGTTACCAGTTCAATTCATGCAGCACAGGCAACCGGCTACGGACTTGCAGGAGCAATGCCGGAACCGGGAGCTGTTTTTTCACTTAACGTCTAAGCCCAGATAAGCCAGAGAACAGCCGCACTCGCAAAGGTAGTTAACAGCGTAAAGCTTCCGCCGATCTTAAGCCATTTTCCGAATGACATCGGATAGCCTTCTTTTTTGATGATTCCCATCGCAACGACATTTGCGCTTGCACCGAACGGAGTAAGGTTTCCGCCGAGGCATGAACCAACGAGAAGTGCAAACATAAAGATTTCGCCGCCTGTTCCAAGTCCTGCAGCCATTTCCTGTGCAACAGGAAGCATAACCATGATGTAAGGAACATTGTCAACAAAACCGGAAATGATGATCGAAACAAGAAGAATTACGATGAAGCCGAGGAATTTGCTTCCGCCGCAGAAGGTAATGAGTACGCCTGCAAAATCCTTAAGAAGACCTGCTTCACTGATTGCACCGACTACGACAAATATTCCCATGAGGAAGAAAATTGTTTCCCAGTCGAGCTCCTTTATGAGCGTCCAGGTTTCTCCGGCAGATTTTTTCTGATTCATTACGTACCACAGGATTCCCGCAGCAGCAAGGATCACAACAAAAAGTCCTGAAGAAAGGTTCATGATCTGCTCAGGAACATATTCTGCGATAACAGGTGAAACAAATGAAAGTGCAGCAAGTCCGAAAATCATAAGGAGCATGAGGACGGCAGGAAATGCTGAAATTATGCCTTCGCCTTCGATTTCAGTTTTTGACCTGAGCTTTGCAAATACGATGTAGAAGAAGATACATCCGGCAAGGAGTCCGGCCTGTACGATAAAGAAGATTGACAGGTGTCCGTCATGAAAGAAAAAGTCGTTGAAGGTATAGTTTGCTGCAGCAGCAAAAATCATGCTCGGAGGATCACCTACGAGGGTTGCAGTTCCTTCAAGGTTTGACATAACGGCAAGTCCTGTCATGAACATTGTCGGATTCATCTTGAGTTTTTTGCACAGTGAAAGGGCAATCGGAGCCATAACGAGTACGGTTGCAACATTCTCGACAAAAATTGAAATAATTCCTGTCATTGCCAGGATGAGTACGATTGCAATTCCTGTTGAAGGAGATTTCATTACGAGGAAATCAGCAATCCGTGCAGGAACCTTTGAATAAAGGAAAAGCGCTGCAATCGTCATTGCACCGACGTAAATCATAAGTACATTCCAGTTAATCAGCGATGACACTGAATGCACGAAGGCATGTGAAGCAGAATCTCCGCCGGTAAAGATTTCGGCCGGAAATACAGTTCCCAGAATTATGCACAGAAGTGCAGCAGCCGTAGTAAACCAGACTTTCTTATCCTGAAAAACAATTACAAGAAGGTACATGACAAGGGCAATGCCCAGAACAAACCATTTCAATTCCATAATGAACGTATAGTAGCATAAAAGCGGCTGTTTATCCATAAAATCCGGAAAAATGCATCCGTTTATTTTTTTTGAATTATCTGCTACAATTTTCTTACTATGAAAATGTGGATTAAATACCTGCTGGGCGTCGTTCTCGGCATTATCGCAGCCTTTATCCTTCCGGAAAATTTCGTTTCATTCATAACCGAATTTGCACTCAGGTTCGGACACTATATGGTTCTTCCGGTACTGTTCTTCGGAGCATCAGCTGCATTCTTCAGGCTCAGGACTTCAAAAAAACTGCTTTTAACTGCAAAATGGTCGGCAGTTACAATTATCTCTTCATCACTGATCCTTACCTTTACCGGAATCCTTTCTATAATGATAATGTACAATCTGGCAGTTCCGTCAATTATGGCAGAAAGCGACAGGGACTTCCTTATAAGTTCAATAAACCTCAGGGAACTTCTCATGTCACTGCTTCCGTATTCTCAGGCTGAAGGCTTCAGTACAATTCAGGCCGGTGCATACCTTCTTCCGTGCTTTATCCTCGCAGGATTTGCAGGAGCAGGCTGCGCAATCGATACGACTGCTTCAAAACCGGTTGTTTCATTCATTGAATCTGCGGAAAAAGTATGCTATTCAGTAATGTGCTTCTTTGTTGAATGGTTCTCGGTTGCACTCGTTGCCCTTTCATGTTCATGGATGATTCAGACGTCTTCCATTGAAAACATCTCGACCTTCATGCCGTTCATAATCCTTCTGCTTGCAGATTTCGTCTTTATCGTTGCAATCGTATATCCGCTGATTCTCAGGTTCCTTTGCAAGGACCATCACCCGTATCATGTACTTTATGCAGCAATCTGTCCGATTATCACGGGATTTTTCTCTGGAAATTCAAACCTTACGATGCTCATTAACCTCAGGCACGGAAGGGACAGCCTCGGCATTCACCAGCCGGTAAGTGACGTTACGTTCCCGCTGTTTTCAATTTTTGCCCGCGGAGGCTCTGCACTCGCAACGACAATCGGGTTTGTAATGATTATCCGTTCTGACAGCAGCATGGAGCTTTCGCTTGCTACGATTCTTTTTATATTCGTAATTTCATTCCTGATTTCGTTTGTTCTTGGAGCTCTTCCGGCAAACGGCGCACTTTTTGCAATTGCGACAATCTGCTCAATCTATGGCAAAAACCTCGACAACCGCTATCTTTACATCAGCCCGGCAGCTCCTGTTTTCTGCAGCTTTGCAGCAGCACTGGACGCAGCAACGGCCATGTTCGGAGCTTACATTGTCGGAGTCAAAACTAAAATGATTGAGCACATCGAAGTCAAAAGGTATGTCTAGGCCTTAGGCTTATAAATGTCTTTCTTAATGTCCGGGCGCAGGTAATGTTCCCGGAAATGAACGGCATTGCACGGGCGACCGAAATAGAAGCCCTGGTATTTATCCGGTTCATATATTTTAAGCTTTCCTATATCTTCTTCCGTTTCAACGCCTTCCATACAGACCAGCATTCCAAGTTCATGAGCCATCTGCGTAATGTGGCGGATGACTTTTTCATCACCTTCATCGCCGCCGGTTGCCTTGTGAACAAATGAATAGTCAAGTTTAAGGGTGTATGCGTTAAGATACTGCAGGTAGCGGAGGTTCGAATAGCCGGTACCGAAGTCATCAATATCAACCTTGAGTCCCATTTTATTGAACTCATTTACAAGGGCCTGAAGCTCGTTTTCAGAATCCATATAACCGCTTTCCGTCAGTTCAAGCGTAATGTTTGCAGGATTAACTCCCGAGGCACCAAGCGCAATCTGAACGTCTGTAAGGATATCGCTTTTCTTAACCTGAATATACGAAAGGTTAACGCTCATGTGGAAATTTTTCTGTATTTTATTCCACTCACGGCATTTGTTGAACGCAGTAATCAAAATCCATCTTCCGACCGGAATAATCAGGCCGGTTTTTTCAAGAAGCGGAATAAACTCTTCAGGAGAAAGTGTTCCAAGAACCGGATCAGTCCAGCGGATGAGAGCTTCTGCACCGATTACATTTGTAACCGTATTGTCAGAATCAAGATAGAGCTGCCGTGCATTAACTACAGGCTGATAGAAAAGTTCAAAGCCGCGGAATTCATTCTTGATTGAATCCCTGAGTTTTTCCTGAATTCCAAGGGAACGTACGTGGCGTGAATAGTCTCCGGCGCTGAACATTGCAAGAGTATTCTTTCCCTTTCTCTTTGCCGTCTGAAGGGCAAACTGAAGCTTCTGCATGAGGTCTTCGAGTGACGAACGGTCATTAAAGAATGCTACTGCACCGACAGAAACCGTAAAGACTACATCATAGTTTATCCGCATTTCTGCTTCAGAAAGTTCACGCTTGAGGGATTGATATATTCTCTGTGCTTCCGGAGCCGTACTTCCGGACAGGTTCATGCAGGCAAATTCATCTCCGGCAAGTTTGTAGACTTTTCCGTCAGTTCCGCAGGCTTTTTCAAATCCTTCACCGATGAGCTTTATTACAAGATCACCCGTTTTTTTGCCGTAATGTTCATTTATGACCCCGAGATTATCGACGTTGACTTTCATTATAAAGCCCGATACTGAACGTTTTTTCTCCTGCAGGATCGTAAAATCCCTGCGCATGACACCTTCAGTCGGAAGTTTTGTAAGCGAATCCATCCTGTCCCTGGATTCAATGAGTGAAATGCAGCCGATAATGACTTTATTATCAGAATCACTTATATTTACCATCTTTCCGCGGGCAGAAACCCAGACCGGCATGGAATTTTTATCAAGAAGGCGGTATTCGCTGTTGAATTCTTCGCGCCTGCCTGCCTTTAATTCTTCAATTCCATAAGTATAGGCATGAAGGTCAGAAGGAAAAATTATTTTCTGAATGTATTGAGATGCATTTGAAAATGATGCACCCGGAAAATCAAATGTATTGAGAATATCCTCTGAAATAAGCAGTTTATCGCCGGTCAGATCGTAAATGTAAATATAAACATCCGTGCAACGGTTAAGGATATTGACGACCTGTTCAACGACCTTTAGTTCTATTGAATCAAAAACTTCATTCATACTTTTTTACTTAACTTTAAATGTATTATATCATCAGGATTAAAACTGATAAACAGGATAGACAGAAATAATTAACAATCTCATATCTATCCTTTCTATCATGCTTATCCTGATGAATCAGCCGCTTACGGTTTTACTTCTTTTCCACAAATTCTTCTGTGTAGTAAGCGTCTGTGAGAATCTTTTTCATATCCTCAACAAGCGGAACCCTCGGGTTGACCGGTGAACACTGGTCTTCGTATGCGAGGTAAGCAAGTTTCTCGACATTTGCAAGATACTCTTTTTCATCCAGTCCCTGCCCCTTGAAGTTCATCACGATTCCAAGGCGTTTTCCAAGTTCACCGCAGGCCTTTGCATAAGACTCTACGCCTTCTTTTGTTGTTTTTGCAGGGAGACCGAGCATTCTGGCAAGTTCAGCATAACGCTCAGCAGCCTTGTAATAATTGTATTTCGGCCATGTTGAGAGTTTATCCGGCTGAGTTCCGTTGTAGCGGATTGTGAACGGCAGGAGAATTGCGTTTGCACGTCCGTGCGGAACATGGAATTCACCACCGATTTTGTGAGCCATAGAGTGGTTCATGCCCAGGAAGGCATTTGCAAATGCCATACCGGCAAGGCAGGAAGCGTTGTGCATCTTCTCTTTTGCTTCGGTATCGGCAGCACCGTTATTGTAAGAGCGCTCAAGATACTGAAAGACCATCTTGATGGCCTGGATACAAAGACCGTCGGTGTAGTCGTTTGCCATTGTTGAGACATAAGCCTCTGTTGCGTGTGTGAGAACATCCATACCTGTGTCGGCGACGATTTTCTTCGGCAGACTGTATGTGAATGTCGGGTCAACGATAGCGATTGTCGGTGTGAGTGAGTAGTCAGCAAGAGGATATTTTTTGTGCTCCTCTTTGTCTGTGATAACTGCGAACGGTGTAACTTCTGAACCGGTTCCTGATGTTGTCGGGATACAAACAAGCTGGGCTTTTTTACCCAGATCCGGGTAGCGGAAAGCACGCTTACGGATATCCATGAACTTCTGTTTGAGGTCGTTGAAGTCAACTTCCGGGTACTCGTAGAAGAGCCACATACCTTTTGCACAGTCCATTGAAGAACCACCACCGAGGGCGATGATTGTATCCGGGGCGAATGTGCGCATAAGTTCAACACCTTCGCGGACAGTCTGGATTGATGGATCCGGCTCGACATCACAGAAGAGCTGATACTGAACAGGGTCACGGCGGAGCTTGAGCTGGTCAGTGATTTTGTCAACGAAGCCAAGCTCAACCATAGAGCGGTCTGTTACGATAATCACTTTGTGAACATCCTTCATCTGATGGATGTATTCGATTGAGTCACGCTCAAAGA
>DGTU01000144.1 GCA_002394465.1 Treponema sp. UBA4328 | reverse complement strand
GTATCAAAATCATTTGTGGTGCCGACATTTGTATCAGCAATTTTTACAGCCGGATGAACTCCAAATCTTTTTGAATTTGCAAGAACAAACTTCATACTTGTTGCACGGTTATTTGATGCCTTGCATTCAATAATTACTGTATTGCCGTCTTTTTCAAACAGAAAATCAAGTTCCGGAGAACCCGTTGCATCACGAAAATAATATAAATCTCTTCCTGCCTTAGAAAAAGCAGATGCTACCATATTTTCTGCAACCGCACCTTTGTAAGGACCTAAATCGCCGTCAAGAATTTTTGCCGGGACATCAGAACCAAGCTGAGATATTAAAAGTCCTGTATCAATATAAAAAACCTTGAATTCACCTGCCTTTTTTTCAGCTTCAAGCGGGAATGCAAGTGATTTAGTATTGTAAGACCGGATAACAAGACCTACATCTTCAAGATACTGCAGTCCGTCTGCTTTTTCAGGGGAATGACCTTTTACATCAACAAGACTGTACTGGAACTTTTTATATTCTTTTGAAAGCTGGGCGGGAAGAGAATTAAGACAGGCTTCTGCACGAAGTTTGAGAACTTCGTTTACCTTATCGGCTCCATCTTTGTCTTTATAGCGGCGAAAATTTAAAGGTAAATTAAAATAATTTTTGTCAGAATTCAGCGGTATTTAAGAGTTTAAATTGTCATTTTTCAAAGGTATTTTAAAGGGATTATTGTCAGAATTCAAAGGTTCGGGTCAGGGATCGTGGCGGAAACACCGCAGCGAAGCGAGGAGTTGAAGCAAGAGCCCGGCCCGCGCCGGAAGGCGCGGGAGACCCCCAAAAAGCAAAAAAAACCGGAGGAAAACAAAGATTCCGCCGGTGTTCAATGTCGCGGCACGGATGCCGCATTGTGATAAAAACAGCCAGTTACGGGTTTTGTCCTGCAAAACCCGCTAAGTAAAAATTACAGGAGGTAATTTTTACGACCCCTACTCCAGTATGGTTGCTTCATGGCTGCCCTTGAGTTCAGGACCCAGGTCGTGGTCTGCGGCCTTTACGTAACCGATTCTGTAAGCCTTCATATCCGGAATGCCGAGTTTTTTGTGCACGTCTGTTGCAAAAGAAGCTGCCTTTTCATTAAAGCGGGCTATGATTTTGTCTGCGTCCTTTGCCTTAACTGCAAGGATAAGACCGATTCCCATGTTGTAGGTGCCCCACATGCCTTCGGCGTCTGCACCACGGCGGATAAGTTCATCAAAGATTGCAGGCTTTTCCCAGCTGTCCTTTTTGATTACTGAAACAAGGTTTGCACCTTTAGCGTACATGCGGGGAACATTTTCGTAGAAACCGCCGCCTGTAATATGAACCATACCGTGAACTGATTTTCCGAACTTTGTAAGGACGTCCATTACAGGGCGTACGTAAATACGGGTTGGAGTAAGAAGAGTTTCTCCGATAGGTTTTCCGTTAAAATCCTCGTTAAAATCCTTAACAAGCTTACGAACCAGGGAGTAGCCGTTTGAGTGGCAGCCTGTGGAAGAAAGACCGATTAAAACGTCTCCTGCTTCGATTTTCTGACCGGTAATCATCTTTTTTTTGTCACCGAAACCTACACCGAAACCTGCAAGGTCGTATTTTCCGATGTCATAAAAATCAGGCATTTCGGCAGTTTCGCCGCCTAAAAGGGCACAGCCTGCGTCCACACAGCCGTCTGCAACTCCCTTTACGAGCTGGCCTGCAACCTTTGCATCAAGCTTGCCGCAGGCAACATAATCAAGAAAGAAAGAAGTCTGAACGCCTGAACACAGGATGTCATTTACGCTCATGGCAACACAGTCGATTCCAACAGTGTCGTATTTTCCCATCTGGAAGGCGATGTCAAGCTTGGTGCCTACACCGTCAGTTCCGGAAACGGCAACAGGATGACGAAGTCCCTTTGGGATTTCAAACATGCCGTTAAAACTTCCAAGGTCAGATAAAAGCCCCGGAATGCGGGTACGCTTTGCATGAACCTTGTATTCGTTTACAGCGTTGTAACCTTCTTCAACATCAACACCTGAATCTTTGTAATCAATTGCCATTAAAATGCTCCATAAAAAACACCGCCGGGCGGCATAGAATATTAAAAAATTATAGCGGTTTTACGGGTTTGTGTCATCATAGGGAGCTTTTTCCCGCTTTCCGGGGTTCCGGCTTACGCCTCCATCGTCCTCGGCTCAGGCGCCTGCGGTCGACTGCGCCCCTCCAATCGGGGCTAGTTTCCAATCTTAACAATACAGGCCGGGACGACGCCGCGATTATCCTAAAAAGACAGCTGCATTGAATTTATTTCATCGTGCAGTGATTTTTCTACAAAGCTGTTCAGGGATAATCCGACTTTTTTTGCGGCAACTGCTACCTGACTGTGAAATAAAGGGGAAAGCCTGACATTGAATTTTCCAGAATATGGTTTTTCCGGTTCAACTCCGTCTTCCTTACACCACTCAAGGTAATCGTCTACAGAAGCATGAAATTCCTTTTCAACTTCATCTACGGTTGTTCCCTGAAAAGTAATTACAGTCCTTGTGTTAATTACCTCGCCTGAAAAAACGCGGGCTTCATCATCATATTCTACAACTCCGGCAAATCCTTTATACATCATCATTTTTTTACCCCTGCATTATCCAAAAACCTGCGCATTGATTTTACGGCACCTTTATCTGTAACACGTTCAGGATGCGGACGATGAAACACCGCCCTTTCTCCATTCAATTCAATGCGAACACGGGAACCATTTCCTTCGGAAATAACAGCTCCAAGTGATTTTAAAAGATTTTCAATTTCAGACCATTCAATGTCTGACTGAACGGGATTTTTGAAAATCTTTTCATACACTTTTTTCTGTTTTGAATTCATAAAATAATAATACTATATTATGGTACTATTTACAAGGATTATTTTATTTTTTCTTTTACAAATTACTGATAAGGGTTCCAGTACCATAATTGATAATCCAAATACTTCCCTTTTAAATTTGATGCTGCCAATGCAGGATCTGAAAGGTCTGAACTTGAAACTGGAAAATTTTCATATTTCCATCCTTCAGGATGAGGGAATACAACCGCGGTCAGTTTCGTACACCCTTCAAAAGCTCTTGGGCATATATTACAACATTCATCAGATAAAACTACAGAAGTAATTTTCTGACAATTCATAAAAGCCTCATGTCCAATACCCATTACTCCAGACGGGACTATATAATCACCACTTTTTCCTTCAGGACATAACTCAATTGCTAACTCATCCTCATATTTTCTAAGCAGAACTCCGGCTATAGACTTATACACCGGATTCAATTCATCTACATTAATAGTTTCAAGTTCCGTACAGCCTGCAAAACATGTTGGATCAACACTTACAACAGAAGCAGGAATTGATACGGTCTTTATTGCACAATCCCTGAATGCTGAGCCATAAATTACAGTGACAGCTTGAGGGATTATAACTTCTTCAAGCTGCTTGCAGCCCATGCAGACTTGTGCGGGGATTGTTGTAATGCCTTGGGGCAAAGAAAGTTCTTCAAGAGAAGTACACCCCCTGAAGACCTGCTCATACAAGTCTTCAAGTCCCTGAGGCAGAACAACAGCCTTAATGTTTACACAGTCCCTGAACGCCCCGAAACCTATCTTTTTAACAGAGGAAGGAAGCTCCAGTGTTCCGGTTAATTTCTTAAATCCGCTGAATGCATACGAGCCAATTTCTTCTACAGAATTACCGATAATAACATTCTCAAGGGAAGGAAGATCCTTAAATAATGAATCAGGTATTGTTTTAAGAGAATTGCCGGTTACTACTTTTTTAAGGGAAGTACAGTCATTAAAAACCTCCAGTTCTAAAGTTTCGACACTGTCAGGGATAACTATCTCTTCAAGACTGCTGCATCCGTAAAAGGCAAGATTACATATTTTTTCTGTGCCGTCAGCAATTGTAACAGTTTTTAAGTTTTTACATCCATAAAAACAAGCATTAGGAATCGAGTATGTATCTGTTTTGGGAGAAAAACTCTGGTAAAAATCGTTTTGCCAACATTCCGTTCCGCTAAAAGTCTGAGTTAAACAAACATAAATATTCTTTTCAAAGTCATGAATAATAGCACTACAATAATGCCTATAAAACCCATCATTGCTGTAAGAATATACACAGGGAAATGATATTTCAGTAAGAGAAGTGCATCCCCAAAATAAACAATCACCGATACTTGTTAAAGTCTGGGGAAGTTTTATATTATTAAGTTTTACACAATCTCTAAATGCTTCAACTCCTATTGAAACTACACCTTCAGGTACCGTCAAAGACTCAAGGGAAGCACAGTTTTTAAAAGCCCCGTCCCAGATATTTTTTAATGAATCAGGAAGGCTGACATTTGTAAGAGAGGTGCACTCCCAGAAAGTAAAAGGCGAAATGGTTTCAATACCTTCCGGGATAATTATCTCTTTAAGATTTTCACAAAAAGAAAACGCTTGTATACCAATCTCCTTAAGGCTATCAGGTAATTTTATATCAGACAGACCGGTACAATGCGTAAAAGCACGAGGCCCTATAATTGTCACGCCTTCAGGTATCTGGATTTCACTTAACGTAACGCACGAATCAAATGTACGACCCTCTATTTCAGTTATACCAGAAGGCAGATTGATACTTTCAATTTCCCGACACCCAAGAAAAGCACCTTCACCTATTTTTACAACACCTTCTGGTATAACAATTTTCTTAAGACTATTGCAGCCAGCAAATGCATACCCTCCTATTTCGACAACGCTATCCGGTATGACAAGATTCTCAAGACTGTCACACCCTTCAAACAATCCTCCAGGGATCCTGTTTTCATAACAGTCATAACAACAGTCTTCTCCATCACTAATATCAGTAATAGTTTCAGGCATATATACGGTTTTAAGTGAACTACACCCAGAAAAAGCAAACAACCCTAACTCTACATACGGTGCAAGTTTTACTACTTCTAATTTTGAACAATTACCAAAAGCAAGATATCCAATACGTGAACACTCACTCAAGTCAATATTCACAAGATTTTCACACCCCATAAACGCAAATTTACCGACTTCACAAGCATAAAATTTTAAATCGGAAAGGTTCTTACAGCCTGAAAAAACATCAACCCCTAGCTTCAACGCAGAAACATAAGCATAACGAAGATTTACGCAACAAGAAAAAGCCCCATCGCCAATATAATCACTAACAGATATTCTTATACCAGTCAAATTGTAATTATTTTCATAACCAGAAGAAAATGCTTCATCAGGAAGATATTGCAGGCAAAAACCTTCACTCTTCGTTGCAAAATCAAGTTCTACCTCAATATCCCGTGATACATACGAATTTAAATATATCAGAGCCTTTTTTATTTCAATACAAATATCAGGTGTTGCATTTTCATCTAAGATAACAAAAATTTTACCACTTTCTTTCATGGATCTAATGACATCAGGGGCAGTTGCCCAATAAGTTTCAATTGTATCAACCCACTTTGCATAGAGTTTTACGTCTTGAGTTAAGTCAGCCAGCTGGGCACCACTCACCCGGTTCTTAAGACTTTCATCCGTGTACCAGCCGCCAAATGAATAATACTCTTTTGAAATGTCATATACAGAAGGAAGTTCAACAAACGCGTTTTCCGTAAAAGTCTGCGGGGCAGAATACCCTTCACACCAGTATCCGCCGTTTAATTCGTAAGTTATCCGGTGTCGGACTTCCTTATCCTCAGAAATGTCAGCTGCGCAGGAAAACACAAGGCCTGTCATTGCAATCAAAAAACAGGCCTTGAAACAAATCACAAAGTTATAATACCTGAAAGGAAGATTTTTCATGGGGTCACTCTCTCCGTAAGCTTTTTCAGATATTATAAAATATTATTTAAAATTGTCAAAAAAACTAGTTTCCCATCTTAACAATACAGGCAGGAACGACGCCGTAATCATTAATATAAACTTTTACACCTACACCTCTTGTGTAAACATCCTTCTGCCAGCTGAGATATCCGGAAGACGAGACATAAGGGGTCGTCTGAGTAGCTCTCCCAATATTTTTTATAGTATACGTATACCAGGTGGTGCCATCAAGATAGCGGGCTAATGAAAAATCTGTACCGTTTTTCTTTCTTGTACCTATTGAATCTGTCTGGCCGTTTGAAAAACTATACTCACTTAACTGTAATTCCTCATTACTCAACAGGAATATCTTGTCCACTACCCCGTCCTCAATCTTTTTACCCTGCAGCAATTCCAATGCAGAATCCGTAAAGGCCATCTGCAAAAAGCCCTTATTATCATATGAACTGTCCAAAACATTCAGGTTATAATATGACTGACCGTTGAGATAGGCCCTTATGGTGCTTGCCCTGTAACTGTTAGGATACAGCGTTACACCATTCTCTTTATGAGAGTATTCTTTAGTGCAATTATCAAACTCATCACCATAGTAACCGCCACTATCATAAGCATGCGGATAGAAACATATTCCTGAATCAAGTATTAAGTCAGAAAACAGCAGGGCTGTTCCGTCACTATAAGTCTCTAATACGCGCCATTTTACCGGTTCAACCTTAAACCATCTGTACGAGTTATCGGAAGATTTATGAACAGCAGAACCATCTGAATATAAACAGTCACCATAGGCTTTTTCCTGAACACAACAGTAATAGCTTTTATCCTGAGTATTATAACAGTAAGTAAGACCGCCCATTACAACCTTCCTGCTGTCGTCAAAGGCACTTTCATCCAGATCAGCAGAAGCAACAGTCTGAGGAAATACGCCGAAATAAACCAGATCATAATATTTGCCGTCAATTTCACGCCTTCCTGCGTTTACCGGAACAGGATAACTCCAGCTGTCGTCAACCTTAAACACAACAGATACAGTTATATTGCTTTCAGGCATCTTAAACTTAAAGGTATCATCGTTTTTTAATACTACTTCAACACAGATTTCATTACCTTCCTCGTCTTTTATGCAGATATTTTCCGTATCCGGAACAAAGCCGACCTCTGCAGCCAGTGACAGCGTTACAAACTGAGAACTGTCAATTCCTTCAGTTCTGTCAGCACATACAGTTCCATTATCACTTCCTTCAAGAGTTACAGAATATGTGTCAAAGACAAAAATTTTATTAAAAAGGACGCTTACATTTACATCATGCGAAGGCATTATAAAAGAGGAAGACTCTGTATCATAAGCCACAGCCTTATACTGACTGTCTTTTACGGTTACCGTCCCTGCTTCATACCCCTCATCTGCTGCAATCTTGAGCACTACTTTCTGCCCTGTCTTGACTTCTGCAGAAGGGCTGATACTGACAGTGCCTCCTCTGCATTTTTTTACGGTTACGGAATATGTTTCCTCCACATCAGAAGCACCGCAGGAAGCAAGAACCAGCGAAAAACTCATTACAAAAATAAAAACTAAATATTTATAATACCTTTTCATAATAATCCCCGGATTAATTTTTATGCAGTTTTTTTATACGGATGGCAGGTGCAAACCCAAATTTGCTGTCTATCGAGCAGATATTTACTTTCAGACCGTTTTCCGATTCATGACAATAAAACGTATAACTGCTGTATGCAAGAATAGTATTCAGGCTCTTTCCATGTGTCTCATCATAGGTAGTCCGCAGTATAAAATACGGATAAGGAGAATTGCCGGTAACCCCTGAATAATCAGATGGAAAACCTTTTCCGTACATATTCTTTCTGAAAAGTTTGGCCTCCTCTTCGGACGGCAGGAATACTCTGTCTTCCGCTGCCCGCCCGTCAGCCGTCACACCGGTATTAAGCGGCAGCAGGTATTCACGGGAATCAGGAATAAATGCCGACTGCAGCAAGCCCCTTCCGCTCCAGTCAATATCATATTCAGTGGCAGTTCCTCCGTCAGTTATATACTGGTTCTGAATGCCGTTAAGGTAAGCACGTGCATTAGAATAAACATAATTATCCCTGTTAATTGTTTTATTCTTCAGCATACGGTCATCGCTGGCAGAATTTCCATAATAGTCAATTCCGCCGGCAATAATATTTGAAAAACAGATAAGGTCATCCCCTTCATCTTTCAATATGTGCCATTCAATTTCGGCAACCGCATAATAAATGCCGTTTTTTTCTGCATAAAAGACACCGTCATCTCCAAGATACCATCCGTTATAAACAGTCTGTGCAGACATATTTGCACCGCTCTTTCCGGACTCTTTCTGCGGATAATTTCCAAAATAGTAATAATAATAATTAGTTCCACCAATGTCAGTAGAATAGTCAATCGTATAATAAGGCTTTTTAAGGAATTCTTTGCCGGCTACATAATAAGAGCCTTCATACAAAGCTGTTTTAGTAACAGAACTTTCAGTATAAGCAAAAGTAACAGAGGCAGCTGTGTTCCTTACATCATCTTTCAGATAAGAAGAAGCACTTACATCAGCCGTCGAATCGTCAAGATAGCAGGCCGTTACTGCAAGTCCATAATAATCAGCTGATGAATCCTCATAAGAATCATGTGCATGATTTTTCTTAAATACGACTCCCTGTACAGGGCTATAGAGGGTTCCTGACAGATCAATAGTTTTTAGAATACTGACATTCTGCACACCGCTATTACCGGCATAATCATAAAACAGTATATCTGTCTCATAGCTTACACCTTCTTCAGCCGTAAAGGATGCTGAATGGCTGCCCTTTGCCAGCTGCGTGATGACAGCCTGACCGGAAGATTTGTTTTTGACCCTCAGGGCAGAATTCTTATAGTCAGCATTGACTGGCTCGGTCCAGGTTATCTTATAAACGAGTGAAGAAGTTTCTTCCACTTCAGGCGGCTCTAAAAAATCCGGAGCCTTCATATCAAGGACAAAATAATATTTTTCATCATTTTCGGGCCAGATTTTTTCATAGCCTGCCCTGTCGCGGAAAATAAAGTAGAGCGAATAAAGACCGCTTTCTTTTATGCCAAGTTCATTATAAAGGTCAACATCCTTATCTATAAGACCGAACTGACGGCTTGCAAAAGGAAATGTATATTTTTTTTCTAACTCTTTTGAATCCGACTGAGTGGTATAATCATCTTCATAGAGTTTTTTCAACATAAGGGAAAAGTTTGCTGCCGAGCCTGTGCCGTCGCTGTCAGCAACACTGATGTTAAAGTGAAGTTTTGTACCGTCAGTA
>DGTU01000073.1 GCA_002394465.1 Treponema sp. UBA4328 | reverse complement strand
TCCACTTCTGCAGTGTATGTCATGAAATGCTCCTTAAAAAGAGAAAATAATATGAAAGGAAACAAATCCATAAACGATTTGCCTGTCTTTCTAAACACTTAAGCATACCGCTTTTCTGCATATTTTTCAATAATTGCATAAACAGGCATATGGTAAATGAATAATAATATTTTAAATTAAAAGGCTACCGGTCGTGAAAACCGTGGCTCAACCGCGCGATATCGCGCTACATTCTGTTTGTGGCAAAGGAACTATAGAATTTGCCGCTTTAGCGGCAGCCACAAACAGGATGTTTCCGACACGAATTTTTCACTTCCTCCCGCAAGTTTTTTATTCATTGTTAATAGTGTGTTTTCCCTGTCATTAAATAGTCAGTTAAAAAACGTAAAAATTATGGAAAAAATCGTAAAAAAACTGTAATCTTTATATTATGAAGGCTCAGGAAAAACAGGAAATTTTTAATCTGCTCAAGACAATTTCTAAAAGCGTTTACGGCTATGACACAAAAAGTTTTTCGTCTGAAATGTCCTTCACGGATGATGAAATCCCGTCACAGGAATCCCCTGCTGAAACTCATGCGCAGAGCCTTGAAACAGTTGCCGGCAAAATCAAAAACTGTACCCGCTGTCCCCTTGCCTCAGGCAGGCACAATACGGTTCCGGGTGAAGGCGTATCAAATCCGCTTGTACTGGTAGTCGGCGAAGGTCCTGGTGAAGACGAGGATCTGAGCGGAAGGCCCTTTGTCGGCAAGGCAGGCCAGCTTCTGGACAAGGAACTTGCTTCAATCCAGCTTTCAAGAAACAAAAACTGCTATATTGCAAACATCGTAAAATGCCGTCCGCCTGCAAACCGGACACCTTATCCGCAGGAAGCAGACAGCTGCATTTCTTTCCTTGATGCCCAGATTTACGTTCTCAAGCCAAAAATGATACTTGCAGCCGGTTCTACAGCTGCAAAAAACCTTCTAAAAACTTCAGATGGAGTAACAAAGCTGCGCGGCAGATGCTTTGAATACAAGGGTATTCCTCTTATCGTAACATACCATCCGAGTGCACTCCTGCGTGACGAAGCCCTGAAAAGGCCTGCATGGGAAGACCTTAAATTCTTTAAGTCAAGGCTTCTTCAGATTGCTCCGGATTACGACAGATAAAACATGAAATACCTTCAGGTCGCAGTAAACATTCCCCTAAACCAGACCTTTACTTACCTCTCTACAGATACGGAAGATGTTTCCCGGACAGGCTACAGGGTTGAAGTTAAATTCGGCAACCGGCGGATGACCGGAGTCGTAACCGGTGAAAGCAACAGTCTTCCGGAAGATTTCCCGGTTGAACTTAACAGGCTCCGTCCAATAACAAGATTCCTTGATGATGAACCGCTCCTCACGCCTGACCTTATCTCACTTGGAAAATGGGTTTCAAAATACTATATCTGTGCAATCGGAGAAGCCGTCTGTTCCATGCTTCCGGGAGGAAAAAGGGAAAGCGACACACCCGGTTTTTCATTTGAAGATGAAATTTCTTCTGAAGCGGCAGTACAGTTGAGTGAAGAACAGAAAGCAGCAGTAGAAGGTATTCTTTCAGAGGATTCAACTAAACTTCACTATCTTTACGGCCCGACAGGAACCGGCAAAACGGAAGTTTTTCTGCAGGCTGCAAGCCGCCTGCTTGAACAGGGAAAAGGAGTCATCTATCTCGTTCCGGAAATCGGACTTACACAGCAGGTTATTGAAGCAGTCGTAAAACGCTTCGGAAATACCGTTGCAGTGCTTCACTCTGCCCTTACCCCAAGCCAGAAACTTGCAGAATGGAAAAGAATACTTCATGGTCAGGCCCGGGTTGTAATCGGAGCCAGAAGTGCTGTTTTTGCTCCTGTTCCCGATCTCGGATTAATTATAATTGATGAAGAGCACGACGGTTCATACAAATCGGGTTCAACTCCGCGCTATCATGCACGTCAGCTTGCAATGTACCGCTGTTCAAAACTAAACATCCCGCTTGTAATGGGGAGTGCGACACCAAGCGTAGAAGCCTGGCACATGATGCAGACCGGTGTCATCCGCCGTCATACCCTGACGCGCCGTCTTGCGGGCGGTGCAATGCCAGAAATAAGGACAATAGACCTTTCACTCTTTTCAAACGGTTCTTCAATTTCCCCTGAACTTGAAAACGAAATAAACCTCACCCTCAAGGAAAAAAAGCAGACAATCCTTTTTCTCAACAGAAGGGGCTTTACGCATTTTTTCAGGTGCAATACCTGCGGCTACGAGCTTGAATGCAAGAACTGTTCGGTCTCAATGACATACCACAAAACGGAAAAACGGCTCCGCTGCCATTACTGCGGCTGGAACACGGAACCTCCCCAGCAGTGTCCGAAATGCGGTTCAATGGACGTCGGATATTCCGGCTTTGGAACGGAATTCATCGAAAATGAAGTCCGCGCAAAATTTCCGTCAGCGAGGGTTCTGCGTCTTGATACGGATGCACTCACAAAAAAAGGAGAACTTCAGCAGAAACTCAGTGCCTTCAGAAACAATGAATATGACATCATGCTCGGCACACAGATGGTCGCTAAAGGACTTAACTTTCCGAATTTAAAGCTTGTCGGTGTAATCCTTGCAGATACAGGACTTCACATGCCTGATTTCAGGGCAGCGGAAAGGACTTTTTCCCTGCTCACACAGGTTTCAGGCCGGGCCGGAAGGTTTTTCCCGGACGGAAAGGTTCTTGTGCAGACCTATTCTCCTTCGAGACTTCCGGTTGCATGTTCCGTTAAAAACAAAATAAATGAGTTTTACGAAGAAGAACTTTCAGCAAGAAAAATGCTCAGTTTTCCGCCCTTTTCAAGGCTTTTAAGGCTTGTTTTCCGGGCACCAACAGTCTCTCAGGCAGAAAGTGCTGCAGAAAGTGCCAGAACTCTTCTGTCTAACCTTGCACGGAATGACTTTGAAATTTTAGGTCCGTCAGAATGTCCGCTTGTAAAAATCAGCATGAACTGGAGGTATCAGATTATTCTCCGCGGACCAAAAATTGCACCGATGCAGAACGCAGTCAGTACGCTTATATACAGTTACAATCAGCCGAAAGACGTTTATGTTGAGACAGACGTAGATCCTGTATCACTTCTCTAGACATGACGCCTGATGCCGTCAAATTTAACTTCCCACAAAAAAAGGCCTTCCGGAGGAGCCGTAGGTCCAGCCTTTTTCCGGTCGCAGCTTTTAAGTGCATCTTCAAAGTATTTTTTGTCCGCACCTTTTTTTTCAAATGCAATCAGAGTTCCCGTAAGGCTTCTTACCATCTTCCAAAGGAAAGCATTTGCCGTAATTTCAAAGACAAGAGTCCTCTCATCCTCATAGTAAAAATGAGCATCATCAATGTAGCGGAATTTTGACTGGCTCATGTCGCCGGCTGCGGCAAAGGTTGAACAGTCAGTTTCACCCTTAAGGCACGAACACATCGAATTCAGGACGTCAATATCAGGCTTACGGTATACCGGCCAGACATAGCGCATTTCATTTGCAAACGGACTCAGCGAAGTATCAATAAAATACCTGTAAGTACGTGATGTTGCAGAAAAACGCGAACTGAATCCTTCATCAACTTCGCGTGCATCGTTTATCCTGATGTCATGCGGAAGAAGGGAATTCATCGCAGGTATATAACTTTTTACGGGAATTGAGTCTACCGGACTGAAAAAATTCGCAGCCTGAGCATGAGCATGAACGCCGGAATCCGTACGTCCGCTTCCGGTAAGGGCAACGGGACACTTATGTATTTTTTCAAGAACCTTTTCAATTTCTCCCTGAACGGTGCGGACAGACTTTCCATTATCAGCAAAATCCTGTCTCTGCCAGCCGCAGAAATCAGTTCCGTCATATGAAAGCGTAAGAAGTATGTTACGCATTATTCTTCTTCATCGTCATCAACAGAAATGACATTTGCTTCGGCGAGTGTTTCAGAAATTGAATCATACAGATCCCTTGATTTCTCAAGAAGAGGTCCCGGCTTTGCCTTTGAAGATTTTCCGAGACCGAAGATTCTTGCAATTGCCCTCTTTTTTTCATCGAGCTTTTTATAGCGCATCTGCATGTCTTCCTGCTGACCGTATTTAAACTCGAGAAGGCTTGAAAGATATATTACGCCGTCATATCCGTAATTTTTATCAATATCAGGACCAAAGTTTGAAACCTTTGCAATTGATTCAATCCTGCTCTGCTCATTTATAAGTGTCTGCTCATAGAAGAAGAGCGCCTTACGGTAGAATACTTCTGCAGCAAAATTATAATTGTGATTCGGAACGACCTTATCAAGTTCACGGCAGAGCCATGCAAGTCTCAGTGAAATCATTCCCCTTTTAAGGGTCGGTGCATAGCAGAGGTCAACCTTTTCATAGCTCAAAAGTGCAAGATAATACATTGCAGCACCGTCCAGAAGGTTTCTTTCCCTTGCAAGTTCATAGTAGGGGAACATCGTAAAGACAGCCTTTTTCCTGGCTTCAATATCCATCCGGAGGGCATTGAGAGACTTCTGGTCGTTAATTTCCTTGAAATCATTCCAGAAAAAGGCACAGTGACATTTCGGGCACGCACCTACTGAATAAATCAGGGGATAAATCTTTCCGAATTTTTCACTCGGTTCAAATTCACGGTGAAGTTCATCGGTAAGGTTTCCTGCAATCATGCGTCCGCCGCCGGTAAGCATTTCTTCACGTTCAAAATCCTTGTCACAGACAGGACAGCGGCATTTATTTTTAGACCAGTAGGAAAGCTTAGGCTTTTTATTCGGGTCAACTTCTTTTTTTGAGCTTTTATACATCATGATTATTGTCCTCCCCTTTCTCTATGACAACAAATGCAACTGCATATTCACGCTCATCACTAAGCGTAACATGAACTTTATAATTCTTTCCGGCAAGGCTTTCAAGTTTTCCGGCTGTTTTCGTGCCGAATTTCATTTCAGGCCTTCCCGCTTCATTATTTTCTATCCAGAAATCCTTTAATTCAAGTCCTGCGAATCCGGTTCCAAGAGCCTTTGAAAAAGCTTCCTTGGCAGCAAAACGCTTTGCATAATGGGCACACAAAAAATTTTTGTTTCCTGACGAAACCATTTCTGCTTCATTAAAAAACCTCGGAATCATATCTTCAGAAGCAACCCATTTTTCAAAGCGTGAGATTTTTGCAATGTCACAGCCTGTACCGAAAATCACTGTGCCGGAGCCTCCTGAAGCTGTTCAACAGTTTTCTGAACAAATGTAACTTTTACTGTTTCAGGCGGTGTTGAATCAAATTCAAAGTAATGCGGGAATGAATAAACCACCGGCAGATCATAAGTTCCGGCTTCAGTTACTGATGCACAGTTTACGCTTACGGCATTCTGTCTCGGTGTATATTTTTCAAGGTCAATGAGTTTGCCGTACAGGACGACACCGAGTTCTTCCGTCTTAGAAGAAATTTCAAGGCCGGAATTAACTTCTGTATATAAAATCTTAAGCTTGTCATACTTTTTTGTAATCAGGACAGGACCGATGGAAACATCAGCAGTAACCTGAAAGTCATCGACAATCTTAACGTTTGCACTGTTATTAATAAGTCCGAGCGAACAGGTAAAGTCACGGGAAACGCCTTCAAGCCTGATTGCTTCCGTCTGAAGGCGGTCATAGTTTTCAATGAGTGAACGGGGCCCTGAAACAAGGGCTTCTTTAGGAGTAATTTCAATGCTTTTTACTTCGTATCCGTATGCAGGCTTTCCTGATTTGAGGACATTAATTTTTGCAGAAGCAGTAACCTGACCTTCAATGTCCACCGAAATGCTTTCAGGAGTAACCTTAACTTCAAGCGGATCAAGGACAAGTGCATTTTCAGAAAGGGAAAGAAGAATCGGCTGTCTGTAAGAGCCTTCGCTTGTAATGTAATCAAGGTTGATGTAGGCATTCAGATCCTTTGAAGTAATTGAAGCAAGTTCAATGGCCTTCCCGCGCAGTGAAACGCGTACATTTTTAGGGATTTCACTTACAACTACAAGTCCGTTCGCATCGTGAACCCTCAGGGGTACCGAGAAACTCTTTGAATCAAGGCTTGAAATCTGGAAGAAAATATAGAAAAACAGAGCCATCAGAAAGCAGATGACTTTAGCCGGCCAGTTTTCCTGAAGTTTATCAATTAGCTTTTTTACTTTCATCGACTGTATCCTCAATAGTATACTGATCCGGAGTTAATTCAAGAAGGTTTTCGAGAATCTTGGTAAGCTGGTCTGTTTTTAAATCGTAATGCAGCTTTGAATCATATGCCAGGGAAATTGCACCTGACTCTTCAGAAACAACGAGTACAACCCCGTCACTTACTTCACTTAAGCCGAGTGCAGCCCTGTGCCTCGTTCCGAACGTTTTTTTGATGTCATACTGTTCACTGAGCGGAAGGAAACAGCCCGCACTGATGATTTTACCGGCCTGAATGAAACATGCACCGTCATGAAGCGGCGTATTGTGGCCGAATATCGTAACAAGAAGGCTTGAAGAAAGGTCTGCATTAATTCTGGTTCCGGTATCAAGGATATCATCCATTTTTGTATGCCGCATGAAAACTGCAAGCATACCGCGTTTCTGTTTTGAAAGCATTTCAGCTGCAATGATAACCGAATCAACATAGGTATGCCTTGACCTGTCGCCGAACATAAACCAGTCCCGCTGACCGAGCTTGAGGAAGATTTTCCTTAATTCAGGCTGGAATACGATTGCAAAACATACGACAAGTCCCGGAGCCAGGAAATTTAAAACCCATCTTAGCATTGAAAGCTGAAGTATCATTGCGATTACATAGGCAATGGCAACAATGATTGCAGCCTTGATAATCTGCATTGCATTTGTCTTGATTATAAGTTCATATGCCTTGTACAGGAGGAACGTCATAATTGCGACGTCAAGTACAGGACAAATCAGGTCATATATTTTCAGCAGTGCTTCAAATGCATTCATTTTCTACCCGTTATGACAGTTTTTTTAATATCTTCAGGGAATCAAATGCTTCATTAACATCATGAACCCTTATGATACCGGCTCCGTTCTGAACACAAATAATGTCTGCAGTAACGGTAGCAGCGAGCCTTTCATCAACGCTTCTTCCGGTTACTTCACCCAGACAGCTTTTTCTTGAAAGGGCCATGAGCACCATATATTTTCCGGAACACAGTTTTCCGCAGTTTCGCATGAGCTCAAAGTTCCCGTTCAGATTTTTTGCAAAACCGATTCCGGGGTCAACTATTATTTTGTCTGCCTCAATTCCCCTGGAAAGGGCAAATTCACATCTTTTTTCAAGATAGTCGTTTGTTTCCCGGAAGACATCGGCATATTCAGTATTATCTTGCATTATAGCAGGAATTCCGCGTTTATGCATTAAAATTACGGGAATTCTTTTCTCACAGGCAAAATCTGCAAGCCTCTCATCATCTTCAAGCGCAGAAATGTCATTAAGGATATCTGCACCTTCATCAAAAGCGGCTTTCATAACTTCATACTTTCTCGTATCAACGGAAACAGGAATGTCCGAAACTTTCCTGATCTGCCTTATAACCTTAACGACCCGTTCAAGTTCCTCTTTTTCATCAACATAGGCACTACCCGGTCTTGTTGATTCACCGCCTACATCAATGATGTCAGGTGCACTTTCTATCATCTTTGAAACATCCGTAACACAGGTCCTGCTTTTGTCAAAGAATGAGTCAGGAGTTGCATTTACGATTCCCATGACAAAGGCATCAAGTTCTGTAGTAATTGTCCTGTCCCTTAATTTAAGCATTTTCATTATTTTTTACCTGCCAGTTCAAGTGCAAAAAGTGCAATATCACGAGGAGACATTGAATTGTCTTCAAATATTTCTGATCTCTTGCCGTGCGCAAGGAATTTATCAGGAAATGCTTTAATTCCGGCTTTTCTGGCAAGTGAAGGATTATTTTCAAGGAGAATCCGGTACAGTTCTTCACTTATTCCGCCCGTGCGGACACCATCTTCAACAAAAACAACTGCCTTATATTTTGAACATACAGAAAGAAAGTATTCTTCATCAAGCGGCTTTATAAACCTGAGGGAATAAATGTCACTTCGTACGTTTTCAGCAGCAAGAACGGCCGCAGCTTCACGGGTCTCGGCAAAAACTCCGCCCGTACAGACAAAAAGCAGTTCAGAGCCTTCATTTTTTCTTTCAGTAAGAGATGGAAAAAGTTCAGATGAAGGAACGAGAAGTCCGCGTCCCTTTTCAAGCGGGGATGAAAACGACGGAATGTCAGCCGGACAGCTGAGTTTCGGATACCGTATTACAACAGGCGAATCAAGTGAACAGGCAAATCTGAGCGAAGCTTCGAGCGACGCTGCACTTTCAGGACACATGATCGTAAGGTTCGGAACGGGCCTTAAAAGGCTTATGTCAAAGATTCCCTGATGAGTTGAACCGTCACCGGCAACAATTCCGGAACGGTCTAGTACAATTACAACATGAAAGCATGGAAGAGCGACATCGTGAATTATCTGGTCTATTGCACGCTGAATGAAGGTAGAATAAATGCAGACAACGGGAATCATTCCTCCGGCAGCGAGGCCGGAAGCAAAAGTCAGTGCATGTTCTTCTGCAATTCCGACGTCAAAAAACCTCTCAGGGAATTTCCTTGAAAAAGAATCAAGTCCTGTTCCCCTGGCCATTGCAGCTGTAATTCCGCAGATTTTCTGGTTTTCAGCTGCTGCAGATTTTATTGCATTGCTGAAGACTTCAGTAAAACTGAGTGCATCAAATTTTTCAAATTTACCGTCTGAAATCTGGAACGGACCGATTCCATGAAAAAGTGCAGGATCATTTTCTGCAGGTGAATATCCCTTGCCCTTTTTTGTCCTGACATGAACGACGACAGGATGGTTAACGTTTCTGACCTTTTTTAAAACCTTTTCAAGTGAATAAAAAGAATGACCGTCAAGCGGACCGACATAATCAAAGCCGAGGTCAGTAAAAATATTGTTTGAAAGGAACATTCCCTTTATACCGCGCTTGATTTTTGCAATTGCATGTCCGAATTTTGTTGAAGCATCAGGCCTGTCCGGAAAAGTTCTCTCAACAATTGTTTTAAGCCTCTGATAGAACTTAGACATTGAAAGAGAACTTAAATATCTTGAAAGAGCTCCTGTATTCCGGCTTATGGACATCTGATTGTCATTAAGTATGACGATAAGGTTTTTATTAAGCTGTCCTGCATGACTAAGTGCCTCAAATGCAAGTCCGCCGGTAAGTGCCCCGTCCCCTATCACTGAAACAACCTTGTCATTGCGTCCTGCAAGCTGCCAGGCAAGAAGGAGCCCAAGCCCCTGCGAAATTGAAGTAGAAGCATGACCGTTGTTAAAGTAATCGTGTTCGCTTTCAGAACGGCGTGTAAAACCTGAAATACCGCCGTGAGTACGCAGAGTTGAAAATTCTTCGTATCTTCCCGTAAGGATTTTGTGTGCATAACACTGATGGCTTACATCCCAG
>DGTU01000119.1 GCA_002394465.1 Treponema sp. UBA4328 | reverse complement strand
GAAGACCTTCGCCAACCCAGTAGAAGATTTCGGTGTCAGGACCACAAGGACCTGTTGGACCTGCCGCCCACCAGTTATCGCTTGCAGGAAGATATGCGATTTTGTCTTCCGGCATGCCGTTTTCCTTCCAGTAACCGGCGGCCTCTTCGTCTCTGGGAGCGTTTTCGTCGCCTGCAAAAACAGTTACAGAAATCTTTTTCGGATCAAGGCCCAGCCATTTCGGGCTTGTAAGGAATTCATATGAGAATGCGATTGATTCTTTTTTGAAATAATCACCCAGAGACCAGTTTCCGAGCATTTCAAAGCAGGTAAGGTGGCTCGGGTCACCTACTTCTTCGATGTCGCCTGTGCGGATACACTTCTGATAGTCTGTAAGACGGGTTCCGGCAGGATGCTTTTCGCCGAGAAGATATGGAACGAGAGGGTGCATTCCCGCCATAGTAAACAAAACTGAAGGGTCATTTTCCGGAATCAGACTCTGTCCGGAAATTTCAACATGATTCTTTGATTTAAAAAACTCAATATACTTTGAACGAAGTTCGTTAGCTGTCATAATTTTTTCCTTCTGCTATTTTATTGATATATAGTAAAAACTTCTAGTCTTTTACTGTCTTTTTTATTTCGCTGCGGTACAGAATGACCGGTGAGGTTTCTGTCTGGTAGAATCCGTCTGCATTGGCAATTACATTCTGAAGAATTATCGTATTTTTATCGATTTCAGTCTGAACGACGGTCTTTCCCTTAACGGTTTTTGTAGTTTCCGTTTTATGGTATTTAGGCTCATAGAATCCCTTGAAATAAGGTTCAGTTCCTGAAGAACGGAATTCAAGAATCTGAGAGCCGGACATTTCCTGAGAAACAAAACGGCCGTCATCACGGATGGAATTTCCTTCAACGTGGAAATTATCCTGAGTAAAGGTCACGTAAGTTCCGTCAGACGTAGACCAGACCGGCCCCTTTATGAGTTCTGAAATAATTTCACTTTTTGAAGTTTCTTTTCTTGAAGTTTTGTCAGCAGTAAATTTCTTGTAGTTTCCATCCCAGAGGTTACTTTCACCGATAACCATCCTCAGGTCATCCTGAATCCTTATGCGGATTTCATCTATATTAACCAGCGAAATGTCAAAGCGGCGCTGAAGGTTCTCAATCGTCTTGTTAACGGAAGAAAAATACATTCCGTTACGGCGGAGGTTTGTCTTGAGCCACGAATAAACTTCTACGCTGTCTGAAAACTGAAAAATGACTTCCTTGTTTTTATAATCAAAGAAAATATACCTGACTGCACCTTCGTTTTCTGTTTTGTACCACAGACCGTCCAGAAAGTTTGCAAATGTAGCTACCGTTCCATCCTGAATGCGCGTAAGTTCCTTTGCAGTTATGCGGCTTCCGGCAACACGTATCGTCCTTGTTTCAACGTATTTTCCTTCTTCCTCGCTGTACTCGTACATCGTCTGAATCTGATCAAGGCGTCTGTTTTCCTCCGGGGCAGAACTGTAAACCCAGACCGGGAAAGCCGCACCTTTAGCCTGACTGATTTCATAGGCTTCATTACGCTCAGACTGTTCAATAAATACGCGCTCATCGGAATCAAAGTCTCCGATCAGGGTGAGCTTGAATTCGTCCTTTTTGTTTCTCGAACCCATATAGATGCGCATGACGGCATGACCGTTTTCAGTATCTCCCTGATAGACAAGAGCCTTGTGATGATTACCAAGCACATCTATATTCGTGCACAGAAAAGTCTGCATCTGCGTAACATTCGTCGGAATGTAAGCCTTTCTCTCGTAGATATTTTTTTTCGTGTTATAAAGCGCAATTATAAGGACAATATACGGATTATTGGCAACCTTACAAATATTAACCTGATCATCAGAACCGTCATTATCAACGTCCATGGTAACGGCGCTCATCAGAGTTTCATCATTTGAAAGCTGAATAAAGGAAGTAAAGGAATAATTTTCTCCGTAACCGCCGGCGTTATCTGCATCATCCTTCAGTGCATCAGCCTGAGGAACAACAACCCTCGCATAAACGGAAGTTTCAGCCTGAGTTATGAATTTCTTAACGATTACAAAACAGATCAGGGCCGCAGCAATAACAACAAAAGCCGCAGGAATCAAACGTCTCATAAAAACATATTACATTTTTTCAGAACTATTCTCAATGCAAATCTTTTACCGGACATTTTCAATTGAATACGTTGTCATTTGTTGACATTTATTAACAATCTTTATAAATTTTATCCTATGATTCAGAATTTAGACTTATTTGAAAAGACACCTGTACCAAAAGCCGTCGGAAAGATGGCACTTCCGACAGTTTTAAGCATGATTGTCGCAGTATTTTACAACATGGTCGACGCCATTTTCGTAGGCTTAAGGAACGACCCGAACCAGTTCGCAGCAGTAAACATCGCAACACCTGTATTTTTATTTCTCATGGCCGCCGGAAACATATTCGGCATGGGCGGTTCATCCTCAATAAGCCGCTCACTCGGCGAAAAAAAACTCGACAGGGTTAAGAACATTGCTTCCTTCTGTCTGTACGCCGGAATAGTAACCGGTATTGCAGGAGGCCTTTTAATTCTCTTTTTCATGGACAACATTCTGTCTTTGATCGGAACAAAACCTGAAACCTTTGACTTTGCAAAAGAATATCTTTCAATCGTCGCATACGGCGGACCTTTAATCGTCGTTTCAAACGCATACACGAACATCATCCGCGGTGAAGGTGCAGCCAAAAACTCTACCATCGGAATGATGGCAGGAACAATTACAAACGTAATTCTCGACCCGATTTTCATCCTTCCGTCTTTCCTCGGCATTCCGTGCCTTGATATGGGCGTCGCAGGAGCTGCAATTGCAACATTAATCGGAAACGCAGTATCAATCATTTTTTACTTTGCACACATTACTTCCAGAAAATCTACGCTTACCGTAAATCCGCTTCATTTCAAGGTTCGTAACGGAATCCTTACAGGTGTCCTTGCAATCGGTCTGCCTGCTTCTTTAACAAACATCCTCATGAGCGTAAGTTCAATCATCACAAACAACCTGCTGGCTTCCTACAGCGGCGTACCCGTTGATAATGAACTTCTTGCTTCCCTCATGCCTGCTGAAAACCTGGTAAACGGAGAGATTGTTTACAAGTCGATTCCGATTGCAGCAATGGGCGTAGCGCTTAAGGCAAACATGCTTGTAATCTTTATCATGCTCGGTACGGCAATGGGCGCATCTCCTTTAATAGGCTATAACTTCGGCTCAAAAAACTATGACAGGATGAAGTCAATAATAAAGTTCTCCGTGCTGGTAAACGTCTGTACGGGCCTCCTGCTTACGGCAGTTTATTTTATCTTTACAAAACAGATAGTAAACGTCTTTTCTTCAGACCCGGCCGTAGTAAAAATGGGAAGTTTTATGATTTATTCCCTGATGATTCCAAGTACACTGCTCGGTATCCTGTTCATTTTAAATTTCAGCTTCCAGGCAATGGGAAAAGGAATCCAGTCACTGATTATCGCAGTTTCACGACAGGGTCTCGTATTTATGCCGATGATTTTTATCCTTAACCACTATTTCGGCCTTTACGGAATCATCTGGGCACAGCCTGTAGCAGACTTTGTTTCCGTAATCGTAGCGGTGACAATGTTCTCCTTTGTTACAAAGGCCCTCAAAAGAGAAGAAATTTCTACGGCTCAAAATTAAGGGCAGCTCCCCTGCCGGAGTAATGTGTGAGCCCCTAACCTTGCACATAACGCAATAATCAGTTTAATTTATTTCACTTTACGCAACACTGACACTTCATTAAAATAAACTCAATAAAATAAATGCGTCAGCAGCCTTTAAGGCTGCGAGTGACGCCCTTATCAACAGGAGAAAAAAAATGGGTAACAATTACTTTAACTCAATTCCATGGCGTGAAGCCCGCCTTCAGCTGGGACACTGCCGTTCCATGGCTAAAGAAGAATTTGCTGACGGCGTTAAAGCCCTCCAGGGCAAAAAAATCGTAATCGTAGGCTGCGGTGCCCAGGGATTAAACCAGGGACAGTGTCTGCGCGATTCAGGCCTGGACGTAAGCTATGCACTGCGTGAAAGTGCAATTACAGAAAAACGCCAGTCATGGAAAAACGCTACTGAAAACGGATTTAAAGTAGGCACATACGACGAACTTATTCCGACTGCAGACCTGGTTGGTAACCTTACTCCGGACAAGCAGCACTCAAACGTAATCGCTGAAGTTCAGAAGAGGATGAAGAAGGGTGCAGCCCTGTGGTACAGTCACGGATTCAACATGATTGAAGAAGGAATGCAGATCCGCAAGGACATCACTGTAGTTATGTGTGCTCCAAAAGGACCTGGTACTGAAGTATGGCACGAATTCCAGAGGGGATTCGGTGTTCCTGACCTCATCGCAGTTCATCCTGAAAATGACCCTGAAGGAAAAGGCTGGGCAATTGCAAAGGCCCTGGCTGTAGGAATGGGCGGTTCAAAGGCCGGCGTTCTTGAATCTTCATTTGTTGCTGAAGTTAAGTCTGACCTTATGGGTGAACAGACAATCCTCTGCGGTATGCTCCAGGCAGGAACCATCGTATGCTACGACAAGATGGTATCTGAAGGCATTGCCCCTGAATACGCAACAAAACTCTTAATGCACGGCTGGAACGTAATTTCTGAAGCCCTCAAGTGGGGCGGCATCACAAACATGATGGACCGTCTTTCTAACCCTGCAAAAATCAAGGCCAACGAACTTTCAAAGGAAATCAAAAAGCTCCTGGCTCCACTCTACCAGAAGCACATGGACGACATCATTTCTGGAAACTTCTCAAGCACAATGATGAAGGACTGGGCTAACAAGGACCACGACCTGCTCACCTGGCGTGAAGAAACAGGTAAACTGGACTTTGAAAAGAAGGAAGAATCAAAGGACGAAATCACTGAACAGGAATACTTTGACAAAGGCATCCTCATGGTTGCCATGGTTAAAGCCGGCTGTGAACTTGCCTTTGAAACAATGGTTGACGCAGGAATCAAGGAAGAAAGCGCTTACTACGAATCACTCCATGAAGTTCCGCTCATTGCAAACCTCATTGACCGCAAGCGCCTCTACGAAATGAACCGCGTAATTTCTGACACTGCAGAATACGGCTGCTACCTGTTTGCCCGCGTTGCTGCTCCAATGATGGCAAAAGACCTTATGCCGAAACTCCACACAGACGTAATCGGAAAAGGCCTCGACGTTAAGGACAATTCAGTAAACAACACCGAACTCGTAAACGTAAATGCAGAAATCCGCAACCACCC
>DGTU01000137.1 GCA_002394465.1 Treponema sp. UBA4328 | reverse complement strand
GTCTATGATTCTGTAAGTTCCGTCTTCAAGTTCATAAATAAGATCGATTGAACCTGTAAAGACTGCTCCTTCATGGAACATCTTGAATTTCCATTCAGGGCGGAAGAATCTGCCGGCTTTCCTGCATTCTTCAAGTTCACGTCCACATGAAGAGTTCATGAAGCTGCGCGTAAATTTTATGCACAGTTCTTTCTCTCGCTTTATTTCCGTTTCGCTTAAGTTTTTGAAATACCTTTCTTCAGGATTCCAGTTTTCAGGTTCCGTTCCCCGTACCATGTTTTCAAGATATGCATGTGCGAGGGTTCCGAAGTCTGCTGCAGAGAAGTTCACTGTAGTGAGGCTGAAGTCCTGGGTTTCCTGCGCTGAAGCAATGCGCATCCGTTCAATGGCAGAATCATCATCTTCAAGTCCTGAAGGAGTTTTGTGCGGAACTGCGCTGCAGTTAAAGCTGAGTTCTTCTGCCTGAGCGTATTTTTCCTGTGCTGATTCTATTTTTTCAGCACGGGTTTCATCGAGGTCGTTATGAGCAAGGCTTCCGGCAATTTCATCGTATGTGATACAGTGTACGTCCTCAAAATCAAAAGGTGCACCTTCGGTAAAATAAATTTTATTCTTCCTTACTGAGGGGTCCTCTTTAAAAGCCGGAGAGTAATATTTCATTGCGAGGTTTTCAAACAGCCTGAAAGCGCTCTTTGATTCTTTTGCTTCAGGATTCCAGATTCCGGTTATCCATGCGTCTTCTTCGGCCCGGGTGACTGCAACATAGATAAGCCTTCTGTATTCGGCAGTTTCCATGAGCAGGGCAAGGTTTTTAGTCCTCAGTTTGAAGAAGTTTTCTCCGTCCGGTGTCGTAAAGGCAAATCCGGTTTTTTCATCTGAATAATGCTTCGAGCTTGTCTTCGCAGTAACGTCCGTACAGCCCCAGATAAATACATGCCGGAACTGAAGTCCCTTGCTTTTGTGTATGGTCATTATGCTGACTGCGCTGTCCTGTTCAACCGGATAGGTTATGTCTGAAGCGCTCAGGTCTGAATCGGCGCTCGTAAATACTGATTTGAGCTTGTTCAGTTCATCAATGAACCAGGATACGCTCTTCTGGTTTTCGTCGGCAGAGCGGGACAGTTCAAACAGCATGTCAAACTGCTCTGAAAGCAGGTTAAGGTTCGGGTCGAGGAAGGTTTCGTATTTGTAGCCTTTTTTGTGCCAGAGTTCAGTAAGCGTTAAGGTAATTTTCTGTCTGAGGACCTTATGTGCATTTTCACGGTAAAAATCGATTGCCTTAAGGAATTTATTGAATTTGTCTTCGCTGAGGGCGGTTTTTATCCGTTCAGGGAAGGTGTATTCTTCTGCATTAAAGACAAAATCGGGATCATCATCCGGAATCATTATTGAAAGGATTAGTTCTACGTCCTTTTCATTGAGTCCGGCAAGGGGAGAACAAAGGTATGCGGCATAGGAATTAACGTCGGAAGGATAGACGCAGAGCCTGAGAAAACTGTAAAAGTCATTTACTATTGCTTCCTGGAATATGTCACGGTTTTCATCCAGCGAATACGGAATGTTAAACATGTTGAGGTATTTTGTGATGATTTTCCGGTCGGTGCGGCTTTTGTCGAGGATTGCAAAATCACTCCAGGATGCGCCTTTTTCTGCAAGCGAACTGATTTTGCGTGCCATATTGTATGCAGACTGTTCTTTAGCCGGAATGTAGCGGTCAGAATCTTCTGCGTTTTTGAGGAAGTTCGAATTAACGAAGCAGGCATGAAGCGGAATATTTGAAGCATTCAGTTCAGGAAGTTTTTCAAGTCCGTATTTTAATGCCGGACGTTCGTAATATGCCTCGTAATCAGCTTTTCCTGTATCTCCGTTGAGGAAGATTCCCTGTCCGCCTGCAAATATCCTGTTGAACGCAGAGAGCAGGAAGGGGGTAGAGCGGAAATTACAGTTCATTGCAAGGATTGAGTTTTCACCGGATGCCGTCAGTTCATTGAATACGGAAACATCTGCACCGCGGAATTTATAGATGGACTGTTTTTCATCACCGACAAAGAAGAGCTTGCCTTCTTCACGGCGGTCATTGATTATTTTCCCGGATGAATTCTTTTCGATTATGGCAGAAACAAGGGAACCGTCTTCTCCTGCACTGATGACGCACTTTCCCTTGTCTTCAAACTCTCCGTCTTTGAGTGCAAGAATGTACAGAAGGTCACGGTTCTTGCCGTTGTTGTCCTGGAATTCATCTATCATTATTTTTTTGTAGGCGCGTTTTTCCTGATTGCGGATGTCTTCGTTTTCAAGAAGAACTTTTAGTGCCATTTCACCGGCATCCTTAAAGCTCAGGCTTCCGGTAATGCGTTTCTGTGAATTGATTTCCTTCAGAAGTTCATCGAGTAATGCATACAGGCCTTCAAGCGGAGTGATGTACTTTATAAAGCTCATCACCGACCTGTAATACGGAATGTTGTCACGGAAGGCGGTTGTTGCTTCTTTTGCCGCTTCAAGCCGGTTCTGATAGCCGGATGCGGCTTTAAATATCTGTTCAAGCTTTTCAAGCTGACTTTCCGTTACGGTTTTAAGGTCTTCAGTCATTAAGGTGCTGAAATCCGTTTCTGAAGCAAGCCGGCAGAGCTTTTCAATTGCTTCTCCTGCAGCAGTTTTTTTGCCGTTGAGGTTCCGGACTGATTCTTCAAGGGCGGCAATCCTTACCGGAATGCTCCTTATGTCACCTGAAGCAGGGCCGAAGTTAACGTCAGAGCGGCTGTCCGTTCCGAGCATGTAGTTCCAGCATCCCGTTATTATCTTTTTCTGCCTGATGAAATTCTTTGTAAAATATCCGTCTTCCGTTGCAAGCGACGTGTTTTTGAGGATAATTCCTGCGAGTGTATCTTCTGCAAAGTCCTGAAGCTGTCCGCTTTCAGCAAAGGCCTGAACGGCCGGATTGTCAGCGTGGTTCAGGAGAAATTTAAAGCACTCTGTCTTGATATTCCTCTCGCCGTCTGCAGAATCAACGGCAAAGTCCGGCCTGATTCCGTAGCGGTTGGCACACTGCCGTAAAATTTCAGCGCAGTAGGAATCCAGCGTCTTGATGTGTGCGTTTGCAAAATCCTTAAGGCTTTCGCGTGCAGTCCTGCGCTTATCCTGAGAAAGGTTTTCGTTTTCGGCAAAAAATACGAGGGTCTGGTAAATGCGCTGGTACATTTCGGCGGCAGCCTTGTTCGTGAAGGTAAGCGTAAGTATTTCGTCAGCCTTTGCCCTGCCGGTAAGTACGAGCCATGCAAACCTGTATGCAAGAACCTGCGTTTTTCCGGAGCCGGCACCTGCGGCAATTACAGAGTTTTTTTCAGTCCTTATGGCATCGAACTGTTCTTCATTCGGAATACGCGGAAGAAGTTTTAAAAAATCATCATATAAGGACGTCGTCATCTTAGTTCTCCGTGTTCTTTTTTATCTGCCTGCGTGCTATTGAATAGGTCGTACGGCAGATTGTCCTGAATGCACATGAAGTGCAGGTCTCGTAGTATTTTACGCCGAGCTTGTCCCTTTCATCATTGCCGGAACAAGGCTCGAACTCAAGTATTTCTGTTTTTTTCTTGAAAAGTCCTGCGTAGTCATTAAGTTCAATGAGCGCAGGCTTATAGTCATCGAAGGATATTTTGCCTTCAGAATCGTTAAAGGCTTCGCATTTTTCACAGTCGCGTATTGAATAATAAACTGCCGCATAAGGTGCTTCTGAAAACTTTGAGAGAATGAGCTTTGTATAAAGCGGCATCTGAAAGTCAGTCATTATGCCGTTACTGTCAGGAAGAAGTTCTTTCTTTGCAGGGAAGGAACTGTTTGAGTTCTTGTAGTCGATAATCATAAAATTATCATCGGGTGTCATTACAAGAAGATCGATTTTACCGTACCAGCAGAAGTTCCCGTCTTCGTCTTTATGTGAGAGGGTAGTTTCCGTTCCTGTTACGGTGCAGCCGCCGATTCCTGAAGTTTCGCTCTTTCCGCTGCCGTACGGAAGCAGAAGGACTTTGAGGAAATCCGTAATTGTTGCGGCAATTTTATCTTTCTGAAGTTCAAGCGTCTTTGTTACGAGCGGGCAGTCCCTGAAGTCAGACGGTTCCTTAATCGCCTGTTCCGTGAGGCTGAGGATGTCAGGTTCAATTTCCTGTCCGCCAAGCATGAATTTTTTTGCAGCGGCGTCGTATTCGGGCAGGGTTTTCTTTAAATAGCTTTCTGCAAAAAGCTCGAGTATCTTGTGGTGAAGGTTTCCCGTGTCATAGGGCTGCATGAGCTTTGTATCAAGACTGTCTTCATGAAGGTGAAGGACTGAACTTAAAACCCATCTGCGCGGGCATGGGAAGAATTTTTCAAGGTCACCGCGGGCTGAAATATGAATGGTATTGATAAGTCCGTCTTCTGCAGAGCGTTTGAAGTACAGGCTGGTGCGGATTTTTGAAACCATTTCAATCCCGGGCTGAACTTTATCATCGACTCTGGTGAGGCACGATTCTTTCCAGGCATTAAACTGCTGCTTTTGAGAAGCCGTTACGCTCTCAGGGAAAGGCCTTCCGTGAAGGTAATAGTTTTTTTCAGCAAGGATAAAATCTGACGCATTGAGGCGCCGGGTCAGGCTGTCAAGTTCTTCTTCTGAAACCGGTATGAGCTGGTTGTGGGGAATTGCAAAGCCTGAAAAAGTCTGCTGTGCTGCCGAGAAAACGACAAAATTTTCATCCCGGCCCTGCATCATTTTTGCATAGAGGGCGATATAGGCTTCAGTAGCACGGATTGTCTTGTCTTCTTCCGTCAGGTGCAGCTTCCTCCGCTTCTGGGAGTTAAGGAAGGTCAGTCGCTTATAGGGAACTTCAAGGTTCTTCTGCGATGAATCGATTACAAACTGATATTTAAAGGCTGCGGCGGCAGCAACCCTGTATGAGAATACCCTTACGCCATCTTCTTCCGTCTGCTTCTGGTACTTTGTGCCTGAAAGTTCCTGAATGAAAAATTCAAACGGCGAATTAATGCGCAGTGAATCTGCGGAATATTTTTTTTCAATCTGTATGATATTCTGCAGCTCGCAGATGCACCTTCCGAGAATCAGGTTTGCTTCTTCATCGAAGTCTTTATCTTCTTTTAAAAAACCTTCTTTAAAAATATTCCATGCCCGGAGGATGTTCGAAAAACTCCTGTCTTTAAAGAACTCATTTACCGTGATTTTGAGCTTTTTGTAAAAATCTTTAAGTTCCCGGTAAAAATCAATCTGTTCGTTGAGAGCGTCTTTCCGTTCCTCACTTTCTGCATGTTCAAGTGCAAGTGAAAGCCGCTTTATTTTTGAATCAAAGGCTTTCTCCCAGATGTCACTGCCGTCATAGGAGAGGATGCAGCGCATGCGGTTTCCTTCGCGGATTAATGAAAGCTTTAGTTCTTCAAGTTCGTCCTTCCACGGAACAGTTTCGTCAAGAAGGAGAGTGCGGACGCTGTCAAAGCTGAACGCTGAAGTATGGACGTCATTTATTTCAGAGAAAATCTTTCCTGCAGAGTTTTCCGTCAGCGGCCTTCCGGATTTAATTACAAAAGGCACGTTGTAGAGTTCAAATTCCCGTTCAAGGTAGGGCCTGTACAGTTCAATGTCCGGAACGGAAAGTGCCATTTCGCTGAAGTCTGCCTTTCCTGTACGGTATAAGTCCAGGATCCTGAGGATGGTCTGCCTTAGTTCCGTACGCGAATCAGGATAAAAATAAACCTGAGGTGAAGGAAGATTGTCTTTGAGAAGGCAGAGCGTAATGTCCGGAGCAGATTCAAGCAGCTTTTCAAAATCCCTGAAGTCTTCCAGAAGTTCAGGATAGAAAATATAAAAATGCCTTCCGGTATCGTCAAAAGCGTATTTTTCAGTCCATGCAGGTTCAAAAAGGGCATGTGATTCGAGAAAGGAACTGTATTCTTCGTAGAGCGTAAGGTAATCCCTGTCTTCGTCGTCAAGTTCGCCGTAAGCTGTTCCTGCTTCATCAAGTTTTTTCTTCCAGTAGTGCAGGGAAGGAAGGTTTGAGCACAGCCAGTCAGAAAAGGAATATGCAGTCGAAGCAAATTCGTCGCTGCTGTTGATTATGACCTGGAGCC
>DGTU01000010.1:1710-9035 GCA_002394465.1 Treponema sp. UBA4328 | reverse complement strand
GTTCTACGTATCCTTCTTTCTGTGCAGCAACGTCAAAGTAAACTACGCTTGAAGCACCGGCAGGAACCTTAACGGTATATGAACTGTTACCGTCAATGAATGCCTTACCCGGATAAGTCTTGAGTCCGGCCTTTGTATCAGCAGCAGACTGTTTAGGATCACGTATCGTAAGTTCAACTGAAACTTCATGAGGAACGTTATCAAGGTTCGTAATCAGTACACCGCATTCTGCAGTATCACGTTCACGGAGCCTTCTCGGCTGTACAGACTGAACGTTTACAGGATTCTGAACGGCAAATTCATCTTCCTGGAGTGCAAGAAGTTCTTCCTTTACACCGAATGCAGTCATACGGAATGTCGTAAGGTTGTCAGGAACCTTGAACGTACACTGTACGGTTCCATCTGCGCCCGTTATAAGGGTCGGTTCGAAGAATGCAGTAGGCCTGAAGTCCTTGCGTTCATCATCATCTTTTTCTGCATCAGAGTCACCACCCTGAAGGCTCTTGATTGAATATGTTACAGGATCCATGAGGTAATCACGTGAATCACCACCCTTAACCCTGAGCGGGAAGTTGTATGTACTGTAGAAATAGTCAATCGGGTTCGGAACATGATAGTTAATCAGGTCGAGGACTGCACGGTCAGCTGCAAATACCGTAAGTTCGGCACCTTCAACAGGTTTTCCGCCCTTGGTTGCAGTAAGTGTAACGGTTGCAGTTTCTCCCGGACGATAAACCTTCTTGTCCGTTTCTGCCTTAACAGAGAATGCCCTTACGCGAGGGTTTACGAAAATAGGAGCAACACCGTAGTATCCCTTCGGCTTGTCCATGTCCCTTTCACCGTATTCGTGAGTCGGTTCACCGTTACGTACTGAATAAGAACTTACGCTTACATAAACTACAGGAACGTAGTTTCTTGCAATCTTAACGTCAATTACATTGCATGATTCATCAAAGTGACGGACTTCTTCAGTGAAAATACCTTCGCGTTCAACGGTGATGAGGTAATCACCTGCAGGAAGAGGACTTTCAAGAAGAACGTGTGCAGTTTCTCCAGGGTTGTACTGTGACTGATCCGGAGTAAGCCTGAGGCTTGAAGAACTGTTCGAATCATACCAGCTTGCACCGCTTCCTGTTACATAGAAGCCATATTCTGTTACGGCTTCCCTGCCCTTTGTATCGTTTCCGCGGATTGTAAGAGTATACCATCCGGCATTTTTCGGAACGATGCTGAGGGTTCCCTTAACTGAAGGGCTGAAGGTTCCTGTTTTTTCTGAATCAATGTTTTTCTCGTAGCGGGCATAAACTCCGCCGTCAACGCTGTTCTGATAGTTGTATGTCCAGTATTCGCGGGTAAGTTCATAGCTCAACTCGCCGCTTACAGTGCGCGTGTCATCAAGGATGAATTCATCTGCACCTGCAAGAACATACGGAAATTTGAGGGTTTCATCTTTCTTTGCAAAGCCCCTCTGGTTTTCAGGACGTCCGATACCGATATAGAACAGTGCCGGATGAACTGTCTTTGAAGCAGCAGTTGAAATTCTCTGGTTAGAAACATCAGTTACGTATGTTTCAACCCTGTATGTATAAGGGATACCCTTGAGGTTATCACCTGTCTTGCATGAAGTTTTTGCCTTTCCGTCAGCAGAAAGCTTGCCGTCTTCTTCAGAAACTGAACGCCTGTAATCATAGCCGTCTTCAATTCCGAACCTGAACTTTCTGAGTTCCGGACGTGAAGGAGAGAACCTTGAAGGTTCCGTATACCAGGTTGATTCATAGCGTGCACCGGCAAGGCTTCCGCCTGCAAGATAGGCAGCCTGAATGTCAGCATTGAGTACATCACCAGCATAAGCCGTTCTGTTTGAAATTGAAGCATTAGCCTGGAACTTAAGCGGTTCAAAATATGCAACGTCAAAATAGAGGCTCCTTCTTCTGTCATCATCAGAACCAGATCCCCTGTAATAGGTGATGCAGTAAGAACCCGGCTTGAGGTTTTCAGGAAGGTCAAACTTACCGTCGAATCCGCCTGAAACTGTTGTCATGCCGTCAAGGCGGCCGTAAACGGTATTTCCGCGCCATGAACGCTGCTCAAGTTCAATCTTGTAGCTTCCTGAATACGGAACGAATACACCAAGCTTCTGGTCGCGGTCAATTCCCTTGAATGTAATTGTTTCACCAGGCTTGTAAACGCCGCGGTCACAGAACATGAATGTCCTCTGAACCGGAGTAAGTGCCCTGTGAACTCCGTCGGTATAAACGCCGTCAGCCCATGTGCTGTGTGTCGTCGGAATGAACATTACGCTGTCAGTATCAGTTGAAACGTTTACGACAACGGTATTCTGGTCAGCCCATTCTGAGAATGTTGACTGATCCTGAGGTGTCAGAAGAATCTGTGCAAGTCCGTCTGCATCAGTTTCGACGGTAGCCGTGTGAAGGCTATTCCTTCTGTTTGAAAGATAAACCTTTGCGCCTGCAACAGGAGTGTTGTTCTGCATGCTGCGTACCATGACTACAGCCTTGTTGATACCAAAGCGTGCTGTTGCAGCAAGGTCAGTTACCTGAACGTTCAGGAAGTTTGTGTTTCTGTTTTCATCATCTTCGCCGCGCCAGTTTACATAACTTGTGCGGACGTCAGATTCAAAGCGGACTGAACCCCTTCCGTTTTCGAGATACGGCTCAAGGTCAATTTCAACGAACTGTCTTGTATTTCTGCTTGAAGTGTCTACATAGATTGAACCTGAATCTCCGTACCTGTATCTTGAATCCCAGTCAGGAACATCAAGCGGATAGCTGGTCGAACTGATTCTGTATGAACCCCTTGTAGCATTCATGTATTCGAACAGGAGCTTGTGCGGGAACTGAGCTTCCATGATGACGTTTCCGCTGTCAATGTAGCGTGCATAGCCCTGATAGTCTTTTCCCTTGATTGAAACTTCCCTTGAATCAGTAAGGTTGAAGCCGTAAACGTTCTTGAGGTTTGTATTTACGCTGACCTTACTCCTTTCGCCCGGCTTAAGGTTAAGGTACTGAATGGTAACTTCGTTTCTCCAGAAAGAGAAGTTGTCATCCGTGAGGGTCTGTGTAGAACACTGGAAGCCCTGCCGGAATGTATCCCTGTTAACCGGCTGGTTGAACTTAAAGCGTACTGCAGCACCGTATGAACGGCCTGAGTAATCTTCTGCTTCAACAACCCTGAAGGGAACGAGAGTCTTGTATGTATAATTTGCAACCCTCGAACCTGTATTGAAAGAAATCTTTATAGTGCTTTCATTTTCAATCTTGTCGTTGATTGTCATGTAGAAGGTATTTGTCTTCTTTTTGTCAGAAGAAATCCTTGCAGAACCTGAATCGTAATCACCCTGAACAGAATATCCGAGTTCCCTCCAGTCTGATTCATTATCTTTCCTTATAGTGACTGCAATCCTTGAATAAACGTCGTCAGCCGAGAAGGTATAGTTAAATAAAAGCTTGACGTCCTTTGCGGCTTCCTTAGGATATCCGGAATCAGATGAGAACTGACCTGAATTGTTGCTGTCCTTTGTTACTGCAGGACTGTAGGCAACGAGCCTTGCTTCAGCAGTTTTTGTCGTAAAGGTTGTAGTACCCGTAAGGGCTTTTCCGCCGTTTGAACGGACTCCTTCGTTTACGGTAAGAACATAGGGAATGCACGGATCAAGAGTTTCATCTGCTTCAAATGAAAGGTTCTTTGTGCCGTACCAGTGATAGTTTCCCTTTATCTCAGGAGTAATCGTGAAGATTTTCTTTGCTTCTTTGTTGATTTTGTCCTGGTCATCAAGGGCTGTAAGTGCCTTTACAGGAAGTGAAAATTCAATGTAGAACTGAGCCCTGCTTACTTCGCCCGGAACGGAACGCTGAGGACCCCAGTCTTTTACAAAAAGATCGCCTTTTTCTGTATCTTCAGATTCTTCCTTTTCAGCCTTCTTTTCTTCAGTCTTTGCAGATGAAGTTTCAGAAGGACGCTTCTTGTCTGCATAAGTTATCTGGCGGCCTTCCTTTGCATTTTTTGCCAGTGCTGCAAGATATTCTTCCTTTGAAAGACGCTTCGTCTGATAAGATGTAGCGTAATCTTTCAGGTCCCTGAGCCCCGGAACGACAGATGCATCGCTGCCTTCGCCGCCTGCCTTTGTACTCAGGTCAAGCTTTCCGTAAGGAGTCTCAGGCTCCGGCATTTCTCCGCGGTAATCAAGATCGAAGAAATTTTCCGGAGCAATGTACTCATAGTCAGAATACTCGACATCAGGATCAAGTCCCATGTCCGCATATGCGACATCAACCTTTTTGCCGCATCCTGCCATCATCAGTACGCTTAACAGTACAAATGATGAACAGATGGCCGTAAAAAACTTTTTCATAGCTTCTCCTTATTGTTTTTTTATAATCTTATTATTTTAGAATGCGTAATTACTTCGTTACCATTTTGAGTTATAAGCACATCATTTTCAAGCCTTACACCCCCCAAATCCTGATAATAAAGGCCGGGTTCGAGCGTAACTATCATTCCAGGCTTGAAAACAAGCTCTTCATTCTGTTTTGCACTGACTCTCGGGAACTCATGTATTTCAAGTCCGATTCCGTGGCCGAGGGTATGAGGCATTACCATTTTTGCCCTTGAAAATACCCTGTCAGCAGCTTCTCCTGCAAGCCGGATCTGTCCTTCCGGCCTGTAGAATTCAAGTGCTTCTGAAGCGGCCTGTTCAACAAGCTCAACAAGTTCTTCCTGCTTTTTAGTCGGATTTTTGACTACGGTAAGCGTCGTATCACTTGTATATCCTTCGTAAACAACGCCGAAATCAAGAATCGAAAGTCCCTTTGCAGGCCATGCCCGGTCAGTATATCCGGGAAAGGCATGAATCGCCCAGCTTCTGTCAGGACCTGCTGCGAGGGTGTCAAATCCGGTTCTTTCGCAGCCGTGCTTTCTGCATTCCCTTTCAATCAGCAGGGCAACATCAGTTTCAGTTTTAATTGAACCGTCCTTAATCTGTTTTTCAATCAGGTCAATGATGAGGTCACCGATTCTTGCGGCTTCCTTCGTACATTCGATTTCGTAATCATCTTTTTCTGCACGCATTTCAACGACAAAATCATGAATGCTGTGTTCACGGCAGAGTACGTCCCAGTCTTCAAGGGCATCAACATATTTCAGAAAGAGTGGATAAGGCGTATCCGGAGAAACTTCTACCTTGCGGCGGATTTCGCGGATTTTGAGCGTCTTGAGGACTTCCTTTACGGCCTTGGTATTGATTCTTCCGTATTTGTTATATGGAATGACTTTTACGTCAACCGAACGCTTGTTTGCAAGGTTTTCATCCCACGGAATGAGCACTGACTTGCCTTCTGAGCTTGCAATAAAAATTGCATCAGACGGATGATTGGTAAAATACCTTACGGCAGGAGAACGCCTTTCTTCCGTATCTTCAAAAACAACGGCATTGATTCCGTGTTCCTTCATGTAATTAAAGAGTTTTTCTTTTCTTGCCCTGAAAATTCTGGACAGTTCATCATAACTGTATTCTTTCATTATTTACCTTCTTCGCAATAATTTTCTTATTATGATTTTCATTATTTCATCGCGGGTTACCGTCAATAATATGATACCGCAGGCAAAAAAACAAATGCCGCTCACGGCCAGCGGAATGCCGTTACCGAGGAACCTTCCGTATCCTGCAAAGAGCCTTACAAAATGAGCATGAACGAAAAATGCCGGTACGCCTGCAGCAGCGGAAAACACCGTTATCTTGAGCGCATAAAGGAAAGTCCTGAAGATAAGCTTTCCGACATCGGTAATATGAGTTTTCCTGAGGAATATAAAGAGGAAAACCGTATTTATGAAGCTCGCAACCGAAAGTGCAAGTGCAATTCCTCCGCGTCCCATGTTAAAGGCAAAGATTGAAACGGCTGCAAGTGCGATGTTAAATACAAATCCTATGATTCCTGCAAGAGTCGGAAGCTTTGTATTTCCCTGTGCATAGAATGCCGGAGAAATAATGCGGTTTGCAGCAATGAACAGCAGCCCCGCAATATGCCACTTAAAGACTTCGAGGACTTCGAGAACGGACTTGTCATCAAAGCGTCCTGATTTATATACGAGCGAAATAATTTCCTTTCCCGTGATCAGTGAATAGAAAGTAACAGGAACTGCAATCAGGGTAATGACCTTAATCGCCTTGATCAGAAGCAGGTTGAACTCCTGCCATTTTTCTTCCTTTGCAAGGCCGGTCAGATCAGGAAGGATAATCGTACCGATTGAAACTGCAAAGACTCCGAGTATAAGCTCCTGAAGGCGGAGGGAATACTGAAGAGACGCAACGGCACCTTCCTCTGCAAAACGCTTTGCAAGTGCAGTAGAAACCACGTCGTTGAGCTGGTAGGCAGCCATTCCGATTATCGTCGGAACAATCAGTACCATGACCCGCCTTGTTCCCGGATTGGTAAATGCCTTCTTAAGCGTAGTAAAATGACAGCTCCAGCCGGTTTTGATTACGAACGGAAGCTGGAAAAGTGCCTGAACAAGTCCGCCGGTAATAACGCCGATCGACATTGCCCTTGCTGCCATTTTCTGCCTCAGTTCTTCGTCATCAGCACCGCCGGTAAGAAATGGAGTAAGGATGTAGGTCATTGCAATTACAATGGAATTGAACAGAACAGGCGTAAATCCGGAAACGGAAAAAATCTTGACGCCGTTGAGGATTCCCTGAAAAAAGGCTGCAATGGAAATTACGAGAAGATACGGAAACATTATCCGCGTTATGAGCGACGTTTCTGCAATGTCAGCCGCATCCTTGTCAAAAATTCGTACAATGAGCGGAGTAAGCACAATGCCCGCAACCACGACACAGGTAACAAGGAAAGTAAGCAGGGTGAGCGTAGCGTTAAGGAATTCCTTTGTTTCATTTTTTCCCTCTGCGTCTTTTGAATCCGAGAGGTAATTCCTGAAGGTCGGGATAAATGCAACCGAAACGGCGTTCTCTGCAAAAAGCCGCCTGAGAAGGTTTGGAATCATGAATGCGATTCCGAATGCATCTGCATATTTTGAATTACCCAGAAAGTGGGCTTTTGTCATTTCCCTGACGAGTCCTAAAACCCGTGAACACAGCGTAAGGAATGAAAGTGACAGTCCTGAAACAAGAAGGGACCCTGATGATTTTTTTTCTGCCATTTAATTAATATATAATAAAATCTTTCTATTGAAAATGACCGAAGCTCTGTTATAATTGAAAATGAAATCTCCAAAAACTTTAATTTTGGCGAACTTTTCTCTCAGAAACGCGGGGTTTTTATGGCAGGTAAAAAACTGTTCCAACGTGC
>DGTU01000010.1:0-1657 GCA_002394465.1 Treponema sp. UBA4328 | reverse complement strand
ACGTGTAGGAAATACAAGAATCATTCCTATTTCCATAAAGCTTCTTTTGATCTTCGTATGTCTGCTTCTTCTGTCCAATTTTGCAACCAACTTCATTTCATCTGTTTTTTCACAGACGGAAATAATCAACCTTAACAATACGATTATGGTAAGCCGGCTCGAAGACATTTATTCTGCTGCCGGAAACCAGTATCAGATTGCACAGTTTACGAACGACATGGATGCATCCGTAGCATCCATCAAGAACCTGGCCAGACGTTCATTCGAATTTGAAAATTCCCTCGCACTTGCATTCGACATTGAAGGAAAAATCCTTTTTTCAGCCTGCGCAAATTCTTCACAGCCTGACTTAGAACAGTTCCCGGATTCAGCCGTGCTCGACACCATGAATTCAAGCCTCACGAACGGAGTAAGCGACGGTTCAGTTCACTTCAATACTCCGGCCGGCGAATATTTCGGCGTATACAAATTCCATCCGGACTGGCAGTGCTACTTTCTCCGTGCAGAACTCAGGGCGGACACAAACAGTGCAACCCTTTCAGTATTCGGAGTTATTTCAATCGTAATCATCGTCCTGATTATTTTCTTCCTTGCAGCCGGCCTTTACATGTTCAGGAAAATCCTCGGCAATATCAGGAGAATAACGGAAGACCTTTACATAATGCAGTCTGAACAGCAGCTCAGGCAGATTGACCTGTCAGAGAGTCCGAACGATGACATAACGTATCTGGCAGCATCCTTTAACTCACTGTCAGCAACAATCAATACACTCCTCGGAATATTCCAGAAGTTCGTTTCAAAGGATGTCGTCAGAAAAGCCTATTCGGAGCACGAAATCCGCCTTGAAGGCCGCCAGCGCAACCTTACGATGCTTTTTTCTGACATCAAGAGCTTTACGTACAGGACGGAAACCCTCGGAAACGAAATCATCGACCTTCTCAACGTACACTACGACCGCGTAATTCATGCCGTTCACGAAAATACCGGCGTAATCGGCTCAATCATCGGTGATGCAATCCTTGCAGTTTACGGAACGGATTCCGGACAGCCCAGAAACAAGTCCCTGTGCGCACTTGATGCCGCCTGGGAAATTACAAGGGTAACTGCCGAACTCAGGGAAAAGATCATAGTACGCCGTCAGGAAATCGAGAAAAAACGCCCGCTTACAGAAGCAGAAGAACGCGTCTACCAGGCAGTCCTCATCGACATCGGTGTAGGAATTGACGGCGGAAACGTATTCTACGGCAACATCGGTTCTGACGAGCACATGACGAATACGGTTATCGGTGACAACGTAAACTCAGCAAGCCGGCTTGAAGGACTTACGCGCATTTACCGCCTGCCTGTAATCGTATCTGATTACATAAAATCAGAAGTAGAAGGTGCATGCAGTGATTACATCTTCTTTGAAATCGATACAGTTCAGGTAAAGGGAAAAACCGAAGGCAAGAAAATCTACCTGCCTCTTCAGCGCGAAACGGCTAACCCCGAAACACTCGAAAAAATGGAAACCTTTGAAAAGGCACTTGCAGACTATTATTCAGGCGACTGGAAACCGGCAGCAAAACTCTTCAAGCAGTGCGGCCTGCCGCTTACAGAAGTCTTCCTTGAACGCATTTCAAATAAAAAAGTACCTGCTGACTGGAGCGGAATATGG
>DGTU01000175.1 GCA_002394465.1 Treponema sp. UBA4328 | reverse complement strand
CGGTATTTCCTGGAACATCAGGCGAATATTCCTTCAGGAGGTATTATAATGTTTTCAATTGCGCGCCCCGATGCCTTTCTTCTCATACTCCTGATAATTCCGACGGTTCTTTATTCGTACTATAAGTTCAAGAAGATTTCCCATGCACTGCGCGGACTTTTCCCTGAAACAAGCGGAAATTTTGACCTTAATTATGCCCGTCTCAGGAGGACAATCCTTCTCAGAAGCGTTTTCCTTGCTCTATGCTGGATTTTCCTTTCACTTGCTTTTGCACGCATTTCATTCGGAACAAGGAACGTGCCGGTTCAGAAAAGCGGAAATGCAGTGAGCATGGTTTTTGACATTTCCTGGAGCATGACGGCTACTGATGAAAAAAACGGTGTTTCGCGTCTTGATGCAGTCAAATCCTATGCCGGCTCCCTGATTGATGCGATGAACGGTGAAAGCATTTCTGTCGTTCTTGCGAAGGGTGACGGAATAATTGTAGTTCCGCTTACAGAGGATATGTCAGCTGTAGACAGTGTTCTTGAAAGCCTTTCACCGTCGCTGATGACATCCGGAGGTTCCAGCATCGGAAGGGGAATTGAAGCTGCAATTTCTACTTTCCCGCGTAATTCTGCGCAGAATTTTCATGTCTGGGTCTTTACTGACGGTGATGAAACGGATACTGAAATGAAACAGTCTTTTGATTCAGCCGTCAAATACGGAATCCCGGTTACGGTCATCGGATTCGGCTCGGAGCAGGGACAGCTTATAATGAGCGGCGACGGAATTACGCCTGTACATACTAAACTTCAGGCTCAGAAAATAAGGGAATATGCCTTTGAAGCAAACAGGAATTCCGTTATTCCTCAGTACGGTAAATCCGGAATGAGGAGCTTTATACGTTATGTTGAAGCCGGCGCGAGAGGCTCTGCTGCTGAACTGATTGATTCCCTGTCAGACCAGAGGACAGCCGGAAGAAGCAGCGTTGATTTTGCCTATGAAGTTCAGAGCGTCCCGAGACAGGGACTGTTCCTTCTGCTTGCAATAGTGTTTTTTGTACTTTCAATTGCTGCAAACGAGTTTAATTTATCGGGAATCAAAAAGCGGAAAACAGCATCCCTTACCATGCTTGTTTTTATGAGTCTTTTTATGAGCGGCTGTACGGACAACTTCGGAAAGTCTGCAAAAATTTTGAGCGGAACCTGGAACTATTACCAGAAAGAATACAATGATGCGACCGCGGATTTCTATCAGACAATCCTTGAATGCAATGCAGAAAAAAATGAATACATTCTTCCCTATGCACTTTACGGACTGGGTTCAACCTATCTTATGCAGGAAGAATATGAAGCCGCTTCTTCAAGACTCAAATCTGTTGATGAAGGGACTCATTCGGACCTGCTCAGCGTAAATTATTACAATCAGGGAATCATCGAAAACAAGCTCGGAAATTACGAAGAAGCAATCGAGCATTTTAAGCGGGCAGTAATCTGTGATGAAAGGAATTTAAAGGCAAGGATAAACCTTGAGCTTACGGAACAGCAGCTTGCCGCATCAAAGGCACAGAGTGCAGAAAAACAGATGACGTCAGTTCAGGAAAAAAAGGAAAATTCATCGCTTGAGCAGACGGTTTTTAATCTTATCAGGGAGGAGGAACAGAAAAAATGGAAAAACATCCAGTCAAACAGCAAAAACGATGCTGCAATCGATTACTGATTCTCATTCTCCTGAATCTTGCAGTCCTTCCCCTGTGGTCAAAGTCACTCTCAAAGGCCCAGATCCGCGCACTTGAGATAGTGCCTGATACAAAGGAATTCTTTACGGCTCAGGAAAACGGCTATACCGTCTGTTTTGAAGGAATAGAATCTTCAGAAATTCATACGGATCTTCCTGCACTTCCGGCCGGCGTTCAGTTCATTTCATCCAAGCGATCGGTTTATATTTCTGATGAAGGTGAGCGCGGAACAATGGTAAAGCTCTGGTTCAGTTTTACTGATCCGGGCCCGGTTAAACTTCCTCCGCTGATTGTCGTAATAGGAAGGGGAACCTATTACATTCCTTTCGGTGAAGTAACTGTATATGAAAATCCTGCCCTCATAAATCCATGCCTTGAAGTTGATTTCGGGAAAAATGTCAGCGTATCAGAAAGCAGGTCAGGAACAAGAACTGTGAACATAAGGACGGGGGAAAAACTTAATTTTACCGTCAGCATAAAATACTGCGTTCAGATTCTCGATTACTCATGGAAACTGCCGGAAGATTCTATTTTCAGGGAAACTAAACGCCATGACATCGTAAACGGTACGGAACGAAGGACGGAATTTTCAAGTGAAAAATATCCGGTTGCTGAATTTGAATGGCAGCCGCTCGTTCCGGGGACATACGATCTTCCTCAGCTTGAAATTAAAGCCCTTGCCTATAACGGTGCACAGCGTCTCGTTTACATGCCGGACTATAAGATAAACGTTACCGGCAGAACCGTTACGGAACGGGAGAATAAAATTATACCTCTTGAAGGCATTTATTCCGATGCGTTTGCCCGGGGTGAAAGCGGAAACAGCCTGACTGCTGCTGATAAGATTACCCCTGAAGACTGTATCAGAATACGAGACCTTCGTAGTGCTGAACGGCATCAGATGTTCTGGGAGTCAGCACGAAGCGAGCGGCGTCAGTTTGAAGAAAAAGTCGGAATCAGCGATGAGGAAAATGAACCGGGCGTTCCGGAGATGTATTTTTATTTTATCTGCTTTGGTTCAGCCTTTGCTGCGGTCCTGATATTTTTTGCGTTAAAACGTTATAAGCTCAGCGTAATTACTTTTGTTGCATCAACAGTGCTTTTTGTAATTGCAGTTTCCGTCAGAATTAAGGTTTCAGAGGAATATGTAATATATAAAGGCGGCGACGTCTATCCGGTTCCTGAAGTAATGACTTCAAATTACAGGCATGTAAACGGCGGAGTAAGGATGCAGGTTCTTAATGAGGCAGGAGACTGGCTCTACGTTCATTCGGCAAATATTGACGGATGGATCCATAAGGAAGATGTCCTGAAAATCGAATAGGAGGATTTCAGCAGTGGAAGAAAAAAATCCCATGGAACTCTGGCTCGAAAAATACGGAACAGTTGATAAAGATGCTGAAGCAGATTCCTATAAAGAAAGTTCAAGACTCCGCAGTACTGAGTATGTAAAAAAGATGAAGGCAGATGCCGTTATTGATCTTCACGGATATACGCGGGATGAAGCATGGAAGGCACTGACGGGGTTTGTAAATGACTGTGTAAGAAAGGGCCTCAAAAAAATTCTGATTATTCACGGCAAGGGAATACATTCTTCGTCTGCAGATCCTGTTCTCGGACAGATGGTAAGGACTTTTATCGAACAGAATTCCCATATGGGAACAAGCGGACATCCTGACAGAACGCTAGGCGGAAGCGGGGCAACCTGGGTTATGATAAAATAATTTTTTTATTGTATTTACGTTTTATTTTCAGTAATTTTAATATTGATGGAAGATTTATATGCAGTTCTGGGGGTAACGAAGGAAGCGTCGCAGAGTCAGATAAAGTCTGCGTACCGCAAGCTTGCCGTTAAGTATCATCCCGACAAGAATCCCGGCGACAGGGCAGCTGAAGAAAAATTCAAGAAAATCTCTGCAGCCTATAATGTTCTTGGCGATGAAGAAAAAAGACGCAGCTATGATAATTTCGGTTCATATTCGGCTCAGCAGACCGGAGCTGAAGATCCGTGGACGCAGTTCTGGAAACAGGCCCAGCAGCAGGCATACCGTCAGCAGACATACAGCAGGAAATTCTATACGACAGAAGAAAGCGGAGAATATGACGATCCGTGGGTACAGTGGTATGGTTCCGGCGGCGGAAACCAGAACAGGACATTCTATACATTCAGAAATCCGTTTGCGACAAAACGCAGCTGCCTGTCATATATTTTTACGAGACTTGTAATTATGGGACTGGGATTGTTTTTTATCCGGTCAAGACTTCTGCTCCTGATGCTGTTCCCTTTCGGTCATCTTGTATGCATAGGAGCAATTGTTATGGGCGCGCTCGGTGTATGGCGCGGTATAAAAGGATTTTTCCGGCTGCTGACTAGCGGTCGCGGAAGATAATTCTTCCCTTGTTCAGATCATATGGTGAAAGTTCAACTTTTACGCTGTCACCCGGAACGATTCTGATGTAGTGCTTGCGCATTTTACCTGACAGGTGTGCCATAATCACATGTCCGCCGTTCTTGAGTTCAACACGGAATGTTGTGTTTGGCAGAGCCTCTTTTACGATACCTTCAACCTCTATAGCGTCTTCTTTAGCCACAGTTCCTCCAGAAATAAATCGCAGAATTATTGTAGAAAAAAGTTGTTTTTTTGCGATTTTATATTTATATTATTATCTGCAACGATTTAAAATTGTCAACACGGGAGGATTTCATTTAATTATGGAAAAAGAATTCGTAGAAAAAATGAAGGAGGCACTTCTTGCTCATCGTCAGGTGATTCTTGATTCAATTGCTGCGCAGAACGACGATTTTCAGAAAATAGTTGAAACTGCTGATACAGGTGATGTAATTGATGTCGCTTCAGATGTAATTGACGGAAAACTGCTTGAATCTCTGGGCGTTCAGGATTCTCAGAGGCTGCAGCAGATTAACAATGCACTGGACAGAATCAAGCAGGATAAATACGGCTACTGCCTTAAATGCGGCAGGGAAATTCCAAAAGAAAGACTTGAAGCCGTTCCTTATGCATTTATGTGCATTGACTGCAAGAGTCAGGACGAAAGAAGAAACCGATAATTAAAGCTTCATAAATCTGATTGAGCCGGCATACGGGACAGCTTTTTCCGTATAGCCGGCTTTTTTTGCTTTTAAAACAGCGCGGTCAAATGCGCAGTCTATTGCCTGTGCGCTGTGTGCGTCTGATGAAATTGTGACCGGAACGCCGGCGTCATGCAGAAGTTCAAGACAGTAATCACACGGATAAATTACGTCAGTGCCGCGGCTTACGGCTCCTGTATTTATCTCGACTATGCAGCCGTTCCTGCGGATTGCCTTTACGAGAGCCTTAAGTTCATCCTTAAACCATTCATCAGAAAAACTGAACAGTCCTGTTATCTGATTCTTCTTCTGTATCAGGTCGCAGTGTCCGAGGATTGAAAAATCTCCTTTCTCAAGCATCTGCCGTTCAAGTTCAAAGTACCTGCATACGGCTTCCCTAGCATTTCCGCCGTAGAGTTCCTTTACTGCGCTTAGGATTTTTTCCGGGGAATCATCTGCTTCAAACGTGCCTTTTTCGTTCGTGACAAAATGGACTGAACCTATAAGAAAATCCGGGGCGTAAGGCGAATACGTGTCGAATGATGGAACTGTTTTTCCTTCAATGTAATCTGCCTCGAAACCCAGGGAAATCTGTATTTCGTCCTGAAAGGTTTTCTGCAGGCGGCGTATTTCAGAACAGTAGGTACTGTATTTATCGTTCGTGATGTGCCAGTCGTCTTCAAGCGGAAGCATTGCATGGCTTGAAAAACCGAGTATTTTTATTCCGCGTTCAATGGCTTCAAGAACAGTTTCTTCTGCCGTAGAATGACTGTCGCAGAACTGTGTGTGCGTATGAAAATTTGTCTTTATGCTCTGTTCCATTATTTGATTTTCTTCCATTTTGGCTTGATTTTCTTGAATCGTCCGAAATCCTGCGTGAAGAATGTAAGGTTAAGCTCTGCGGCATTCGGATCCCGGGCTTTCGATGCGTTTTCGAGACGTTTTCCGTATTCTGAAAGGCTTTTTGCGCTGAGCGTAGCTGAACTTCCTTTGAGGGTATGTCCGAGTTTGGCAAGCTCATCAAATTTACCTGATTTAAAAATGTTTTCTGCAGTTTCAAGCAGTCCTTCTGTCTGAATGATAAATGCGTCGAGCATCCTTGTTGCAAGTTCCGTGTCCCCTGCAACCGTATCCAGAAAATCGTCCTGATCCCAGATTTCTCCCGGAACTGAATTCGTTGATTCGAGGATGGCCATCTGCTGTACTTCCGGGAACTGCATGACCGTATTCCATTTTTCAAGGCAGTTTTTGATTGCAGCCGATTTGAACGGTTTTACAAGAATGTCGTTTATGCCGATTTTTCTGTATGTATCAAAGTCACCTTCGTCATTGTTTGCCGTACATGCAATTATTATTCCGCCGAATTTGCGTTTTCTGAGTTCGGCGGTTGCTTCAATTCCGTTCATTACCGGCATGTAAATATCCATGAATATGAGGTCAATTCCGCTGACCCTGTCGCATACTTCAAGGGCCATTTTTCCGTCTTCTGCAATGTAAACGTCTGCTCCGAATTTCTTGAGGAAGGTTTCGAGCAGTTTGCGGTTGACCGGATGATCTTCTGCAATGAGAACCTTGTGTCCCTTCGCGAGGAGTGAATCTGCATCCGGTTTCGGGGCACTGCCGGTTTCGAGATCCGTCTGCGGCGTCATGTCTATTGTTTCAAGTTCACCGGCATCGGATGACTTAGAGAACGCTTCATTTAAAAGTTCAAGCAGTTTTGCCTTTTTGAACGGTTTATACAGATAGCCGTTGTACCAGTTGAGCGTTTTCATTTTTGCATCGGCTTTCATCTGTCCTTCAGGAACAAGAAGGTAAAGTTTAGGACAGATTTTTATCTGCGGATTGTTCTTTAAGTCGGAAGCAAAATGCCATCCGTCAATAATCGGGAGGATCATGTCGACGAAAATCATCGTAAACGGGTTCCGTATCTGTTCTGCAAAGACAATCTGGTTCATTGCATCGTCAGCAGTATTTGTAATTACGATATCGCTGATTCCCATGTATTCGAGCTTGGTTTTGAGGCTTCGTGCAGAAAGAACACTGTCATCGACAATCAGAATTCTCTGACCCGGAGGAAGAACCGGCTTATCCGAAAGGAACGGAGTTTCAACCTTTGGGAGAGGGAGAAAGAAAAAGAAAATTGATCCGCCGTATGGATTTGATTTGACTCCGATTTTTCCGCGCATTACGGTAACGAGGTTCTTGCATATTGAAAGCCCGAGTCCCGTTCCGCCGAATTTGCGGTATGTCGAAATGTCTGCCTGATAGTATTCGGTAAAAAGCTTTGCCCGTTTTGATTCAGGAATTCCTACTCCGGAGTCTGTGATCTGAAAATAAATTCCGCCGTCTTTCGGAAGCAGTTCGATGTGAATGTAGCCCTGATTGGTAAATTTGACGGCATTTTTAATCAGGTTGAGCATAATCTGCTGGACGCGTACCGGATCACCTGAAATCATCTGCGGAATATCATAGGAAATGTCCGTTACGATTTCGACGCCGCGGTTGAAGGCTTCGATGCTTATGAGGTCAACGACCTGTTCTGTAAGGCTGACGATGTCGAACGGTACGGATTCCAGTTTGAATTCGTTTGAAGAAATTTTTGTAAAGTCGAGGATGTTGTTGGCAAGGTCAAGGAGAACGTCAGCTGAAAACTGAATCTGCCTTATGTATTCGTGCTGTTCCTTGTCCAGGCTGGTATCTTCAAGAAGCTCAATCGTACTTATGATTGTCTGAATCGGCGTCCTGATTTCATGTAATGTACTTGCCAGAAAGCGGCTTGCGGTTGCAATTTCGCTGTTAGATTTTATCATGTAAAAGCTCTATAGCCCGCTTGATGATTACTTCAGGTTTCTGAGGCTTGGCAAAATAACTCTTTGCTCCGAGACTCAGTGCCTGTACGACAGCTTCACGCTGGATTGCCTGTGAATAAATGATTATTGGTGTCTTGTAAAACTTTGAATGCAGAATGTTCAGAATATCGAAGCCTGAAATACCCGGCATGAAAATGTCCAGAATAACAAGGGAATATTCAGTCTTGTTGATTGCATTGAGGAATTCAGAACCGGAACCGAAGGTATCTGTCTTTGCACCGATTGTCGTAAAGGCTCCCTGAAGCAGCTGCCTGACTACTGCATCATCATCTACGACTGCAATCTTGATTGCTGAAGTTTCATCGTCTGCGGCCTTGTCTACGACGCCTGCATCAGAATAGAAACGCATTTCAATTGAACCTTCGTCTTCTTCTCCGGTTGATTCAAGGATTTTATCAGAAATAAGGTCCTGTGCATCTCCGCCTGCGTTTCCGTCGACGACTGAGTTAAGGATTGAAGAAAGATTGTCGGCAATGGCAATTCCTGCGTAAGCCGGATGTCCGCTTATGAGTTCTTTCGTAAAATCGCTCATTGAAAGGACTTTTATGTTTTTGTTGGAAATGCGTGGTTCGGCTATTAAATTGTCAAAAAGAAGTTCAAGGTTTGGCGCATCAACAAATGTCAGGTCAAGGTCGCTCATCATGAGGATGACCTTCGGGTTTGTCAGCTTGTTCCTGTTTATGAGTTCCGTGAGTTTATACTTGAGGAGCGCAATTTTTTCGCGGTTCAGGCCCTGTGCAATTTCGATGAAAATAATGTTATCGTTGAGGTGAATGTCGAGAACGCACGGAGTTGTATCCATTGAAAGGGCAACCTTCAGCAGGCGGCCGATTGAATCAAAGAAGATGTCAAATTTAATCGGTTTGGTAAAATATTTTACTACGCCGAATGGAACAAGGCCTGCAACCTTTTCCCTTTCGATGAGCGGTCCAGAGATGATGACCGGTATTGATGCGGCATTCGGATCCGAGCGTTTCTGGGACAGAAAGTCCATCATATCGTCAACTGAAGTCTCAATATCGAGAATAATGAGATCCGGAATAATCGATGATACTTTTAAGAACGCATCCCTGTGCCCCTGTGCCGTGTGAACTTCAATTTTCTCGGCAGCAAGCTTTTCTTTGAGAAACTCGCGGAACATCGGGGTAGCATCTATTAATAAAACGCTCTTCATAATATAGATATTATCGGTTTTAAAAGCTTTCAACAATATGATATAATTCAACTAAGAGGACTTTTATTATGAAAAAAATTGCTGTTTTTTTAGCGCCTGGGTTTGAAGAAATCGAGGCATTGACGGTCGTTGATTATCTTCGTCGTGCCGGACAGGATGTAGTAACGGTGTCTGTTCCTGCAGAAAACGGCACGGTTCTTTCGACAATAGTTGAAGGCAGTCACAGGATTTCAGTCGTATGTGACCTTCTGCTCCGGGATTTCATAAATAAAATGAACGGGGAAGAACCGGATGCAGCATATTTCCCTGGAGGAATGCCGGGAGCCTCAAACCTTGCAGCAAACCAGTATCTGTTTCAGCTTATAACAAAGATGGAGAGGAGGGGAAAACTCGTTGCAGCCATCTGTGCCGCTCCTGCAGTCGTCCTCGCTCCTGTAGGAGTCCTCGCTTCGAGAAAGTGGACCTGTTATCCGGGAATGGAGAATAATCTTGCTGAATACTGCGGAAGCGAAGTAAAAGCGGAAGAACTTACTGAAAATTCTCATCACATTCCTGATGTTCCGTTTGTTTTTGACAATAATGTGCTTACAGGACGCGGCCCTGGAACTGCAGAGCAGTTTGCAATGAAATTCGTCGAGCTTGTGGCCGGTGAAGAAACTGCCCGGAAAATTCATGACGGAAGCTGCCAGAGATAAAAACATGACGTCTGCTTCAGCCGGAATATGGCTCTGATTGCCTATAAATCCGGTTTTAAGTATACTGTCTATAATAATTTTTTATATTTTGAACAGGAGTAAGAAAATGGAAAAATCAGAAGTACAGGCAAAATTGAAAGAATTCTTTATGTCTAATCTTGGTGTAGACGGTGATATCCTCAAATATGATACACCTCTGTTTGGTGATGAAATCGGACTTGATTCAGTTGATTCACTTGAAATCATTTCTTTTGCTGATGATGAATACGGTGTTTCAATGACAGGCCTTCCAAAGGAAACTTTCCTGAGCATTGATACTATTGCTGATTATATCGTAGCAAATGCCTAAGAAGCTTTTCTGAAACTCCATAAGGTGTTTTCAGAAGGTTCTCCGCTTGTCATTCCCGCACTTCTGGCTGTCATGCAGAGGGCGGGAATATTATTTTACAGGAAGGAAAATACAAATGACCGAAGAAAAGAACCGTTGTGTCGTAACAGGACTTGGCATGATCTGTGCCATCGGAAATTCAGTTGAAGAATCCTGGAAAAACGTACTGGCCTCAGTATCAGGCATTAAAAACACAACAACAGTTGATACTGAAAACTGCTATGCAACCCTGGCTGCAGAAGTAAACTGCGATACCCTTGATGACATCGATGCTCCTGAAGAAAAGGACCGCGCTTCAAAACTCTGCCTTAAGGCTGCAAAAGAAGCCCTTGCTGATTCAGGCCTTTCAAAAGGAAATGATGATCCTCGTGTCAGCGTTATCATCGGAAGCTGTGTCGGCGGAGCAGTCAGCATTGAACATTACTACAAGCATGGAAAAAATAAATCTGACATTCTTAAAATGCCGATTGCACCGATTGCATCTCAGGTTGCTGAACTCGCAGGTGCAGGCGGTATCGTAACCAACGTTGCAAATGCATGTGCTGCAGGAACCATAAGCGTTGCCTATGCCTGTGACCTTATCCGTGCGGGAAAGGCTGATATCGTAATTGCAGGCGGTGCAGATTCTTTTGCATCGATTCCATATTCGGGATTCCTTTCACTTCATGCACTTGATGAAAACGGCTGTTCTCCTTTTAACCGCTGTACAGGCATTACGCTTGGAGAAGGTGCAGGTGTAGTTATCGTTGAGTCTTATGCCCATGCAAAGGCACGCAATGCAAAAATGTATTGTGAAGTTCTTGGTGCAGGAATCACGACAGATGCTCATCATATTACGGCTCCGCGTGAAGACGGTCTGTGTCAGATTGAAGCCATTAAGCGTGCAATCGATAATTCCGGAATCAGTAAAAAGGACATCGGTTATGTAAACGGTCACGGAACCGGAACTGCAAAGAATGACAATGCAGAATTCCTTTCGCTTCATGCAGTCTTTGACGGTGAAAATGATAATTTAAGTGCCAGTTCAACAAAAGCAATGACAGGCCACTGTCTTGGTGCAGCCGGTGCAATTGAAGCCGTTTTCTCGGTTAAGGCTCTTACAGAAAATACGGTTCTTCCGACACTCGGATATTCAGAAGAAGACAAGGAAAAGCTTAAGGAAAAGGCCGGTAAGATTGAATTCGTTCAGAATGTGCCTCATTCAAAGGAACTTACGGCAGTAATGAGCAATTCATTTGCGTTCGGCGGAAACAATGCAAGCATTATTTTCAGCAAAAATGCCGGAGACGTAAAAGTCAGCAAATCAAAGGCTGACATTGCAATTACCGGACTAGGAATCGTAAACCCTCTCGGACACACAAAGGAAGCCTATATCGCTTCGGTCAAGGCAGATTCAAAGCCGTCTGAAACAAGCATTCATTCAGTCATTGAAACTTCAGAATATGATGACCTCGGAATAAAGATGGCATTTTACCGCAAACTGGATAATTTCAGCCAGCTTCAGGTCGTAACCGGAATGCGCGCACTTAAAGATGCAAAGCTTACCGTAACTGAAGAAAATGCAAAGGAAATCGGAAATATTGTCGGAACAAGTGAAGGTGCACTCGGTTCGACGTATGATTTTGAAGAGCTGATCGGTGAAAAGGGTAATGCAAAGGGAAGCGCCTTTAAATTCCCGAATACCGTATACAATGCTGCTGGCGGATACCTTTCAATCTGTTCAGGACTCAAAGGTTACAGCGTTACCGTAACGAGCGGTCCTGTTTCCGGTTTGACAAGCATTCTCTACTCAATGAATGTAATCAGGGAAGGACAGGAAAAGATCATGATTGCTACCGGTAATGATGAAAACATTCCTGTTATCGACAGCCTGTTTGCTGAACTCGGATACAAGGCAAAAACTGCAGAAGGCCCTTTCTCAGGCGGTGACGGTTTCGTTATCGGTGATGCAAGTACAAGCATCGTTCTTGAAGAAACTTCAAATGCCAGGGCCCGCGGAGCAGAAGTAGATGCACGCATCCTCGGTTATGGAAGCGGACGCAAAAACGTCAGGTTCGGTGCACTGTCAGGAACTTCAGAGGCTCTTGAAAAGGCTGTTGCAGATGCACTTGCAGATTCAGGCATTAATGCCGGTGATATTGATGCTGTTTACGGTTTTGCAAACGGAATGAAAGCCGTAGATGACATCGAAAAATCAGTTCTCTCAAAACTGTTCGCCGGAAAACCTGTTTTTGAAATCAAGGAGCGTACCGGTGAAGGCCGTGCAGGAACTGCCGCTCTTCAGGCTGCACATGCAGCCCTTATGCTTCACGGTGACATTGAAAGTGACAATGCGTATGTAATTGCTTCTGACGGAAGCGTTTCACGCAGGATGACAGAGTCTTCATCATTGAATAAGGTTCTTGTCCTTTCATTTGCTACAGGCGGATCTTATACTGCTCTAGTACTTTCAAGATAAATCCTGAAATATTTTAGTCAGGAACCTCCGTACAGATTTTGTGCGGAGGTTTTTTATTTGAAAAAACCGTGATAAAATATACTCAGGAGTTTTTATGAAGAAATCTTTTATCCTTATTGCATTGAGCTTTCTGGCTGCTGCCTGCTTCTGCGAAACTAAATTTCCTCAGACGAGGGAAGGAAATACGCACATCCTTTCAAACACAGATTTGAAGAAGCTTCAGTCAGAGCCGGTAAATAAATATACTACTGATTCCCTTTACAAGGAGTACGATGCCCTGCGCAAGTCCTGCGGAAAAAATTCGGAACTGTTTGAAAAAAAGTGTTCACAGGAATTTGCAGACCGTGCCATAAAGATTTCAGGATACATTAAAAAGGTCAAGAAAAATGTTCTCGGTGAATATATCGTAGATCTCGGGACAACGAAACTTCTGGCCTGGGATATTGGTGTTGTTTATCCGCGTAAAACTGCTGATGATGTGATTGCAAAAATCCTGAGCCTCAAGGAAGGCGACTATTTTGAGGCGGTCGTATATACGCGTGAAACCTACATGTATGTCGACATGCCTGTATGGAATGATAACGGTTCATACAGGCCGTTTAAATAAAGACTGAGTTTACGAGTTAGTAGCCTTTATTATTTCGCTTACGTTTTTGACAATTGCACCGGCGATTTCAGGTTTATTCATAGTATAGATATGAATTCCCCGGACTCCGTTTGAAATCAGGTCGATTATCTGATCTGTTGCGTACGCAATTCCGGCCTGCATCATTGCTTCCGGATGGTTACGGAAACGGTCACAGATTGCAAGGAGTTTGCGCGGAATGTATGCGTTTGACAGGTCAACCATGCGGTTTATCTGGGCTGCATTTGTTATCGGCATGATGCCTGCAAGTACCGGAACATGAATTCCTGCCGACTGAAGACGGTACAGGAAAGAATAAAGCATGTCATTATCGAAGAACATCTGGGTTGTCAGAAAATCAACTCCTGCATCAACCTTGTACTTAAGGTTTTCGATGTCAGTGTCGCGGCTTGAACTTTCAGGATGTCCTTCAGGGTAGCAGGCTCCTCCGACACAAAATCCCTCATCTTTCAGTACAGTAACCAGATCTGAGGCGTGCGTTAAGCCTGACGGGAATACGTTTTCGCCTTCAACTGCATCTTTCGGGAAGTCTCCGCGGAGTGCAAGAATGTTGGAAATCTTTTTTGATTTTAAATTGCTGATTATGCTGTTGAGTGCTTCTTTTGTTGAACGGACGCATGTAAGGTGTGCAAGGGCTGTGGTACCGTTTTTTTCAATTGCTTCTGCTATGTCTGCAGTGTAGCCCTGTGTAGTTCCTCCTGCACCGAATGTTACGCTGATAAAATCCGGCTTGAATTCCGTGAGGGTTACTGCCGTATTTTTGATTGATTCAAGTGCGTCCTGCTTCTTCGGCGGGAAAACTTCAAATGAAAGTGAAACTTTTTTACTGTTAAGGATGTCCGTTATTTTCATGGGCATCATTATAGCAGATTGAAGGAACTTATGCGATATTTACCGGTTCGTGCCCGGATTAAAATGCCGTATTTTCAGCCTGAAGTTTGCGGAGCTTTGCTTCATCCAGTTTAATGAACAGATTCTTTTCGTTTGTCGGCAGAACCGTACCTTTCGGGGCATTTTTTGCGCGGCGGAGGTGTTTTACCTGAGTATAGTAGAGGTCTGCGCTTCCGTTTTTACGTGCCTTTGAATACCAGACTGCAAGGTTTCCGGCATAGAGAAGAATTTCAAGGGGAACTGTTTTTCCGGGACGGTTTTTGATGAAAACATAGCCTCCGTGATAGTCGCGCACATGAAGCCACATGTCAGCGCCTTTAACGTTATGCCTGAGCAGTTCGTCATTTTCTGAAGCATCCCGTCCTACAATAATCTGCCAGCCGTCAATCTGGTAATCAAGTCCGGAGTGAGATTTCTTTTCCTGCTGCTTCGGTTTCTGTGTCTTGCGGAGAACCTGTTCAAGCTTGACGGGATTTTTTTCGGTAATTATTGTCCTGTACTGCTTTTCAAGAGCTGCAAGTTCTTTTTCGCCGGCCTCTATATCGTAATCCAGGTTTTCAAGTCCGCCTGACTGTTTTTTGTACGTCTCATAGTATTTTGCGGCATTTTCCTGAGCGGATTTTTCAGGATCTATTTTTATGCTGACCTTCCGGCCTGTTTCATAGTCATCGCATTCAAGGAAATTTGATTTTCCGTCAATAAGATGACCGAAGGCAAGAATTAAATCGCCCTGATGTTTGTATCTCGCTGCATTGAGAAAGTCTGAGCGTTTTTCCCTGAGCCTTTCGAGGGCTGAGGCAAGACGGCTTCTGTGGGATTCATACCATTTTTCTGCCTGTTCAAGCAGGGAGTCCAGTGAAGTCTGTGCCGAATTCTGTGAATAGTACAGATCAACTTTCTGATTAAAGCTCAGTGAACTGCTGCCTTCAAGTTCTTCAAACGTTCTGACAGGAAAGTCTTTGCTGCTGTTTTTTCCTTCGGGAAGAAGGAATTTTTCGCCTGTTTTTTCACCCTTTGCAGGCCTCCGGTAGAAGGAATCAAGAATTATATCGTCTTTGTCACAGAGGAAAATGTTTCCGGCATTTGACCACAGCCTTATGTAAAGGGTATACAGTTCATCCCCGTCATCCTGCTGAAGGGATTTTGATTTTTTTGCGGTATGTTCCTGGGCCTGGGGCATAACATAAACAGTACCGGCCTTTTCAAGTTCAATTTTTATGATGCGTTCGCCTGAAATCTGGGAACATGAAATGATTCTTGCGCCCTTAATCCGGGATTTGAGCATTTCATTGAAGCGGAGCGGTTTGTCGTTTTTCGTAATTTTGCGCCTTGTTTCACAGATTCTGCAGGAACCGGCTTCAAGAGAGATAAAAACGGTTTTTGGAACTCCGGGCTTGTACGTGTAAAGCGCAATTGAACTGTAATTCGGCTGTACGACTTCCTGAAGAAAACTTCCGGCGAGGTCAAGCTCAGAGAGAATCAGGTCAATTTCATTGCAGTTTAAAGACATTTTTACTGATACTTCTGCTGCAGTGAAATCGTTTTCTGAGTCTGTTTGAGCAGACGCTGTGCGAGCATGCGTGAAAGGAAGATGCCGTAGTGAGGGTTGTGCCTGATCAGCGTGAGAAAATCACCTTTTGGAATTTTAATCAGCTTGCATTCACCGACGGCAAGAACAGTTGCAGAACGCCTGTCATTGAGGAGGAATGCCATTTCGCCGATGAACAGATCATTCGGAGTAATGACTGAAACAAGCTTGCGTCCCGAGTAAACTGCGAACCTGCCGCTTATGATAAAGAACAGGTCGTTTGACATTTCATTTTCGCGGCATACAATCTGCTTGTCCGTGTATGTAAGCGTGTCAAAGGAGCGCATGATTCCAGGAATGTTGTTCGTCGTATTCTTGAGGTTTTCAATTTCAAAACTGACTTCGTTGCCGGCATCATTGTAGGTGAGTTTGTCAGTAAGGCCTGTCGAAAGGGAAATTCCGCGTCCGTGAAGGGCAATCGTCGGTTCGTTGATGTTTGTAAATTTACGCCAGTCGAATCCCTTTCCGTCGTCTCTTATGATGAAACGGCTTCGCGACTTTCCGATGATATATGAAATTTTAATGCGTCTTTCAGCATATTTGGGATCGTTTGAACGGCGTTCAATGAGTTCGATAATGTCGCCGCCTTTCTGCATCCATTCGGTTTTTTCTTCAAAGGAAATCTCAAGGTTTCCGTGTTCGAGTGCGTTTGTCAGAAGTTCCATGAGGGACATCTGAAGGTTAAAACGGTTTTCTTCATCGATCCGGTTTGTGTTGTAAAGATAGCTTACAAGAAAGTTTGTGTAAAAGCGGAGGTCGAGAGGGTCGTTTCCGCAGATGAATTCTCCTGATTCCTGTCCGCCGATTAAATCCTGCATGCCGCGGTTAAAAAGGAACCTCTGGTTCTGCCAGAGAATGCGCAGGATTCGTGAAAAATGCTTTGTAAAATTTTTGACGGTCAGTGCTGAAAGAATGTTGCTGTTTTTGCTCTGTTCGATTTCGCAGACCTGGTCTTCGCTTTTGCAGACGCAGATTATTCCGCCGTAATGAAGCCACGGGTCTTCGTCAATTATGGAAAGAATTTTTGGTGTATCAATCTGCTTTGAAGTAAAGTCAAGAACCTTGATTTCAGGCATTTCGTAGTCAATGTTATTAATGATTGCGTCAGTATCAGAAAAAACTGAAGAATAAAAATATGCAGAGTATCGTTTACATGCGTTCTCGATTGTCTTGATAACTTCAGGATTTGATGAAGCGGTAAGAATCTTTTTCATTTGATGACCTCATGCGGCAACTTTTTTTAAAAGTATAGCACAGGAAATGTGCAAATTCAATTTTTAGTTAAAGAATGAGCGTACGTTTTCAACTTCAGCGAGGAACTGTTCGTCGATCCGCGGAGGATTCTGGGTAAAGTAGAGGATCTGCTGCAGTTCTTCTTCATTTGTGACGCCCCACAGAGGAACGACGTTTTCGAACTGCTTGAGATAGCCGAGGGCGAGCGGAATGTTTGTGAGGATACCGCTGAAAAGGGGACGCATTGCTATGAAGCCTATGTCTGAGCCGGCACACTGCCGTGTAAATTCGACGATGTCATTGTCGCAGGCCATGTTAAACGGAAACTGAATGGTTTCCCAGGGGCCGCTGCCTTCTACTGCAGCCCGGGCAATTTCAAGGGTGTCGGTAACAAAGCCGATGTGCTTGATCGTTCCGGATTCCCTGAGGTTAAGGAGTTTCTCGATGAGTTCGTTCTCTGCTTCTTCATCCTGACTTAAACTGAATTTTTCAATCTGATAGAGATCAATGTAGTCGGTTTTAAGGTTTGAGAGGCTCATTCCGAGGTTTTCCACAAGTTCCTGGGCAGAATGAGCTGCAGTTTTTGTTGCGATAAAGACATCCTTGCGGTTGAGTCCTTCGAGAGCTTCACCAAGACGCCTTTCGCTTTCAGGAGATTCGCAGGAGGTATCAAAAAAATTGATTCCCTGTTCATATGCATTTCGTACCATGCGTATTGCAGCTTCATGATCTTCAATGTCACCAAGTCCCATGGCGCCGAATGCCGTCCGGGAAACGAGAAGATTTGATTTGCCAAGTGCGATGTAATCCATAGAACAGTGAGATTATAGCATAATGGAAGAATCTTGAAAATGCGAAAAAAAAAGACCTCAGCCCAAAACGAGCTAAGGTCTTTCCGTGTGGCAATTTTTATCTTACAACAGGCTTGTATTCCTTGATAGCCTTGAACAGGAACGAGTGCAAGTCTTCAATCTTGACCCTCTCCTGCTCCATGCTGTCACGGAAGCGGACTGTGACTGTTCCGAATTTATTGTTAACTGAACCGTCGTCGTTCTTTTCGTTGATTGTGTCGTAGTCAACTGTAACGCAGAACGGAGTTCCGACCTCGTCCTGACGGCGGTATCGTTTTCCAACAGTGCCCGAAACATCGAAATCAGTTACGAAATCTTCTTTGAGCATGTGCTGGATTTCTTTTGCCTTTTC
>DGTU01000038.1 GCA_002394465.1 Treponema sp. UBA4328 | reverse complement strand
CTTTTTGATCTTCACACAGGCGAAGAATCAAAATCAGGATTTGACGGAACTGACGGAATAAAACGCCTTCTTGAACTTATTGCAGACGGTACATACGGCCGCCTCATTCCGAAAGGCCTGATGACTATGGCCCCTGCAACTGATGACAAAAACCTTATCAGAAAGTCATTCAGTACATTGAGGACTTCACTTGAAGAACTGAACTCAGATTTTCCTGAGTTCGGCATGACAGAACTCAGCATGGGAATGAGCGGAGACTTTGAAACAGCAATAGAAGAAGGTTCAACCATGGTAAGGGTAGGAACAGCAATTTTCGGAGAAAGGAATTATTCAAAGTGAAAAAATTAACTGCCGTCCTGCTTCTGATAACACTTTCACTTTCCTCAGTTTTTCCGGCAGATTCAGCAGATGAAAAGAAAACGGAATGGCCTCAGTGGGCAAAGGATATACGGCGGACAGAAATAATTACCTTCGGTTCTCTTCCGTTTGTTACCCTGTGGACTACAATGATTTATTCCGGAATTAAATACAACAGAATCGGAAACCCTTTCGACAAGTCAACTTCAAATTTTACGACAGACGACCAGAAAAAAATCATTACATACGCATGCATAGCAAGCGCAGGCCTTGGCCTTACAGACCTTGTAATAAGCATAATAAAAAGAAATACCTCAAAACCACGGCCTGTAACTCATGACGTTATAACCGTAATGCCTCTTTCAAATGATTTTGAAATTCAGGACGGAAATTTCGTTCCTCTTCCGCCAGAAGAAATTCAGGAAATACCGAAGGAATACTTACAGGCAGGTATAGAAAATGCCTTATTTTAGCCTTAATGTTCCTGAAACTTTTGAAAAAGAACTCAGACTCGACAAATACATAGCAGCCAGCCTCACTCAGTTCAACCGTTCCAAATTAAAAACCGGAATTTCTGAAATCCGCATCAACGGGACAAAAGGAAAGCTCAGTTCTAAAATACGGTGTGGAGATAAAATTGAATTTGAATGGGAAGATAATGTTCCTGAGGACATCGAACCACAGGACATCCCGCTTGATATTCTCTATGAAGATGAAAATGTAACCGTAATAAACAAGAAGCAGGGTATGGTAACGCATCCTGCTGCCGGCAACTGGACCGGAACCCTCGTAAATGCACTTCTTTTTCACTGGAACAGACAGAGCATTCATCAGGATACATCTCTGTCAGATTCACAGATTATTGCAGCAAGAAGGCCTGGAATAGTCCACAGACTTGATAAAGATACCAGCGGTGTAATAATAACTGCCAGAAACAGGGAGTCAGAAGAATGGCTCCAGAAACAGTTCGCAAATCACAATCTTCTTCAGAAAGACTATATCTGTATCTGCTGCGGTCATCCCAAAAACAGAAAGGGCATAATTGAAACACAGATTGTGCGTTCAGCTTCAGACAGGAAAAAGTTTAAGGCCGTTACAGGAACATCTGAAGGTAAAAAGGCCGTTACACTTTATAGGGTAATTGCTTTTTATGGACCGTATACACTCATGCGCGTCAGGATAAAAACAGGACGGACTCATCAGATAAGGGTACACATGAAGTACCTTGGATGCCCGGTACTTGGTGACACTCTCTACGGTAAAACTTCAACAGAAGTATTTCCAAAAGCGACCCTGATGCTCCATGCCTTCAAACTCAAAATAAGGCTTCCCGGACAAAAGAAACATTCAGTTTTCCAGGCAAAAGTGCCGCTCAGATTCAAGCGTGTACTTAAAGTGCTTCACGCAAAATTCAATAAAACATGAACATAGAAGTAATACACGAACCGTCAGAAAATGAACCATTTGTCGTACTCTCCAAACCGGCAGGACTTCCTTCTGCACCGCTGCACGAGGATGACGACTGCGCACTGAACAGGGCAGTTGAATTATTCCCTCAGATAAAAAATGTCTGCGGCAGAAAAAAGATTGAATACGGACTTACACACCGGCTTGATACACAGACATCAGGACTTATTCTTATTGCTGCGTCCCAGGAATTTTATGATTATATTCAGGATGAACAGATAAACGGCCGTTTCATTAAACAGTATTCAGCTCAGGTGGACTTTATTCCAGAAACAGCGGCACTCCTTGAAGGATTTCCACCGGTACCAGGACATACAGACATTGTTATAAGCCGCTTCCGAGGCTACGGAAGCAAACGAACGGAAGTAAGGCCTGTTACAGACGAATGTTCATTAGTCGTACAGAAAAAAGCCGATCCTGCTGTGTATTCAACAAACATTCAGATTAACGGAAACAATGCATTGTGCACGATAAGCCGCGGTTACCGCCATCAAGTAAGGTGTCATCTTGCATGGTGCGGCATGCCGGTACACGGAGATAAAATCTATAACCCGGAGTTCAGAAATAAAAAAACCGACATTGAAATGATGTTTAAGGCTGTAAAAATAAGTTTCAGGAATTATTCAGACGGAAAAGAAATGTCGTTTGAAGTGAAATAAAAAATGCCCGAAAGGGGACTTGAACCCCTATGTCCTTGCGAACACTAGGACCTGAACCTAGCGCGTCTGCCAATTCCGCCATCCGGGCAATTGATTTAACTTTTAGTATTTTACTTAAAAATCGAATCTTGGTCAATTGACCCTAAGATTTTAAAAGGTATTTAAAAGCCGCGTATCCAAAAATAACCAGTACTCCGGCGAGAACGGCGAGCATCCATGCAGGAAGACTCCCGTCCTGATTTTTCCTGTTTCTTGAACTGCCAAAGGCTTCACTTCTGGAAGAAATTTCTGACATTAATTCACGGCGGGATTTTCTTGAAGCCATCTTTTCCTCAGGCTGTGGAACCTTTACTTTTTCTCCGTTTCTGCCTATTGCATAACCGCAGCTTGGACAGCCGTTTGTAAATTTTGAACTTGGTCCCTGCATTCCGCATACAGGACACCTTACGGAAGAAAAGAACCTTCCGCAGTGACGGCACATTCTGGCATTTTGAGGAACTTCAGCTCCGCAGTTTTCGCAGAAAAATTTAG
>DGTU01000191.1 GCA_002394465.1 Treponema sp. UBA4328 | reverse complement strand
GCTTTTCCAGTCAGTAAGGCTCTTGAGGAATTCAAATATAAAGAAAAACAGTTTCTGTCCGAGCCTGAGGGAATTACCTTTTTCTGCAATAAGGGAATCAAGTTTTTTAAGCCCTTCCATGTAGGCTTTTTCAAAGCTGCGGTCTGCATACATCATTGAACAGGCCATCGGCTGAAGGTACATGTAAACGTCATTTTTGAGGGCGGCACTTACGATTTCATACGAATGACCGCTGTTTACGATTTTGAGGAATTCTTCCGTAAGCCTTGAAGGCGAAACCGGAGAAAGAAGGTGTGCTGACTTACGTATTTTGCGTTTGAGGAGAAACGGCATGCGGCAGCCTGTTGTAGCACTGTATTTTACTGCACGGAGCATCCTTACCGGGTCTTCCGCAAAAATCCTTTCCATAGGAATTATCGGGCGGAGAATCTTCTTTTTGATGTCATTGAATCCGCCGACATAATCTACGACATGTTCCTTTATCGGATCGTAATAAAGTGCATTTATCGAAAAATCACGGCGGCGCACGTCTTCATCCTGCGTACCGAATACGTTTCCGACTGAACCGTCACAGATTGAACGGAATGTTGAGACTTCAAATATTTTTTCACCAAAGAAAACATGAACGAGCCGGAAGCGTCTTCCGATAATCCTTGAATTCCTGAAAAGCTTTTTTATTTTGGACGGTGTAGCAGACGTAACAATATCAAAATCTTTCGGAGTCTTTCCTACAATCAGATCCCTGACTGCACCGCCAACAATATATGCATCAAAACCGCATTCTTTCAGATGCCTTACTACATCATAGGCATCGGCATCTATTCTGGATGCAGGAATGTTATGTTCCTGCCTTGTATAAATAACAGCTTTCTTTACAGGATTCCCCTTCTCGTCCTTTCCATATCTGTATAACACAATACAGAATAATAATATTTTCTCCTGTCTTGTTCAATCTAAAAAATAAGAATATACTTCTGCACAATTCAATCAGCATTTAAATGCTTAAGACCGGGGTAAAAAAATGAAAAAAATTATCAGCGGAAAAGTCCGTGAAGTTTATGATCTGGAAGACGGCCGCATGGTCATCGTAACGACTGACAGAATTTCAGCATTCGACGTTATTCTTCCGACTATGATTACTGACAAGGGCAAGGTTCTCAATGCCCTCTCTAATTTCTGGTTCGACCTTACAAAGGACATAACGAAGAACCACATGATTTCAAGCGACCTCAGGGATATGCCTGCTGAATTCCAGAAGCCGGAATACGAAGGCCGCACTATCCTCGTTAAAAAACTTAAGATGATTCCTTATGAAGTTATCGTACGCGGATACATGTTCGGTTCAATGTACGAAGCATACAAAAAGGGAGAACCTTTCCTCGGACATTCATTCACAAAAAAATACGAACAGGCAGAAAAACTTGACGAGCCTATCGTAACTCCTTCGACAAAAGCCGCTGAAGGCCACGACATCAACGTTACAATCGATTACATGAAGGAAGACCTGGACAAGCTCTATCCTGGAAAAGACCTCGGTTCAAAAATCGAAAAGACGGCACTTGCCATATATAAAAAATGCTACGAGCACGCCGCAAAGAACGGAATCATCATCGCCGACACAAAATTCGAGTTCGGTCTTGATGAAAACGGCGACCTCGTCCTCGGCGACGAAGTCCTCACTCCGGATTCAAGCCGCTTCTGGAACGCTGCTGAATACAAAGTGGGAACAAGCCCTGCAAGCTACGACAAGCAGTTCATCCGTGACTGGCTCAAGGCAAACAACCTCGCAGGTGATCCTTCAATCAAGGAAGTTCCGGCTGACGTCGTTGCACAGACTTCTAAGCTCTACCACGAGTGCGTAAAAAAGATTACCGGAAAAGACCTGTAATTTTTTCTTACAGATAAAAATTCTGTTATTTTAATTTTTTATGTGCACTATTCAGAAAACAGTGATACACTTTTTCTGAGGTGTACATAATGAAGAAAAAGAACCTTTCATTTTCTTTTGGTCTTAGGGTCGGTGTTGAAATCATTATCCTTATTTCAATACTGGCAGTTGCAACTGTTTTCCTTGTAAAAAGCGGAATGGAGCGTACATACATTACCTCCACGACCGAACTCCTGCAGGCACACATACAGGGATTAAGCTACAGGAATTCCAAATTCATGCAGCAGCTCCGCATGTACACTATGTCTGATCCGGTAACTCAGGGCGGAAGCGAACAGGACCTTATCGACTGGATTATATCACACCGCAAGATACGAAGCTCAGATTTTAAGGAAATCGCCTACTGCAGTTTCGAAGACGGAATGGCATACAATGACGAAGGTCAGGTCTATGACGTTTCGGGTACCGAATACTACGAGTTCATGAAAAAAGGCGAAAAATCGCAGTATATAAGCAATTCAACAGGTTCGAGCAACGATGATGCCGCATATTATGTGTGCAAGTCAGTTTCAATCAAAAAGAAGCCGGTCGGTTTCATAGCAGGTGCTGTTTCTCATTCACGCCTTGCAGATGCAGTTGATGCAATCAAAATCGGCGAACGCGGATACGCAATGCTGCTTACCGGCGACGGAACCGTAATGGCCTTCCCTCAGCATGAACTTGTAATGCAGTCAAATTTTACCGAAGTAAATGAAGAATTCGGCGGCGTATCAGAAGTTGCACAGGCAATGATTTCCGGCGAAAGCGGCCACGGCTGGGTTTTCTCAGGTGTCGAAATGGAACTCATGGTTTACGGCCCTGTAAGCGGAACTCCGTGGAGCATGGCACTTTGCGTACCTGAAGCTCAGGTCTACGAAACCTCCCGCTCACTCACGATTCCGATGATTTTCTTTGCACTTGGAATTGCAGTAATCCTTATCGGTACGGCTTCAATCTCCGTATTCAGGATTTTAAAGCCTCTGCGCCACCTCGATAAAAACATGAATGAAATTGCATCAGGAAATGCAGACCTTACAAAGCGCGTTGAAGTCCGCACAAATGATGACATCGGTTCGGTAACAAAAGCCTTCAATACTTTCGTCGAAAAACTGCATGGCATAATGAAAGACGTCAAGGATTCACGTTCTGAACTTTCAGGTGCAGGTGAAGAACTTAATTCAGGAATTCAGGACAACAGCGTTTCGGTTGCAGACATTCTTTCAAACATTGAAAGCGTACAGAGCCAGATCGGAAACCAGTCTGCCAGCGTAGATGAGACGGCCGGAGCAGTAAACGAAATCGCATCAAATATTGAAAGCCTTGAACGCATGATAGACGTTCAGTCTCACGGAGTTGCTGATGCATCTTCTGCCGTTGAGGAAATGATCGGAAACATTGCAAGCGTAAACCAGTCGGTTGCAAAAATGGCCTCTTCTTTTGAAATGCTTGAAGCCCGTGCAAAGACAGGAAACGAAAAGCAGCAGGAAATGAGCGAACGCATCATGGAAATCGAAAGCCAGTCAAACATGCTTCAGGAAGCAAACAGTGCAATTGCTGCCATCGCTGAACAGACTAACCTACTGGCCATGAACGCTGCAATCGAAGCTGCACACGCAGGTGAAGCCGGAAAGGGATTCTCAGTCGTTGCAGACGAAATCCGCAAGCTCTCTGAAACTTCTTCCGTTCAGTCAAGGACAATCGGTGACGAACTTACAAAAATCAAGTCTTCAATTGAATCTGTCGTTTCTGCATCTGAAGAGACAAGCGCAACCTTTACCCTTGTTTCTGACGGCATTAAGGAAACAGACCAGATTGTACGCCAGATTAAGAGCGCAATGGAAGAACAGCAGGAAGGAAGCAAGCAGATCGTAGAAGTCCTGAGGAACATGAGTAACAGTACTTCCGAAGTAAAAACTGCAAGCATGGAAATGAGCGAAGGCAACAAGCAGATCCTCGAAGAAGTACGTCGCCTCAAGGATGCAACGGGTGTCATGAATGACAGCGTAAGCGGAATGAGCAGCAGTGCAATGAAGATCCGCGAAACCGGAAGTGCCCTTGAAATGATTTCCCTCAAGATGAAAGCTTCGATTGAACAGATCGGCGATCAGATTGATAACTTCAGTGTCTGAAAAAATCTGAAAAATCCATAATTTCATCTACATAAATCAGTTGAACCGTGATATTATAATAATGCGGTTTTTTCCGCAAAAATTATAAGAGGTTCAACATTATGGAATCACTACTCCCACTGCTTCTCATAGGTTCAGGACTTGCCCTCGCCTATGCAGCATTCAACTTCCTCAAGGTAAAAAAACTTGAAGAAGGAAATGACCTGATGCAGAAAATCGCATCATTCATTCGCGGCGGTGCTAATACGTTCATTAGCATTGAATACAGGACACTTGCAGTCGTCGTACTTATTGTCGCTGTAATCGTTTTCCTGGCACTTGACTGGTATGTTGCAGTAGCCCTGCTCATCGGTTCAATCATGTCAGCTTCAGCCGGAAAAATCGGCATGAAGATTGCGACATATGCAAACGTACGCGTAACTAACGAAGCATACAAAACAAAAAATATCGGACAGACACTCAAGGTAGCATTCCGCGGCGGTTCAGTAATGGGCCTCTGTGTAGGCGGATGTGCACTTCTCGGTCTTGCTATAGTAGTTTATGTTTTCGGATACCTGATGAAAGATTCAACACAGGTAACAGCCTGCATCGACTCTCTTGAAAAAACAAAATGCTGGCTCACCGGAATCGAAATCATAAAATTCCCTAACATTCTTTCCGGATATGCACTCGGATGCTCAATGGTTGCAATGTTCAACCGTGTAGGCGGCGGTATCTATACAAAGGCTGCCGACATGGGTGCTGACCTTGTAGGAAAAACAGAAGCCCACATTCCTGAAGATGATCCGCGCAACCCGGCTACAATCGCTGATAACGTAGGTGACAACGTTGGTGACGTTGCAGGTCTCGGTTCTGACCTTCTTGAAAGCTACGTTGCATCAATCGTTGCTGCAATCGCACTCGGATACAACCTTATCACACATGCAGAAGTAAACGGTGCTTCACTTTCTGCACTTTACACCTTCCCGCTTGCATTCGCAGCAGTCGGTCTTATTGCCTGTGTACTCGGCGTTGCTTCACTTCTCGTACGCAACCTTAAAAAGTCAAAGAGCGTTCACAGACAGCTCAACGGTGCTACATGGTTCGGAGCAATCCTTACTCTTGCAGGCGGCTTCTTCCTTACAAAGAAACTCTTTGAAGGAACAAACATTGACTTTGAAAAGCTCGGCTTCACGCTCGGCTATGCTTCTCCATGGGTAGGTGCAGCAGTAGGAATTATTGCAGGTATCCTCATCGGTATCATCGCAGAATACTACACTTCTTCTGACTACAAGCCTACAAAGGTTCTCGCTGAAGCTTCTAAGGAAGGTCCGGCACTTACAATCACTTCAGGTCTTGCACTCGGAATGAGGTCATGCATGGCTCCGTGTATCATTCTCGGTCTCGGAATCATCATCGCTTACTACACAGCAGGCCTTTACGGCGTTGCAATGAGTGCAATGGGTATGCTCTCATTCGTAGCACTTACAGTTTCAGTAGATACATACGGTCCTATCTCTGACAATGCCGGCGGTATCGCTGAAATGTCAAAGCTCCCTGAAGACGTACGCGAAATCACTGATACCCTTGATGCTGTCGGAAACACAACTGCAGCTATCGGTAAGGGATTCGCAATCGGTTCAGGCGGTCTTGCTGCCCTCGCCCTCATGCTTTCATACATGTATTCACTTCCAGGTGAAACAATCGTTAACGGTCTTCCAACCCTCAACATCATGGAACCGATGACACTCGCAGGCTGTATTGTCGGCGGTGCCCTTCCTTTCCTCTTCTCAGGAATGCTGATTGATGCCGTTGCAAATGCAGCACGCAAGATGGTTGATGAAGTACGCCGTCAGTTCAAGGAACACCCTGCAATCCTCGAAGGTAAGGAAGATCCTGATCACGACCAGTGCATCAAGATTTCTACACAGGGTTCAATCGGACAGATGAAGGTTCCTGCCCTCATGGCAGTTATCATTCCTGTAGTATGCGGTCTTCTCTTCGGTGCTCACTTTGTAGGCGGTATCCTTATCGGTTCTACAGTAGCTTCAATCATGATTGCCATCTTCACTGGTAATGCCGGCGGCGCATGGGACAACGGAAAGAAATACATCGAACAGGGCGGAATTCCTGGAAGCGGAAAAGGCTCTCCTGTTCATGACGCAGCTGTCGTAGGTGACACTGTCGGAGATCCTCTCAAGGATACAGTCGGTCCTTGTATGGATATCTTCATTAAGATTATGTCTACGGTTGCCCTTGTTGCAGTTTCAGTATTTGCAAAATACAACCTCTGGACATATATCAAAGACCTTATTAAATAACCTGACGGCCTGTAAAAAAGCCTCATACTAATTCAAAAAATCCGTGTTTCAGGAGAAACACGGATTTTTTTTGACTTAAGCTTTTTTTTTGTTGCGTATCCGCCCAAAATAAGAGATAATGGAGATTATGAAAAAAAAGTTTAATAATTTTATAAGTCTTTTATTATCAGTTTTAATCATTTCATGCGATACAGGTCTCGGAGAAGAAGTCGATCTTGAACCGCCTGTACTTTCAGTCAAAGAGCTTCAGAGCGGAGAAACCACCCTTACCGACCTGTTCGGCGGAGTTTACTGCGCAAAGAATATTGAAATCTCAGGAACGGCTGTAGACAACAAAAAAGTAAATAAAGTATCTGCCGAAATCAAATGGTCAGACGATACGGAATACGTTCACCTTAAAGACACTTCCGTCAAGGGGGACACCTGGAATGTCAGTCTTTCACTGGACCGTGAAGGCGTTGCCTTCGTAAGGTTTACTGCCCAGGATGAAAACAAAAACCTCGGAAACAAGTCTTCAAAGGTACTTGCACTTTTCGTAGATGAAACAGCTCCTGCTGCTTCATCATGGTACATTGACCGCCTCAACGGAATACAGTACGCACTCAGGAACAAAGAAGAGCTTGAAAACCTCGACCTTACCCAGCCGGAAAATAAAGATGCTGCCCAGAACGTAAGTTTTTCACTCAGGGCAAATTTCACTGACACAATGGGAATCAAAAACGTTTCAGCACAGATTTTCGATGAAGACGGAAACAAAGTCTGCGACGTTCCGAACAGCCTTACAAGCAAATATGCTCCTCAGTTTGACGTAACGGAAGAACTCCTTGTTGCAGGAAAAGATGAACTGAGGTCAGGCAAACACTATCTTGAAGTCCGCTATACTGCAGAAGACATCATCGAGCTCCCGGAATCAAACAAGACTACTGAACTTGAATTTGACGGCGGCTGGTTCATCTGGTGGCCGGAAAGCGACAACCCGAAAATTTCACAGCCGAACATGACAACTGACGAGCTTACCGGAGCACAGTCTATAAGCCTCCACGTAGGCGACGTTATCAGCCTTACGGTTTTTGATGATGATGAACTCAAGGATGTACAGTGCGTTCTCCTCAAGGAAACTGAAGCAGAAACCTTTACGCCGGATTCAGGATGGACAAACCTGCTTTCTGCAGTAAGTGATCCTGACAGGAAGGCTTCATATACGGCAAATTCAGGTGAGCGCGAAAAGGTTCTCGTCGTAACGGCAGATACTACTCCGCAGACGATGAAGCTCTATGCCGTAGTGCATGACAATACTGCATTAAACAAAATAAAAACCTTTGAAATTCCGGTTTATGTTGCAGACGATACAACCCCTATTCTTCTTATAACATCTCCTGAAGACAACACGATTCCACCGCTTACGATGTCTTCTGACAATCAGAATGCAACCGTTACAATCAGCGGAGAAACCCTGGATTCAGTAGGCGCCAAGCACCTTGAATTTGTATGGGTTCCGTCTTCATTTGAAAACAAAACTGAGAAGGCAAAGGAATACCTTGAAACAATTTCAAATAACTCATATCCGGCACCAGGTTCAGTTAAAGTAACTGACGCAGGCCTTAAAGTATGGGGAGTAAGCCTTTCAGACGAAGGAACCGAAAACTCTTTCATCAAGCAGGGCTTCAGCTTTGACGTTGATATCTTCAATGACTTTGTTTACAGCGGCACGAACGAAAAAGACAAAGAGAAATTCTTTGTCGCTAAACTTACCCGCTCAGACGGAAACCATGTATATCAGGAATACAGGCTTGCAGCAGATACAACCCTGCCTTCAATCGTTCCGCTTACTCCGTCAGGAGACATGGCGACGATTGCATCACTTACAGACCTTACGCTCGAATTCTACGGTGAAAAAGAAAGCCGTCTTCCTATGGACAGTTCAAAATACAAAATCGAACGGGTAGACGTCAGCCCTGCATCAGTTCTTTCGGGAACTTACGATGCAGCCAGCGGTACATACAAGGCTACGCTTTCTGCTTCAGACCTTGAAGAAATGAAAAACAGCGGAATCAAGCCTAAGTTCCGTTTCTCGGCAACAGACCTGTTCGGAAAAACTGGTACTGCACAGTACACCCTCGTAATCAGCAACATTCCGAGCCTGAGCAAAATTTCTTCTCCGACACAGCTTCTGTGCAAAAAAGGCTCACAGATTACGATTAATGCAAGCTTTACAAATACCGTAAACGTAACTTCCGGAAAAGTTCCGAGAATCAAACTTACAAACATAACGAACTCTACGGATTCTTCTGACCATTATGCACTTTATTCCAGCGGTTCAGGATCTACGACACTGTCATTTGTCTACACGGTACGTGAAAACGACAAATCAGACGGAGTAAAGCTCTATGATGCTGCAAACCCGATCGACATCAACGGTACTGCTTCCCTCTCAGGAGACAACGTAAACCTTAATACCCTTTCTTCTGAAAACAACCTCTTTGACACAAGGAAAATCTGCATCGACGGTATTTCTCCGAAAGTCAGTTCAGTAACGTTTACATCAGATGCAACATCTGCAAATACAAATAATTCCCTTACTTACCTCAGGGAAGGCCGCAAGCTTTCTGCTGAAGTTGAAATCTCAGATACGACCCTCGCTGACAGCATCTTCGTTCAGGGTTCACCTAAATTCATTTTCAGGGAAGGTCTTGAACTTGCCTTTGAAAAGGTTTCCGGAACAAGAATCATATTCAGCAAGAAAATTGTTTCTGATGATATAAACGGCTCACTCACCTACATTCCGTCATCATGCATTTCTGACTATGACGTAATTTCTGACAAGGCCGGAAACCAGCTTGAACTTTTATCATCATCTTCTGCAACGGCTTCTAACGTAGCCATCGATACACAGGCACCCGTAAAACCAAAAATTCAGCTCGGTGCATACGAAACAACTCAGAAAATACAGGATACGGACTATTATTATTTCAACGGAACGGCAGACTTCTCACTTACAAATGTTGCTTCAGACACCGCAAAAAGGGAATATTCACCTGACGGCGGTTCAACATGGATTACTTCTGCCAGCCTCAGCGCAAACGACTATACGACGGCACAGCTTACCGCGCGCGTAACGGACTGGGCAGGAAACGTTTCTGCATACGCCGACGTATATAATCTCTATATAAACAGCACCTTCCCGGAATACACGGTTGAATGTACAAATCCTGACGGAAACTACAAGGCAGGAAGCAGCCTCAAATTTAAGGTTTATTTTGAAGATTCAGTAAAAGTTGCTTCTGATTCTTCAGCATATATCTATGTACGCGGAAAGGACGGAGAAAAATTCGGACTTGGTGAAAATCTGGGAAAGGCTTACGTTTCTTCTGCAACACAAAGAAACAAATATGTATCAAGCGTTGAATTTGTATACATAGTACAGGATCCGGATGAATTCACCCTTGCCCTCGAAGAAGGCGACGTTCATCTTGAAGGAATTACCGACCTTTACGGAATCAACGGAACGACAAAAACAAGCCAGGCATATACGAGAGCCGGAATTAAATGCGACGGCGTTCCACCTCGCGTTAAGACGATGACTCCGAAAAATGAAACTGCTTCAGGAAGCAATATCTATAAAAACGGCAACGTTATCACCCTCACCTTTGCTGAACCTGTACAGAAATCAAGCGGAAACTTAATCCTCCGCCAGACAGCCCTCTGGCCGATTCCTCCAGTCCTCACGGCAGATGAATTCAATAAAATCTGCGGTGAAATCTCTACTGCTGACAAGGATGTTCTTTCAATGCAGGAAGACGGAAAGGATATGCAGGATGTTCAGGACTTCCTCCATTCAAACGGAGAAGCACAGGACAAATATCACGGAGATGCACAGTATGTAGGTCCCTACAAAAAATCTACACAGGGACTTATTCTTTCAGGCTCAAGATACATTCCTGATACAAAGACAACAAAATACGTACTCGACTTTGACATTGACATCTGGGAAACGGATGAAGAACACCCGATCGGAAAAAGCTTTGACGATTCATACGCTGAAAGCCAGGGCTTCCAGAGCAGATCCCGCACAGGCCTTGTAAATGTTGTCACTCCAACTACAACAAGAACGGCACAGCAGATCCGCGATGTCCTTGAAAAGGCACACTACCACGAACGCACAATCGACGTTACTTCTGCCTATGTCCAGATTGATGATACGGGCAAAACCGTAACGCTTACCTTCCCTCAGGGACTGTGTGACGAAAGCGCCGGACTCCCGGACGGACGTGAATGGGAGCTTGTAATCGAAAAAGGCGCCTTCATGGATATGACCGGAAACGAATTCGGTGTAGAGCCTGACGGTGAAATGGTAATGACAAAAGACGCAGTTCAGACCTGCGGAACAACACCTTCACAGACTTCAAAGGATACGGCTTCATTCGGAACCTGGAAACGCGGAAGAACTGAAATTACTGATGATTCGGCTCCTGTTGTCCTCATAAAGACTACAGACGGAAATGAATCCTTCTTCTCTGACAAGGTTGCAAAACCTGTAGTACGCGTTGACCGCTACAGCTACCGTCTCGGCGTAATCCAGAGTGATTCAGAAGGCGAAGCTACTTCCCCTGCCCTTACAGATGCAGTCGTACCGACAGGATATGTCCGCGTAAGGATTGACTGTGAAACAAAAGGCGCTTCAATCAAATACAGCAATAACGGAAACGAAAATTCCTGCACGACAAC
>DGTU01000061.1 GCA_002394465.1 Treponema sp. UBA4328 | reverse complement strand
CGTAGGCATACAAATCGCAATTGATGTGATTAAAACGTTTTTCCATATTTTGATTATACAGGCTGTTTTACGACAAAAGCAACAAAAATATATGTTTATGAACATAGTTGGACAACTGAATTGTCCAACACTTGACAAGTTTTTTTTTTTTTTACCTATATTATACAGATATAAAGGAGCAGCGTTTATAATTGTTTTTGCAGATATCTTGCCTTTTATATCTGATAATAATCTCGTATTTTGATTTAACCTGCGGGCGGATTCCCAATCCAGTTACCATTGTGTTTTCTCTTGCAGTACTGGCTTTTGACCTGTCTACTGTTCCGGCAGATATTCCGGTGAAGCTCATGAGTTCGCTATTCTTTTTCCTCGTATTTTTTGTGACAGCTGCTGTTACAAAGGGAATAGGTATGGGAGATGTTAAGCTTGCGGCGGTTATCGGTTACTGCTCCGGTTTCTTCAGAACATCTCTCGTGCTGATTTCCGCTTGCACTATTGGTGCTGCTGTTTTCCTCTTCTTTATAATTTTCAGATACAAGATAAAGCGTCTGCCGTTTGCACCTTTCGTTACGGCCGGCTATATAGTTACAAATATTTTTTGCAGGAGGATTATTTGAAAAGGCTCTCTGTAAAATTATTTATAAAAGTGTTTGTTTACCTTTCTGCAATTTCTATATTTCCTCAGGAAAATGATTCTTCAATATTCATGGACTTCAGGAATCAGAAAATCTCCGACATCATTTACTCCGTTGCTGATGTATGCGGACAGTCCGTCATCATAGATGAAACTGTAACTGGAAATGCTACATTTCGTTTTGAGGATAAGGATTTTGATTCTGCTTTGAACAGATTCGCTGAACACTGTCATTTGTATGTGGAAAAGAATGGCAGCATTTATTCCGTTACCAGAGTAAAAATTAATACCGTCAGTAACGGTAATCTTTCACTGAATACTGAGAATGTCCTTCTGGAACCTCTGCTTAACCTGCTTTCACGTTATACGAACAGATCTATCATCTTTGATTCCCTGCCTAATATAACCGTTACGATTCGTACTGCAGATGCAAGCCTTGAAGATATCCTTAATCTTGCAATCGTCAAACTCCCGGGTTTTGCACTGGAACGGATTGCTGACGGCTTTTACATTACAAAAAGCACAGGAAGCATAAATAAAAGAAACATGGATATTTTTACGCTGTCAGAGGCAAAAGGCAGGTTTTCATGCAATATTCAGAAAGCTTCTTTCGTAAACGTAGCAGAAACTCTTTTCAGAAAGGGGGAACGGGAATTTTCGCTTCTGTCTAAACCGAATGTAACCTTAGAGAGCCTGATATATACTGATAAAGATTTTGAAGAACTGCTTTCTCTGATTCTTGATCAGTGTAACTGCGATTACTCTTTAAATAACAATATATATTATATTTACGAAATTCAAAAAAAGGATGTAATAAAAAGACATAAGGAAACAAGAATCATATCGCTCAAGAATATCAGCATGGAAAATCTGGTACCGCTTCTTCCTGCTGAACTCAATGCTTCTCCATTCCTGAAAACCGATAAAAATTCCAATTCACTGATTCTTACCGGAAGTCCGTCAGAAATTAATCCAATCGAAGACTTTGTAAAACGGATAGATACAGATGCCGGAGAAAGGAAATTCAAAACTTTTTATCTTAGTTCCATTCCTGCAAAAGAGCTTATTCCGCTGATCCCTAAAGTATTGCTTTTGTCAGATACAATTATTCTCCCTTCAGGGAATGGTTTTGTTACGCAGGTAACGGATGAAACAGAGAACAAACTGGAAGAATTTATAAGTGTCCTTGACAGTAAAAAGGAGAGCAGGAGCATTAAACTCAAGTATATAAAAAGTGATGAACTGAAAAAGAACCTGCCTCCGTCTGTCACTGAAGAAAACATAAAGGAAACGAATGAGCCAACCCTTATTTTCTTTACGGGGTCCAGGAAGCAGTTTGAAGATTTTTCGAGAGATCTGCTGGATATAGACTGTCCGAAACAACAGATAAAATATCAGCTTCTTGTAATACAGCGGCAGAAAACTGAAGGCCTTAATTATAGTGCCGGTATCAACATGGGAAATACAAAAGATGATTCCGGAATTACATGGAGTTCAACGGCATCAAATATTTTCGGAATTAATTTTGACATAATTTCTGAGTTCGGGTTTCAGTTTGCACAGAGCCTTAGCGCAGAACTTTCGGAAGGAAAATCGCGTGTCCTTGCTGATACTACATTGAACGGTATAAGCGGGGAAGCATTGAGTTTTTCAAATACAAACACATACCGTTATCGCGACATAATTGTGGATACAAACGGCGATTTATATACAAGTACTACACGTGAAATCAAGAGCGGACTTATTCTTTCAATAAACGGCTGGGTCAGCGGGGATGAAATGATTACCGTAAAGGTGGATGCACAGGTATCGAAGCAGGGAAGCGTCGACTCTTCATCGGCTTCAAACACAACCGCACCTCCGTCAACTTCAGAAAAGAAAGTCAGTACCAATGTAAGAACAAAAAGCGGCGAACCTGTAGTAATAGGAGGACTGTTTCAGCAGGAAGAGGATGTGTCAGAAAAGAGGACTCCTCTTTTGGGCTATATTCCACTGATCGGGAATCTGTTCAAAAGTACTCAGATTAGTATGGTTGAAAGCGAGTTCATAATCTATCTTGTTCCGTTTGTTGAAAAATCACCAGAACTTACGCCCGGAGAAGAAGAAAATCTAAATCGCCTTCGGCAGAAATATCAGGAGGAAGGACTTTGAAAGACCTCAAACCTGATATAACAGAATTTGCCTGGTACAGGGCTGTCACCGGGCAATATACAGACAGCTTTATAAAAACTTCCCGCTGCGTGAAATTAAATGAATCAGACGATGAAGTCTGTGTAGCTGCTGCTCAAAACGCGGCAGATGATATTGGTATCCTTACGCTGGTACATTCTCCTAAGAAAATCAGGGTTGTACAAGTAAAAGAAGCTGATTTTGCTGAGTTTGTTGGAAAGTATGTAGAGGGTGTGTCAGACAATATAAGCAGCCGGATGAATGATGAGGCCTTTTGTCTTGAGAACATAAACAGTGATGCTCCTGTTGTAAATGTAATCAATGCCATATGTCTTGAAGCCATAAGGAAAAGGGCAAGTGATATACATATTCAGGGAACAAAGGAAGGAATAAACGTACGTTTAAGAATAGACGGAGTCCTTAAAACTGTCAGAACTCTCAGTAAGAATATTTTTGATAATCTTGTAAGCCGGATCAAGATTATGGCAGACCTTAATGTCATGGAAAACAGGCTCTGTCAGGACGGGAGAATGAGTGTTCAGGCAGGCGGAAGAAAACTTGATTTCCGTGTTTCGATTGTTCCGTCGGTATGCGGACAGGATGTGGTTCTGCGTCTTTTTGATGCGGAAGGTGAAATCCTTGGACTCGATGAACTTGGTTTTTCAAAAGATAACCTGAATATGCTGAAGGATTCTCTTAGGAATCCGTATGGAATGATTCTCGTAACCGGACCTACCGGAAGCGGAAAGACTACGACGTTACATGCAATGATCAAAAGCCTGAATATGGATCTGCTGAAGATTGTAACCATAGAAGATCCTGTTGAAAAGATAATTGATGGTGCAGAGCAGATACAGGTTAATGAAGGAATTGGTCTAGGATTTGAAACTATATTAAGGCGTATTCTCCGGCAGGATCCTGACGTAATTATGGTTGGTGAAATACGAGACCCGGAGACTGCTGCACTTGCCGTGCGTTCTGCCCTGACTGGACATCTGATTCTTTCAACCATTCATACGAATGACAGCCTTTCTGCAGTATCAAGACTGCGTAACCTCGGAATAGAGCCGTATCTTATTGCGGGAACTTTAAGGGCTGTCCTTGCGCAGAGACTTGTCAGAAAAAGCTGCCATGAATGTTCTGGTAAAGGCTGTACTATCTGTAGTTTTACCGGATACAGCGGAAGAACGGCTGTAAGTGAAGTTTTTCTTCCGGATGAAGAAGCTTCCATGATGATTGGGAAATGTGCATCTGACTATGAAATCCGAAGGCATATGACAAAACTGGGGTTCAGGACACTCAGGGAAGATGCGATGTCAAAACTCAAAGACGGGATATCCACGGAATCGGAAATGGTGCGGGAGGGGCTCTTATGAAGATTGATGTCCTTCTTTTTACACAGACGATGAGTTCCCTTCTTTCTTCTTCGCTCTCACTGCAGGATGCGCTTCGTATATGTTACGGACTGTTTTCACGGAAAAATGAGAAGAAATTTATTAAGGGTGTGCTTAAAGAAGTAAACGAAGGAAAAAGGCTCTCAGATGCGCTGGGGGAACACAAAAAGCTTTTTCCTTCTTTATATATCCCGCTTGTTTCCATAGGGGAGAAAAGCGGAACGACGGGGGATGTTTTCGCTCACCTGTCAGTTTATCTGAAGGAAAGAAAAAACATTCATAAAAAAATAACTCAGGCTTTGTTATATCCTGCAATTGTTCTCGTAACGGCACTTGTGGTGATTTTTATTCTTGCTTTTTTTGTTCTCCCGGGACTTGAGGAAGTTTTCGAAGCCTTTACTGAATCATCAGAAAACATTGTGGTACAGGCAGAAGGCATAAAAAAACATTTTTTTGCATTTGGCATTGTAGTCCTCCTATTAATTATTTCTGCGGCTGTTCTTATGATGCTCCGGAGATTCTGTGCGAAAGCTGCTTATACTGCTGACTGCATTTTACTTAAAGTTCCTTTTGTCAAAAATTTTCTGCTTGTACTTCAGATGCATGATTTTTCTTTTGCAATGAAACTGCTTTCTGAAAACTGTTTTCCTCTGGTGGAGAGTCTTGCGCTTGCCGGAGGAGTCCTTTCTAACAGGAGAATAAAGAAAGCTGTCGAATCCGTTACTGCTGATATTAGTGACGGAGGGGGTGTCGGTGATTCCTTTGAAAAGGAGAAACTGTTCCCTGAATATTTTACGGTCTGGGTAAAAACTGCTGAGCAGAATGGTAAAACCGGAGAGGCATTTGCTGAACTGTGTAACTATTATTCACGTGAGAGTGAAAATATGCTTACAGGAATAGCACAGTCTGCTGAACCAGTTTTTATACTTGTTACCGGGTTAATAATCGCAGGAATCATCGTGCGTTTCGTTATTCCTGTATTCAATCTTCTGGGGGATTTATGAAAAAAATAAAAGCCTTGTGGCAGGTATTTCTGAAAAATGATGACGGATGGACTTTTATGGAAACCCTGATTGTCATTGCAATAATACTAATCCTGACGACAAGTGTAGGCTTTATTGCTGTGGGCAGCCTTGAAAAATCGAGGGGAGCAGCAGCAAGGGCACAGATAGAGAGCTTTGCAACTGCACTGGAAGCATATTACATCGACTGCGGAAATTATCCGTCTCAGGAACAGGGATTAAAGGTACTGAGAAAACGGCCTGAGGAATCGCCGGCCTGTGACAGATGGGGAGGTCCTTATCTTTATAAGGATCCTCCAAAAGATCCATGGGGCTATGAATATGAATATACATCGCCGGCTTCTGACGGATCTCCTTACGGAATAAGAAGCTTCGGAGCAGACGGAATGGAAGGTGGTGAAGGCAAGAACGAAGACATAAAGAGCTGGGAGTAAGGCTGTGCTGAGGGAAATGGTTATAATTGCAGTTTTTTTGGCTCTTGTCTCTGGAATTCTGTCTTCCATTGCCAGTATACAGAGGACGACATCGTATCAGGAAGGAATCGCTGAAAAAATTATAGGGAGCGCAAATGAGGCTGAGTGAACTGATGGCGGCAATTTTAATTTTTCTCATTGCATGCATGCTGTTTAGTTCAGTATTTATAAATGTCAGGCGTAATATTGTCCGTACTGAAGATTATTCAAGACGGGCCCGTACGGTTCTTGATATAGATGCTTATATAAGGAAGGAAATACAAAAGATACAGGTACCATATTGGAAAAAGTTTGAGAAAGAATTTGAAAAGCAAAGAATATCCCTCGAAGAAAGCTTAAGGGCATCAGGGGTGAAAAAAGGTTTTGAAATAAAGGAAGTTTCTTCTGTTTGCGATAAGAAAAGAAAATATGAAGGAATAGAAATTGAATGGATGTTTTCCGGCAAAAACTATATATGCCGTGAATTTATAAGGCCTGGAATTATTTATGAATGACAGTGAAAGCGGCTTTTCAACTCCGCTGGCAATGACAGTAATATTTTCTCTTTCCCTGATAACGCTTTCGCTTGCAATGTTTGTCAGCGCGAACGGTAAAAAGATTGATACTTACAGGAAGTCTGTTGAGGCTGAAAAAGAGGCTGAAACAATCCTGCTTACCATTGAAGCAAGTCTGCAAGGCTTAAAAGAATACCGGAAAGATGCAGATACATATCACGCAGAATCGTTAATTTCCGGTGTATGTGATTGTGATTTTAGCGTGAAGGATGTTTCTACAGGAATCAATAAAAACTTTCTGTCCGAAAAAATCCTTAAGAATGATGCCTTTCGCAGGTACATAAGTGAAAATGGGGATGCAGTATTCTCAGAATACGGCTGGGTTAATCCGGCTTTTTCAGATAAAAAAATAATTGCAGAAATTGAACAGAATTTTGAATGTAAGAGTCCGTTTCCGCTCATTAACTCTTTTCCGCCGATGAACATTCATTTTATGAGTGCCGATTTCATCAGGGCTGTACTTGATTTTTACAATATAAACGGCAGTGAAAGAAAGGCCATGCTTATACGGGAAAAACTGAACTCAGATACTGATGCAGAAGAACTGGCGCATATTCTTGGAATCAGAGAAAATCATGCTTTATTTGATTTCATCGGATTTAAGACACTTTTCTGGGAAGTAAGCTTTGATACGGGAAAATGCAGATGTCATGCCGTCTTTGCCGCAGTTCCTGAAAAATATGATCAGAAGAGAATAGAAAAATATATTCTTGTTGAAAAAAATGTCTCGCTAAAGGGTGGTATTTTATGACGGAGCATAACCATCTGGCAGACTGTCCAAAGTTTACACTTATCCTGAAATCTCATACACGAAAGAAAAGACTTCTTGAGGCGAAGACTGAACTTATGGATATGTATCCTTTTGAGGTATGCGAACGGAACATCCTGCTCGTAAAGACAAAGTTAAAAGGGCAATACGATATTTATATATCGCGTGATGAAATACTTTATGAGAAAAACGTTAAGAAAGCAATACTTATAATTCTTATATGCTGCGTTATTGCCGGAATCCTTGTCCTGACCATACAGCGTGCTGCAGTAAAAAAAATAGAAGACGCTGAACAGCTGAAAAAAATTGAAAAAATAAAACTTGAAGAAGAGCAGGCCAGAAAAGCAAAACTTGAGAAACTTGAAAAGCTCCAGGCAGAATACAGCAAAAATAAGCAGTCTGAATATGAAAAAGTCTATCCATACATTGAACGCATATATTCTGCAGTAACCAGTAAGGCGACGATAGAGAATGTCTATATAGAAGGAAATACATTTACTGTTGAACTTACTGCAAAAGATACGGCAGGAATCCTTTCTAACTTTGAACAGGGCAGTGCATTCTGTTCAATAAAAATGAACAGAACAAAAATAAAAGACGGGAAAGAGACGGTTACATATACAGGCGAGTTTGCAAAATCAATAAAGGCTCCTGACGAAAAGTTGAGCGTTGAAGAAAAAATTGATTTTTATTCAGCTGAAATTTCACGAATGAACCGCAGGACTAAAGATAAACAGTCCAAAAGGCTTTCTGAATATATTAAGAACATCCGGAATGTCCTGCATAAAAATAACTGCCATGAGCAGTACATACAGCTGCGTGGAAATGCCGACAGCGCGGAAGTTGAATTCTATATCCTCTCATCGAGCAAAAATATACTGACTTTTATAAATGCAATACAGAGCGGTCAGGAAAACCTTACGGATATAAAGAGCCTGCGGATTTATAACACTCCGGAGAATAACAGAATACAGACAACCGTATGTTTTGATACGGGTATTGAATTGAAGAAGGATGACTCTATGATTGCCGAATATGCTGACAAAAAGATTGAAGTGTCTGAAATTGACAGAATCTTTTACAAAAGTCCTGTTCCAAAAACTTCTTCTGTTCAACATGCGGCACGTACCTCTGGTTTACAAAACACTGTCCCGCGGAAAGTATCAATTCTGCATAGAAACCTTGCATATATTGGAATTACAAAATCAAACGGTGTAACTCTGGTTCTTGCAAAGGATGAAGATATGGGAAGCATATACAAATTTGTACTTACAGATTCGGAAACAGGCGGGGACTACTGCATACGGACTGAAAAAGGGTTCAGTGCAAAACTCCGCGGTGAATATTATGAGGTAAACAGATGAGACTTAACTTGAATATTTATACTGTATTTATGGCATTAATTCTGCTTCTCTGTTCATGTACATCTGCCCCGGATAATAAAATGGATTCTGTGTTTGTCATGGTGTATGACTATGAGAACAATGAACTTATGGACGTATCCATTCTTATTGACGGGAAGGAGGCTGGAAGGACAGATATCTACGGCAGACTCCTGTTTCCGTGTGATGTAGAAAAGGAAACTGCTGTTACAGCACAAAAGCGCGGATATGAAACTGTAGAAATTACTACCATGGTGAGGGCAGGAACACTTCTGTATTTCAGGATGGGAAGCGGTAACTATTATGCTGAACTTGCAGAAAAGCTGCTTGATGAAAATGAACTTCATGATGCACTTAAGATGATTGATAAGTCCCTTGAAATAGAGGAGCGGAAAGACAGGCGATATTTACGGGAAGTTATTTTGAGGAGAATGAAAAATGATTAATAGAAAAACATCTGCTGTCATTGTGGTTATAAGTATATTTTTTATTTCTCAGATTATCATGCTTTTGCATATCATCAGCCTCAGAAACTCCGTTAAGCTCCTTGATGAGAAAATTGATAGTTTTGAAACATCTCTTGCCGGATTTAAGGAAAATGAAAGCCTTCAGATTGAGAGACTTAATGACCAGATATTTGTAATGAACAGAACCTATGACGGGATTCTTTCGGAAAATAAACAGAAAACGATAGATACTGCTGAAAGAGACACTAGTTTCATTAAAGCAAAGAAAAATGCACTTTTATTATATAAAGCAGGCAGATACTCAGATTCATACGATGAATACAAGAAGCTTATGCAGCTGCATGCTGACGATATGGAATGCAGGCTTTATAAGGCAAAAAGTCTGTTCTATAAGAACCGGTCGGACAGTTCTTCGTATATGGAAATTATGGAAGATATCATGATTCTTAAACAGAACGGGGCTTCTGATGAGGAAATCCTTAAAATTGAACAATCTATTATGGCAGAAAAGGAAGGACTAAATGGGTAAAAAAATATTATCTGTCGTGCTTGTCCTGTTTAATTTTTCTGTTTTATTTGCTGCAGAGATAAAAATTGCACCGGTTGCAGTTTATGATGCCAGAGGAAATAAAACAGCAGCGCCATTTGATCCTGCGGAAAAGTTATATAAGGAACTGGAAAAGTACTGGTTTGAAGGGCTTATCAGTTTTTCTCTTGCTCCAGAAAATAAATACGGAATACCACTGACTATAATTGATGCAAATAAGATATGTGCTGCAGAAAACTCTGACTATTTAATCTACGGCTACATAAAAAAATATGAGAAAAACTGGTCCTGTGAAATTAAGCTTTATGATGCACAAAACAAAAAGGTAGTACAGGATTTCTTTGCGGCTGACAGTATAGAGCATTATGACAGGTTTATGAATGCATTGTGCCGGAATGTTCTGTCCGGAATTGAAAATATATCAGGTTTGAATACTGAGGTACTCAGGGAAAAAGATACACGTCCGGTTAAATTATACATACCTGTATCACTGTCTTACTGGACTCCAGTTGACAGTGACTGGGGAAGTAAGATTATGGGTATTGCAGACCTGAATGCAGGTATTGAATATTATCCTCCTCTGCCTCTTCTTGTTAAAGGAGGAAACGCAATAGATTTTTCAGCCCGTCTGAATCTTTCATGGAATATCGGAATAAATAAAAACGATGCTTATCCGCTTTTAATAAATACTGTTTCATTCAGTCTGCCACTTTTTGCGCATGTTCATTTTGATGCCAGACATTCTTTATACGGCGGCGCGGGATTCGCATATAGCATTGAATTTATGAAGATACAGCCGAAGTATCAGGACGAGAAGCTTTTCTATCAGAATGTCTTTTCGGTTGAAGCCTCAGCCGGTTATGGCTTTAACGTTAATGAAAAATGGACTCTGTTTGCAGAAATAGCGTTTGACTTTCATCTGCATGGAGACGGTTTTGTTTCCGTGAAGCCGACCCTCGGTGCCTCATTTAATATTTCTAACCATCCTATATCGGATAATTCAGGCGGTGAAAATGAAATATATTAAAAAAATCTTACTTTTAGGGCTTATCCAGTCATTTTTATTGTCATGTTACAACAATGATTTTGATGAAGTTCTTTTCAGAACTCCGGAAGATCCTTTTGCAGATGTTCCGCAGGCTGATTCATTAAGCCTGGAACATACAGTTTTTTTGTCATGGAAAAAAGATGAAGCGGCTGACTGTTTCTATCTGATGAAATCATTTGATACCGATCCTCCTGTCTGGACATGCATATATGAAGGAAATGCGACCGAATACACAGACAGCGAACTCCCTGACAAAGATCTGTATATATACAGGCTTGATAAACTCCGGGGAGAAAAATATTTTACCGGCAGTGATTATGCATACGGTTTTTCTCTGGACGGAAGAAAAGACCAGTTTGAACCGAATGATACAGATTCCATGCCGACTCTTTATGAATATCCGCTTAACTGCAACCTCACTTGTGTACGTTATCTGACTAACAATAAAACTATTGTTGATTGTGACTGGTTTTCAATTCAGTTAAAGCCCTGTCAGACGGCACATATAGTTATAACCCAGACAAATTATACGAAACCCGATGGTTCAACATACCTTAAATTTCAGGAAACCGGAAAACAAAGTGAATCAATAATTAGTGGTTATGCCAAACAGATAAGCAATTCATCGCTGTCAGCAAAGACTGCATATTTCAAGATATATCCTGAGACGACTGAGCTTCTGTCAGGAAATACTGGAATTGCCGTAATACAATATACGGTTTCATGTTCAAACTGGACGGCATATTCTGTGGAAGGAGGAAACTGATGAAAGGCATAAGTATTTTTATTTTAATGTCTGTCCTTGTTTTTTTTACTGCCTGTGATTTTTCTGCATATAACGAAGAAGATGAGCATACACTACCTGAACAGCCTGCTGCAGAAGAGAAAACCGTGCTGTTTGAAGAAGATGAACAGAAAAGCTGTTATGTGTTTGAAACTAATGATACGGATTATCTTACAGCTAACGGATATACTCTCTGGTCTCTTCCATATGTAAATACAGAGGATGACTTTGTTCCTTATACGGTCCGGGCCACTAAACAGGGCGGACGAAGCGAAGCCGGATTCGGGATCGTTTTTTGTGAACAGAAAATTGATGAAAAGCCTTTCATGCTTACCGTGCTTATAAACTCAAACGGACTATATGCCATCGGAAAAATTGCTGATGGAGTCTTTTATCATATCAATGACGGATGGAAAAAATCTGATTACATATACAGCGGTTCAGGTGTAAGCAATAGTATTTCCGTTATGTTTGATTCTGAGAGCAAGGCTTTTATCCTGAGAATCAATAACTACGATATTACAACATTCACTATATCTGAAAATATTTCATTTAAAAACAGCAGGGCCGGATTTGCTGTCGTAATTGCCGGCAATGAAGATTTTCCAAATAATCCGGTAAAGGTAACTTTCGAGAGATAAAAAAGGAGAGAAATACAATGAGTAAAAAATCAGAAACTATGGTTTCATCAGGAATCAGGAAAAGAATTACCGCAGCTGCAATTATGTTTTTATACATTTCTGGAATAACTCCAGGTAATGTGTTTGCTCAAACGGCAGGACAATTCTCAAAACAAATGAGGGAAGCATTCGTAAAAGAAGAAAAGAATGAAGCCCTTATTTCAGCAGAGCACGGAGGAAAAATTGTTCTTGGCGGAGCTTCCATCGAAATTCCAGAAGGAGCTTTAAAAGAAGATACTGTAATAAGTATCACACGTCTTAATAAAGTCGAAGATACCGGTGAGTCACTGTGCAATGTAATACCAGAGTCCGGAGGATATCGTTTTCTTCCTGCAGGAATGAAATTTGAAAAAGACGTCATCATAACACTTCCGTATATTGCTGAGTTAAACGGAAAACCTCAGGCAATTGATGAACTTTTTACATATTTTTACGATACTGAAAAAAAATGCTGGATTAAACTGGAACGCCTTGAGATTGATAAAAAGAACCTTAAGGTACGTTCACTTTCTACGCACTTTACAGACATGATAAATGCAACCCTTACTATGCCTGAGTCAGCGAGCCCGGTTGACGTAAACCTTAATTCCATAAAAAAACTTGAGGCGGCAAAACCGGATTCTCATCTTATAAAGTTTAATCCTCCTGAAGGAAATAATAGCGGAGATGCAGCATTCAGCTTTGAGCTTGCAGTTCCTGCAGGACGGCGGGGAATGCAGCCTCATATTTCCGTAAACTACTCTTCGAGTGCCGGTAACGGGATTATGGGGAAAGGTTTTGATCTGACTTACGGAAGTTCCATCGTAACGGATACAAGACACGGGCTCCCGAATTACGATACATACGATACTTACCTTATTGACGGTGTTTTATTAAAGGAAGATGAGGAGTCAACCCCAGAGGACAGAACTTATATAATTTATAAGCCGCTTAAAGAAAACTCTTTTAACCGGATAAAACGGATTATGAGCGATAATCACTGGGAAGTAACTGATAAAAGCGGAACAACAAGGTTTTACGGACAGTCAGGCAATGCATGTACAGGAAGCGGCAGCCAGATTTTCAGCTGGAACCTGACAAAGATAAGAGATGTACACAATAATACGGTTGTTTTTGAATATAATACTTTTGGCGAAATTCAGGAAAAGAATACCTATAATTATGTTTATCCGACGGCCATATACTATACGGGATATGAGGATGTAAAAGGAAACTACAGCATTAAGTTCCATTACGATAATTACGGGAAAGAGAGCAGACAGGATGTACGCATAGATGCAAGGTCAAAACAGTTTGTAGCCTGTAAAAAACTTCTTACCGGTATAACGACTCACTATGGTTCAGGAGACCCAATCCGGACATATTCATTCTCATACAAAGAAGGTCTCGCTAAAGAAAAAATGATGACACGCCTCAGCGTAAGCAATAATGCCGGGGATAGTTATGTCTATACTTTTGATTATAATGAACCTGTTATAGAGAATAACAGGACGATGTATTTTGCAGATGCCGTTGAATGGAATAACGGTGAAGCAGTCAAAACAGGAAAATCGACCAGCGGGGGTGCAACTTTTAATACAAGTGCCGGTGCCGGAGTCGGGGACATAGGCGGATTTGCTGATGTAAGGCTCACGGGAGGCGCTCAGGGAGGCTATACTTCCTCAAAGAGTAAAAGTGAAAGCATGCTTGCAGACATAAATGCAGACGGCCGTCCTGATTACGTTCGTATTAAAGGGAATACTCTTTATTACAGATTGAATTGTGCTGACGGTTTTTCAGACAAAGAAGAAAGCATAACGGTTGAAAAATTCAAACTGGATGCTGAGGAATCTGAGAATCTTTCCATTGGATGGAATGTGTATGGCGGTTCAGGTATCAAGGTAAAGGCCATCAAAGGCGGAATGGGTGTTTCTTATTCCGATGTGAAACAATCTTCTACCACGAAAACAAAAACAGCTTTCATGGATATAGACGGAGACAGAAAAACTGATATCATCCTTACCGGTAAAAAATATTACCTGAAAAATACTTCGGAAAACGGAAACGTCAGTTTTGTCAGAACTTATTATGACAGTGTGAACAGTGCTGTAGAAAGTAATACAGAGAAACTGTCAGATACAGAGATCCAGAATTACAAGGATATATACAGGATTCAGACTCCGTTCAGACAATGGAAAGCTCAATATGACGGAAATGTAAAAATAAAACAGACTCTAAAGTTTGAAGGTAATGAAGAAACTAACAGTAAGATATATTCCAATGTGTTTAAGGGAAAATCTTCATCTGCAATAGAAGAATTAAATGCTTATGTTTCGCGTAACAAGACAAGTGATATTTGTGAAACTGAGGCTGATATTTTAAAGGGTGAAAATCTGTATTTTATTACACAGACGGATGAACCTTCAGGAGCAGATGTTGATTACAGCATTGATCTTAAATATACGAAAATTAAGGCCTATAAGCCTCAGTTGAAAACTCCTGTGTTTTTTCCGGCAAAGGAAATTGAATGTGATAATGATGGAGCGCAGGAAATTCCAGAAGAAATAGAAATGCTGTATGAGCAGGCTCCTTCTACATCGGATGATGAAACAATTGTTTATTGCCGGAAAAAAAACTGGCAGGATTCCGCAGGTCCTGATACTTTTAATTATTTACTGGAACAAGGCAGATTCCTTCCGGGGGCATTTACGGAAGTACAGTTCGAAACAATTCTTGAAAAAATCAGTAAGAATATTGTAAAACTGCTTTCTGCTGAATATCTCCTGGAGGATGATGATGAAGAATTAACGGAAGAATTATTTTATAAACGTTTTGCAGCATTATTTATTCATGATATAACCAATGGCCTTTATATCATCCGTGATAATGACGATGAAGTGCTTTTTAATCTGTTTTACGATGGACTGGAAGTACAGAGTTTATTAAAAGATTCTGTTTCTAATTATAAGCTTGCTGAAATTAATGCGTCTTTTGATGGCAGGAGCGTTATTTATGAGATTGCCTCAGAAGAAACAGATACAGGAACCATAAGATCTGCGCAGTCAACCGGGACTCAGCTTGAAGACGGAAACATAATAATTCTCGGAGAAATCAATGACGAACTTGTTTATGCTTCACGAAATGACGGAAAAGTTTATTGCGGAGAGCATGAATCAGCAGATTTTTCAGCGGAATTTACGGAAAATAATGGTTCCCTGACTGTTTCTCTTGTTCATGAAAAAGACGGAGAAACGGTAAATTATTGTTTAAGTAAATTACAGAAAAAGGCACTGAATATTACAAGGAAAGAACTTCAGAGTATTGTAAATGATTTTAAAATTTCCGGTGATTCGGCTGAAGATGCATGCTGGAACTGGAACGAGAAAAAAGAAAGCGAAGCGCTGAGCCTTCTTGAGAATTATGGAATGAATGAAGAACAGACAGGCATATTTCTTGAGAAACTCTATAATAAATACATAAAAACAGTAAAAGAAGGAAATGTTAATACGGAAATTACCGTATATACAAGAAAGGCTGCTTCTGAAGAAGATTTACCTGCTGCTGAAGCAATTCTTCAGGATATTAAATTTGACAAAATTACTAAAAATCAATTCCCGTTCTATGAACTTTCAGCAAACGGGGAGTATGTATTGAAATCTTCTTATACCGGAGAATTGTCTGAAAATGCATCAGAGGAACAAAAGGCTGCAGATGAACTTCTTATAACTGAGTGTTCAACTCATGCACTTGGCAAGTACATGACTGCCAGCGTGAGCGTGGTTTATGATCCGGATAAATTATATGACCTTGATGAGAATGGAAAATTCTTGAGTTTTAGAATTGCAGATGAAGGTACCGGGATTTCATCCAAAACGTTTGATTCAGGAAAGACTGAATGGAAATCTTCTGACGCATGGGATTATTCACAGGTAACTGAAGATAAGAGTAATGGGGTTGAAGAAACTGTCCTGTATGAAGCAGAAGATGAGAGCGTACAGATTGAGCGGGAAGAAAAACTTTTCCCGGGAAAATCGAACTGGTTCTGCGGTATCTGGATTGATGGTACCATCCCTTTTTCAGGTGAAGCGATGGAGGCCATTCTTTCTCCTTCAGACACAAGCTCCTATAAGGGAAAATATGACGAAAATAAACTCAAAAACATGTCTAAAGAAGAGACCGCAGCCCAGAAGGGAAAGAATGAGGAAAAGCCATTGTATCTTCCGGTTTATAACCGGGCAGATGACGATTCTGATATATATCCTGTACAACGAGAGGCCGGCAGCGGACGTGGTGACATTGCTGACTGTCTCACGGGACAGATAAGTATTTCCTGTGTTCTGACGGAAGATGATGATGGAGAAGTCCTGATGACCAGTGAATATTATTTCCCGTTTATGACGGAAAACTATATTCATGCCGGCAGAATAGGGGGCAATACTTTTTATAATATAGAAGGTATTGCAGACAGTTTTTCTAATGCCAGCTTCTCTTTTCCTGATATCCGTAAATCAACTAATGAAGGACATGATATAACTTTCGGATTAAATGCGGATGTGGACATTAAAAGTAAGGAGCTCTTAACAAATGCCAGGGAATTAGGAAAGTCCCTGAAATCAAGTGTTTCAGGTGGTGCCGGTTATAATGAAGGTTCAAATAACAGTACGGGAAAAATAACTCAGAGCGTTATGGATATGAACGGGGACGGTATTCCGGATATCGTTCAGTCCGGTTCTTCAGGAATAAAGGTTACAAGGGGAAAGAAGAGTGATGAAGGCGTAAGCTGGGCTGAAAGATATACTGCTGACGGTGTGAGCATAAGCACAACATCTTCAGATATGGATGTTACGGGCGGTTCTTTCAGTCAGGGGGGCGCTGTTGAACTTGAATACAGTCACGGAAAGGTTAGCAGCGTAAAAACTTCTGCAGGTTCTTCCGGCGGTGCAGGACTTACAGGTACGGATGGAACTACAAAGTCCGTTACGGGCCTTATTGACATGAACGGGGACGGTCTTCCGGATTATTACGACGGAGAAAAACTTGCCGTTAATAACGGAGAGTCTTTTGAAGAGTTTGAACTTATGACGGTTCCCGCAGGTTATCTGAATAAATCAGATATTAAAAGCGCTGCAGTAAATGCAAATACCGGCAAGTCTGCTTCTCATGGCGAATCACTTAGTACTGGAGTAAGTCTGGGCGGAGGAATAAGTTACAGTGTTTCTTCCAATACGTCTGAGTACATGTATATGGATATAAACGGCGACGGACTTGCTGATAAACTCGAGCAGGGAAACGGATGCATAAAGGTATTGTATAATACAGGCACTTCTTTTACGGATGACAGCGATGAAATATACCTTCCAGCGTGGGATTTGAATGACTCACAGAAGGATTATCTTGAAACAGGAAGCGATGTGGGATTTGATACCGGTTCTCTGGGAGATGTTCCGTTAATAGGAACAATCGTTAAGGAATTGTTAAAAAAACTCCCTGTGTATAACCCTTACGTTACTGAAGATATAGATAATATGGAATGTACATCGACTGTATCTTTAAATGTCAGTGGAAATCTTGGTGTAAGTTTTACGTTTCCTATAAAAATTCCATTTTTTGGTATTTCAATCAATATGACCTGTTCAGGCGGAAACGGAGTATCTGGTTCAAGTTCGATTAATGCGGTGAACGTTACAATGTCTGACCTTAACGGTGACGGACTTGCCGACCATGTACTCAGAATCCCGGAATGCGGAATATGGTGGCAGAAGAATATAAGCGGGTGCTGGGGGCTTTTGAGGGGCATAAATCTTCCTCAGGGCGGCAGGGTCGAAATCGAATACAGCGAGCAGTACGGTACTACAGACAATCCGAATTTTAAGTATGTAATGAGCCGTGTTACAATGAATGACGGCTGTGCCGGGGATGGACTCCTTCCTCAGGTGAATCAGGGTATACATTCTGTAGAAACAGCTTATGAATATACGGATGGTTACTATGACAGAAGCCTGAGGGAGTTCTATGGCTACAGGGAAGTAAAGACTTCTTTTGCGGACGATTCTTATATTACTGAAGAGTATTATAACGAGGAGTATTATTCGAAGGGCTGTCTTAAAGCAAGGAAACTTTATTCTAAAGACAAAACTGTTCTTTCGGAAAGCAGGGTAACGCTTCTCGACTCTCCGTATTCACTGGCTCAAAAAGAAGAAGACTGGACTTATGAAAAGACAAGCGGCGAAAACTGTGTTTATAAGTCTGTTGATTATGAGTATGACCTGAACTACGGAAACTGTACTAAAATTATGCAGAAAACAGGTGATGATGACGCACTCCAGGCTGTAATTGAATATAAGAATATTGATACTGATAATAAATATATTGCGGGGCTTCCGCTTGAAATCCTTGTGTATGGCAAAGAAGTGAATTCAAGCCTTCTCCGGCGCAGGAAAGGAAGTTACGATGATAACGGTAATCTTGTGAAACTGAAACAGTACTGGGCTGATATGGAAGGTGATTGTACTGTAAATGAATTCACTTATGACATATACGGTAACATTAAGACTGTAAGAGACAGCCGTGGGGCAGAATTATCCTATGTTTATGAAAGCGGCGAGAATATGTTCGTAAACTTTATTTCTCAATCTGGACAGGGGACCGGCACCTATACAGGCGGCATTACATATGATATTGAAACACAGACAAAAAAGAGTGAAACAGACTGTAATGGAAATACATTGATATATGAGTACGATGAGTGGCAGAGAATAAAAGAAATATGGTCGCCTTATGATACCGGTGGTACAGCGTGCATTTATTATGACTACTGTACTCCACAGGATTTTGAAGAAGACAAAAAAACAAAATGCCCTGTTCCTCAGCGTCATGATCTGTGGTATTCCGTAACTACAAATAAATTACTGTTTGATCCGGATGATGTTTCTGTGATACAGACCGTTGTTCAGGTTGACGGACTTGGTAGAAGCGTGCGGACGGCAAAAACCGGATTTGTAAACAACAAGGACGGATGGAATGTAAGCGGTACCGTTGAATATGATGTAAAGGGAAGAACCATAAAAGAAGGAATGACGGACTTCGTTGAAGGCAGCATTGAAGATTTACTGTCTTATCCGCTGAAAATGACGGAATACTTTACCTCATACAGTTATGATGATAAAGACCGTAAGACAGAAACTGTATTGCCGGACGGATCAATTCAGAAAGTCAGATTTATGATTGAAAATAATCTTATGGTTGCAAGGACAACTGATCCTCTGGGTAACGTCAGCGTTCAGAAAACAGACAGCAGGGGCAATATTGTCTGTGTCGAAAAAGAAGATAAAACAGGAGCGCTGCTTACAAAAGTAAATTATGAATACAATGATATCGGTGAAATGCTCAAAGCTGTACCAGTACCTGTAGGAAATGCTTCCGGTATGACAGAGCATCCTGTTGTAATTGAATACGATTTGCTTGGACGCAGAACGGCACTGGAAAGCTCTGACAGCGGCAGGCAGGAGTTCTTCTATGATGAATGTTCAAACCTTATTTTTGAGAATAACAGCGTGCTCAGGGAGAATAATAAGCAGATAGCCTATTCTTATGACGGATTGAACCGTCTGATTAAAATTGAATACCCTGATACTAAGGCAACAATTTATACATACGGCGCTGCCGATGATCAGAACGGGGCTGCCGGAAAGATTGTAAAAATTGAAGATGCATCAGGAACCATTAAATATGAATACGGAAGCCTTGGAGAAGTAACTAAAGAAACAAGGACTCTGACAGCTCATTTGAACGGACTGCATGATTCTGTAACTTCTGAGATGAAATACCGTTCAGATTATCTGGGGCGCATGCAGTGGATAGAATATCCTGACGGTGAACTGATTACATATGGATATGACAATGGCGGGCAGGTTGTAAGCGTTACAGGAGAGCACTGGAATAAGACTTTTGAGTATGTAACGAACATTCTCTATGACGAATACGGACAGAGGACGCGCATAGAATACGGCAATGGAACGTTCACGGAATACAGCTACGACCCGGCCAGAAGATGGCTTGGTACCATTAAGACTTATAAGGGAGATGCGGCAGGAAATCCTCTAAGGACGTATCAGAATATAGAATACACTTTTGATGCAGTCGGAAACGTATTGAGATATGAAAACAACTGTTTGGACGGCGTAAGGGGAAATTACAAGACTTCCCAGAGCTACTCATACGATGGTTTGTACCAGCTTACTGGTGCTGCAGGAAATTCTTCATATACTCCGGATCATTCCGTTGTCTATAAGTCTGAGTATTCACAGCTCTTTGCATTTGACGACCACGGACTCGGCAACATGGTTTCAAAGACAAGTAAGGAAGACATTACTCCATGGCAGAGAATTGGGGACGATCTGAACTATGAGCTCGATTATGAATATGATTATGATAATTATTCACACCGCCGCATAAGGGCCGGCAACCGCTGGTATAAATACGATGCAAACGGAAACATTGTCTGCGAGCAGGACGGTAGCTTTGAAAGCAACGGAGAAGACACGGCCTATCACAAGATAAACCGTGAGGCCGAGGACGTGTACTCAGCTGATTACGGCTGGGGACTGTTCCGCGATGACAGCAATGATGTTAATGAACTTCATGCACGCTATAAGAGGACATACAGCTGGAATGAGCGGAATCAGCTTGTTCTAAGTGTTGACGCAAGCTACAGCACATCGTATATTTATGGACATGACGGTGAGCGTACAAACAAATACACCTCATCGGGCGAAACCTTATACTTTAACAAAATGTGGAGCCTGCACACTGATGCAGGAAACAGCATATATGGCGGTCAATACGCCAAGAACGTTTATCTGGGAGAGACAAGAATCGTGACGAAACTGTGCCTTAAAAATTCCCCGGGAGCCGGGGCAGAAAAAGTCCAGCAGTATTATTATCATTCTGATCACCTTGGTTCTGCAAGCCTTATCACAGATTATAAGGGTGATGAGTATCAGAGGATAGAATACACACCGTACGGTGAAACATGGATTGAACGCACTGAAAATCAGGGCCTTGAATACCTGCCGTACAAGTTTACGGGTAAGGAACTGGATGAAGAAACTGGATTGTATTACTATGGCGCCAGGTACCTGGATTCGAAATACTGTTCATGGATCAGCTGCGATCCTGCACTCGGAGATTATATTCCTCAGGCTCCGGTCAGCGATGAAGCACGTCGGAATAATGCAAATTTGCCGGGCATGGGCGGTGTGTTTAATCACATCAATTGCGATTTGTATGCCTACG
>DGTU01000040.1 GCA_002394465.1 Treponema sp. UBA4328 | reverse complement strand
CTGAATCACGCATCCGTGATACAGATATGGCTAAAGAAATGGTAGACTTCACAAAGAACCAGGTTCTTACTCAGGCTGGAACAGCTATGATCGCTCAGGCAAACCAGTCAAGCCAGAACGTACTCAGCCTTCTCCGCTAATAACCGGAAGGAGTGATACAAAAAAAGAGCTTCGTAATGAAGCTCTTTTTTATTTTAAACTCATTTATTTTTTTTATCGTTTTTTAAGTAACGGCTTACAAGTTTTGGATTCAGTTTATCCTGCAGTTCAAAATGCTTTATAACCCACGTTACGATATTTACTGATATTGCAATACAGACAAAGAGTCCTGCAATCAGGATAATCGGCAGAATGGCATTTACGATTCCGCTGTTCTCAGCATCCTTGAAATTCGGCAGCACATAAAGCATAAGCCCCAGATAAAGTCCGCCTTCAATCAGAATGAACAGAACGGCATTCATCAGCCATACAAAACAGTTAAAGAGAAGAGTCCTTTCCTTTACGGTCATTTAGATTCCTCTTTCTTAATTTTTTTTATACCGAAGAAAAATGAAACGATAAGAAGAATGCCGCTGACAACAATAGCCATATCAGCAACATTAAAAGTCGGCCAGCGTTCAAAACCGAACAGACCGTAGAATTTTACGCTTATGAAATCAACGACACCATCGGCCCTGAAAAAACGGTCGATTATATTTCCGAATCCGCCGCCAATGATTCCTGCGATTGCCCAGCGCTGAATCTGAAGGAAGGTTTTGTTGCGGAGGAATACGCAGAGAACAAGGATAAGAACAATCAGAGGAACGATGCACAGCAACGCCCATCTGAATACCTGTGAAAGATTATTCAGCATGCTGAAAGCAATTCCAGGATTGCATACATGTTCAATCCGGAGGAAATCACCGAAGTATGTAGCGCCGGCAGCATACTTAACGACAGCTTCTCCGGCTTCATTTACAGGAAAAGGAATATAAAGTTCTACCAGATACTTTGATAACTGATCCAGGAGAACTACGATAAGGGTCAGAACCAGCGGAATATATCTTTTAAATGCAGGTGATTTTGATTTGAATTCAACGTCAATTATTTCGTTCGACATAGTATGAAAATTATAAAGACAAAAAAACTTATAGTCTAGTCGGAATATCTATAAAGACTGTTTTTATGCCTGTCTCTTCTTCAAGCTTCTGCCTGACGAGATTAACGCCAACGGTTTCAGTCGCATAATGACCGCCTGCAATTACATTCAGTCCTGATTCCTTTACCGGATGATAGCATTCATGGCTTATTTCACCGGTAATAAATGCATCGGCTCCGCACTCTGCGGCCTGTTCAAAATCTTCTCCGGCCCCGCCGCTTATGATTGCAACGCTTTTTATCATTTTCTTTCCGAACGGAAGAATAATATTTGCTTTCTGTCCGTCAGGGAAAAGCTTTTTTTCAAGTTCTTCTATTGTAACGGGTGTTTCGAGCTCTCCCATTGCTCCAAGTGTCATTCCGCGCCACTCTCCGAAAGGCCTTGTCCTTGTAAGTCCAAGCCTTGAAGCAATTCCGAAATTATTTCCATAAGGATTATTTGCATCAAGCGGAATATGATATGCACAGAGCGCCAGGTCGTTTTTAATGAAGGCCGCAATCCTTCTGTAATGAATGCCGGTTACAGGAGTACAGTCGCCCCAGAACAGTCCGTGATGAACAAAAAGAAGGTCACACTTTAACTCTGCGGCTTTTAGTGCAGTTTCCTCGCAGGCATCGACGGCAAACGCCACCTTTTTAATCTCTTTTGAGCCGGGTGCGCTGTTTGCAATCTGAATTCCGTTTCTGGAAGGATCATGCTGAAAATATTCTTTTTTAAGGAAGCGGTTGAACCAGTCATCAATTTCGAGAAGATTCATTCTTTTCCTCCGTTTTATATCTGTCGATTTCTTTAAGGGATTCTTCATAGGTTTTGACGATCTCAGGAGATTTAGGACAGAGTTCTTCAAGTTTTTCGACTTCCACAGTCAGTTCGCTCTTACGCGGCAGAAGTTTTTCTGCACTTTCGATAGTTTTTCCTGCAGCGTATCTCGGGATAAAGAACATTGTATCCCGATCAAGCCCGAATTTGCGTGCATGATAAATGTCGTTCATTTCGATAAATCCGAAGCCCGGCGTCTTATATTCGTTTATTGTATTGAGCGAGAAGAAACCTGTTGTGTTTTCAGCCGTATTTTCAAATATTTTCTGGATTTCATCATAGCCTATGCCGTCAGTTACAAAATAGAGCTTAGCATCTGCCCCTTCCAGATTCAGGACAATTTCGGCAAGCTCACGGTATTCAGTGACAAGGTTTTCAAGTTCCTTCCGGCGGAGTTTCGTATATTCTTCCTGATCCGAAAAATAAACCTTAGTCATGTACTGTTTCTTAAAAATACGGTTATTCCTGAAGCCTTCCAGAACTCCGTCTTCACTGTCAAAAAAATCAGCAGCATAAACCGTATAGCCTCTCTGCGCAATCATCAGGAAATACGGTTCATAGTTTACGACAGGTCCTGTAGAAGATGAAACAAAGAGGAAAACCGGTTCGTATTTAAATTCCGAGCGTTTTTTCTCCAGCGGATAATACCTGTACAGAGTACCGCTCTGCATTCCGCCGTTAAACAGTTCATCCTTGAGGGCAAATCCGTCCTTAATGGAACCTGAAAGCATCTGTCTTGAAACTCCGGCGCCGCATTCCGCAGCAGAATAGCGTACCGGATGATATTTAACACTGAAGAAAATAAAGATTATGCACAGGACAATCTGAATGACGGTTCCGCCGATAAACGGAAGGTTATAATGGTCAACAAACAGCCTTGAATTTAACCTGATGAGGGAACGTATGTTTGTAAAAGTAACGAATGCCGAAATACAAAGTAATATTATTGTAGAAAATTCTGCGCCCCAGATGTAAAATATAACAAGAGAAATTAAAAGTGCTACAGGAGACAGGAACGCCAGAAAGTCAATTTTTGAGTGACTGATGAAAAATACCCTCAAAAGTGACGCCAAAAGCATCATAACAACAAGCATTTGGGCAAGAAAAAAATCAAACATAGTTTTATAATAATAAATAATCGGTTATAATACAAATATTAATTTGAGACAGGATGTTTAATGCCACAGCAAAAAGTTAGTTTGGACATATCAAAAATCAAGATGGCTATAAGGGCCGGGATTCCTCTTTCCATAACGACATATACGCTTCCGCATGAAATGGAAGTATATATGGGTTCCGTTCTCTCGACATTCCTCGAAGAACTCAATCAGGCACAGATGATTGAATATCTGACTTACTGTCTGAACGAGCTCATAACAAACGCAAAAAAAGCAAACACAAAGCGCATTTACTTTAAGGAAAAACACCTTGATATAAACAATCCGGAAGAATATGAAGAGGGAATGAAGACCTGCAAGCAGGATACCCTCAACAACATCCGTTACTATCTTTCCCTGCAGAAAAAAGCCGGATTATACGTAAAGCTTATCCTTCAGACCCGCAACAACAAAATCAAGGTAGAAATCCGCAATAACTCTGAACTCACCAAATCTGAATACGTACGCATGCATGACAAGCTAAACAGGGCACAGCAGTATACTTCAGTAGATCAGGCACTTACACAGGTTCTTGATGATACGGAAGGTGCCGGCCTTGGACTTATCATCATGATCCTCATGCTCGAAAAAATCGGACTTACTGAGGAAAACTTCCAGATTCTGTGCGAAAACGGTGAAACAATTACAAGGATTATTCTTCCTCTCAACGAAAAAATCCAGAAAGACATTTCGACAGTATCAAAGGAATTTGTAAATATCATCGATGCACTTCCACAGTTCCCGGACAGCATCGTAAAAATTAACAGGCTCTTAAATGACCCGAATTCCAAGATGAGCGACATCGCAATGCTTATTTCAAGCGACGTTTCCCTCACGACAGACCTTCTCAAGCTTGTAAACTCGGCAACCTTTGCACTTGCAAGTCCGTGCCACAACATAGCAGATGCAGTAAAACTCGTCGGAATCCGCGGAATCAAGAACCTCCTCATTTCAATCGGATCAGTAAATGCACTGCAGGGAATCGGCTCAGACCAGATAAAGAGCATATGGTCTCACTCACAGCAGGTAGCCTTTTATTCATATAACCTCGCAAGAAATTTCTGTGCAAACGAACGCAACGTAATAGATGACGCCTATGTCTGCGGCCTTCTGCATGATATGGGAAAACTCATATTTGATGCAGCACACCCGGAAGCAATAAACAAAATCAAGGACGTATGCGCACAGAAAGGTATTCAGCCGGATATTTTCGAAAAGCTTCTCGCCGGAGTAAATCACGGAGAAATCGGTTCACTCATCGCAGAAAAATGGAATTTTCCGGAAGTAATTTCTTCGGTAATACAGTACCATCACGAACCGGATATCGCCCCGGAAGAAATACGTACGCTTACTTCACTCGTATACCTGTCTGACATGCTTACCCATTATCAGAGCAGCGAAGTAGATTACTACCAGATAGATTCTGAAATACTTTCAAGGTTCCACATAACCAGTGAAGAACAGTTCCAGAAAATCGGCGAACGCCTCGAAACGGCATTCAAGAAAGAATCATCTTTCTAGCGGATAAAAATAAATTTATTCAGGAATTCCTGAAGTATAATATTGACATAAACCGCATTAAACAGTACTATTTTCAAACATTACGACGCTGGGTAGAGCAGTTGGCAGCTCGTCGGGCTCATAACCCGGAGGACGTAGGTTCAAATCCTTCCCCCGCTACGAGAAGTTGATAAAGGGGTTGACCGTAACCAC
>DGTU01000019.1 GCA_002394465.1 Treponema sp. UBA4328 | reverse complement strand
TGCCCGCAACTGGCAGCGTTATGATCTTGGCGGAAAGAAGGGAATGGCTTTTGAAGAAGGCGTAGATTCTTACGTTCCGTATGCAGGTCACCTTCATGACGGTGTAGGAATGACTTTGAGCAAGGTTGTTCACACGATGTGTAACTGCGGGGCCCTTTCAATTCCTGAGCTTCAGGAAAAGGCAAAGATTACGCTTGTTTCACCGGTAACAATCCAGGAAGGAAGCGCACACGACGTTACCGTAAGGAATACGACTTCAGTTCAGAACTAAGACGTCATAAATCTAAGACTTTGCAAATATTGAACTAAAATAAAAGACAAGTTTTTTAATTTGCTTTATAATAAGTGCCGGGTGATTTTAAGCCCGGCATTTTTTTATTTAAAATCAGGAGAAAACAATGAAAAAACTTCTTGCTGCTGCGCTTTTTGCACTTGCTGCTTTCTCCCTTTCGGCTCAGACTGCTTCCATTGCAGCTAACGAAAAGGTTGAAAAGGTTGCTACAATCAGTGCAATTGCCAATACAAAAGGCACAAAAATCTATGTTGTCGGAGATTCAACATTCAGTCCTTTTGATGATCCTTACTATTATCCTCGTTTCGGAATCGGAACAAAACTTCAGGGATATCTCAATGAGAAAAAAGTTGAGGTAATCAACCTCGCAATGAGCGGACGTTCTTCAAAGAGCTTCCTTACTGAACCTAACTACAAGGCCCTCGTAAACAGCATCAAGAAAGGCGACTATCTTGTAATCGGTTTCGGTCACAATGACGAAAAAACCGAAGAAGCACGCTATACGAATCCGAACGGTTCAAAGGAAACTGCCGGTTCATTCAAAAATTCACTTTATGTAAATTACGTTAAGCTTGCACTGGACAAAAAGGCAACTCCAATCCTCTGTACACCGATTGTACGCCGCGCTCCGGGAAAAGCATACGAAGGAAACTATGTTCACGTTACGACAGGAACTTCAGAATTTGCAGGCGGTGATTACCCTAAGGCTATCCGCGAACTTGCTGCTGAATGCAAGGTTCCTCTCGTAGACAATACTGCATATACAAAGAGCCTCTATGAATCACTCGGTGATGACAAGACCGTTAAATTCCATGCATGGCTCGGACACAAACCTGGTTCTGTAGATAATACACACCTCAATACATACGGTGCTTCTGTTCTGGCATATAATGTCGTTCAGGAAGTTGCAAAGCAGAACAAGGATTTTTCAAAGCTCGTAAAGAAAGACATCAAGGCTCCGGGAGAAGACGTACTTGTTCCGAATCCTTCTTACGTTGTTCCTGTTTACACAGAATTCTCTCCTGCTGACAAGAGTACTACATTCGTAACGACTGCGCCATGGTACGGAACTGTATTCGGTGACATGGGCGGTGCAGAAAAAATCGGTGACGCTGATCAGTATGAAATTGCTGAGAAAGGAAAGACCGTAATGATGCACTCAGGCTCAACGGACGGAAAGAAATCAGCCGGAAAAATCGCTTCAGGTTCAGACGGACTTGCATTCTACTTCCAGCAGATTCCTGCAGACAAAAACTTTACGCTTAAGGCAACTGCAACCGTAAAAAATGCCACAAAAAACAATCAGGTAAGTTTCGGCCTCATGGTACGTGACGACGTTTACATTGATAAATACGATAACCAGGTTAAGAGTGACTATGTTGCAGCCGGAGTTCTCGGACTTGCAAAGGGTGAGGATGCATTCTCTTCTACTTTCCAGAGGGACGGCGGAAGCCTCAAGCAGACTAAAGTTCAGAACGAAAAGTTCCCGTCTGCCGGTACAAAGGTTGCCCTTGAGATTACAAAGAATGGAAATACTTACACCGTAAAATACGGAAAAGATTCTGCTGAATATACTGCAGACCTTACTGAAGTAGATTCAAAATGGGTTTATGCCGGACTTTATACGGTACGTTCTGCATACATTGAGTATTCAGACATTTCCCTCCAGATAAAATAATTCATACTGTATCTGAGTAAAAGGACTGCCAGCCGGCAGTCCTTTTTTTTGTTATTCAAATCCCGTGTGTTAAAATTCTAAGTAAGTTCTTGTAAAAAGCTGTATATTTCTTTGGATTATGCCGATATTCAAAAAGTATAACCATTTGTTATTAAATTTTATGAGGTAATCTTATGAAGAATTTTGCAAAATCGTTTTTCTGTCTTTTGAGTTTATCATCTTTATTAATTTTTACGACCTGCGAAGATAATGTCGGTCTCGGTTCAAGCGTTGATACGGACAGACCGAGCGTTACGATTACGTATCCTCCTGCAGCATCTGACGGTGCGCGGATTAAGGGAGTTTTTGAGCTTGGCGGACGCTGGAGTGATGACAAAAGCCTCAGCAGCATTAAAGTTACCCTTACCTATAAAACTACAGAGAAAACGGTAAATGCCGAAGGAAAAGAAGTCAGTACGACACGTGAAGACATTGCATGGACCGGTAATGCCGATATCAATCCGGACGGTACGTGGAAATGCAGGCTGAATGAAAAGAATGACGAAGAATATAAGTCAACAAACGGCTGGAAATTCTGTGACGGTTCGTATTCTGTAAAGGCAGTTGCTGTCGACGGTGCAGGCCGTTCTTCTGATCCTGCAGCACGTGAACTTACGATAGATAATACGGCACCTGTCATTGTCCTTACGGAACCAAGTTCTGTCGGTGCTTCAAACAATGTGACTTCATACGGACGTACCGTACAGTTTGTAGGAAACTTTGCCGAGGACGATCCTCTTGGAATCTCAAAACTGACAGTTTCGCTTTATGATGCAGGCGGTTCAAAGCTTGCTGATGCTGATTTTACCAATATTCAGAATATGGATAACTCAAATCCGCTTATAATTGCTGAATACTATGATTTTGACATTGATAACAGGGCTGATGCAAACTGGGCTAAGTGGCACTGGTACGAAACCCTTTATACGGCTTCTAAAATTGCAGATTACAGAAATACAACGACAGCGACAGACGAAAAATTCTATTTCAGTCTGACGGCATATGATTCTGCGGCAGAGTACAATGATTTTACCGGCGGTTCTGAAAATAAATGCGGAAACGAAACTACCGTATATTACCGCGGAACCACTGACATGAAGACCCTCATATCAAACAAAAATTCAGAATTCCAGGATTTTACCGTATTCAGGCTCAAGCAGTATCTCAACGGAACTAACGGAGTTTATGAGGCCTATAAAGATTCTGCTGATCTTGAATCAATCCTTGATGAAGCTAAATGTCTGAGCGTAAAGGATGATGACATTTCAGCTGACATATCTAATACAAGTACTTCTCAGGGTAACGTTTATCCTGTATTCACCATGAATCCGGCAAACAATCCGACTTATACTATAGACGGACTTGCCGTAAATACATCTACGACTGATACTACGCATTTTACTGACGGTTATCCGTCTTATTATTCAGATTCAAGCATAAGCGCAAACATTAAAGTCGGTCTCGATAAGAATAATACGATAATTACGAATACTGTTTCTATTTATTATACAAAGGAAGGCGAAACTGAGAAAAATCTCTTCTGGACCTGGAACAAAACTGTTGCACGTGAGTACGCGCAGAAAAAAGGTCTTGATATGGACATCCTCAGTGACTCGGCTCTTGAAAGTTCTTCACTTGTCCCTGATGAATACAGATTCACTCCGACGGCTGACAGCGAAAACTCAAGTGAAGTTAAGGTTTCTGCAAGCCTTTCTGTTGTAAAGAAAGACATTATTGCCGGTAAAAAATATACCTTTACTGTTGAAGGTCACGACATAACCGGTCAGAACATACTTGCTTCATCTGATGAAGGTTACGGTTTCTTTGCAAAATCAAATTCTGAAGCACCGACAATCAATATCGGTGATGAAAACGGAAACATAAACATTCCGAGTGCAGGCGTAATCAAGGCGTCTGTTCTTTCGGACGGAAGTTTCGGATTTATGGGAACTGTATTCTCTCCGGCTGAAGAGATTTCTTCTTCTGCAATTACATATGACGTTACTGTTGCTGATACGACGGATTCAATAAACAAAAATGCAAAAGTTGAAAAACATGCAATGGCAGCTTTCGCAGAGGATGAAGAGGAGCAGAACAAATATACCTATAACTGGAGCTTTAATTTTACCCAGACTCCTGCAATTGCTTCACTGATTGCTGACGGGCAGGGACTTTATACGGTTGATGTTACCATTAATGCTACAAACGGCGGCGGTACGATGAAGTTACCGCGTTCATACTTCCTTGATACGGTAAATCCTGCAGTTTCAAATGTTGCAGTTTCCGGAAGTTATCAGCCGTCTGATGACAAATTCTTCATCAACAGCACAAAAACTTTCACTCTCAGCGGTAATACTACGGATAACTATATCGTAGGCTCGACGAAATATGAATTCATCGGAAAAGATTCTTCAGGAAATGCAAAAACTGTTTCTGATTCAAGCACTGCAATTTCATGGTCGTTTACGAACATTAACCTGAGTTCATTCAAGGCTCAGGAGAATACAGATGACGTTCTTCTTAGAATTACGGCAACTGACAAGGCCGGAAACAAATCGGTTAAGGAATTCAGCATTGAATTTGATGATACTGAGCCTGCCGGAAAACATATTTATGACAAAAACAGCAAGGACGTAATTTTCCGTGTCGGTGAAGGTGACAATGATCTGGCTGAACTTAAGGCATGGAATTCAGGAATAACTGCCCTTGCTGATAAAGATAAAGACGTCGGCGGAAAATATCAGGCCGGAACATGGGGTTCTGCGCAGACAATCACAATACGCGGTGACTGGATTGAAGAAGGTTCCGGCGTAAAGATGATTTACTACAAGATCTTTGATGCTGAACCTGATGCAGCGGCAATTGCTGCATTCAAGGCAGATCCGGCCGCACAGAAGACCGGAAGCATTGCGCCGCTTTCTGCACCTGTTACAAAACGCATTTCATATACTGACAGTACCGGAAGCCGCAGCTTTACTGATACTCAGTATTCCTTCAAGCAGGCTATTTCAGGCTTTAATGCAGAAAAAAACTATCTCCTGCTTGCTGCCGAAGATAATGTCGGAAACATCGGAATTGATACGCTTAAAGCTTCTGATATAAATGACGGTTCTGTTTCTGCAAATACTGTATGGAACAGGAACCTTGATTCATTCTCACTCAACGTTGATACGGAGCCTCCGCTGTTGAGTTCATCTACAAGCGGTTCTCAGTATACGAACAAAGTTGCTGCAATTGCACTTTCCGGAACTGCAACGGACAATGCTTCCGGCGTAAGCAGCGTAACGATTAAAATCGGAGATACAGTAATTGCAGGAACATCAGAAGTTCCGGTTACCATTGCTGATACGGGAACGACGGAAAACAAATCCGTAACATGGACTACATCCGTACCTGCTGCAAAACTCAGTTCACTTGAACAGGGCCAGAGCTACAACGTAAATGCTACCATAACGGACAAGGCCGGAAACGCAAGTTCAAGTACGATATTCACCCTGCAGGTTGATACTGAAGCACCTGAAATTTCAATGACGGCTCCTTCTGTATCTTCAACCATTAACGGCGTAATGGATATCATGGGAACAACGTCTTACAGCGGTGCAGTTCCTGCAAAACTCGAACTTTATTATTCTACACAGATTCCTTCTGCTTCATCACGCACTGAAAACATGACGAAGATCGGAATCGACATAACTGAATCTTCAAGAATTTACTCATGGACAATAGAAAATTTTGACAGCTACGGAGTATTTACTGATGCAGAAATTACTTCAAAACTCGTCAGCAAGAAAATCTATCTGGTTCCGGTTGTAACTGACGGTGCCGGTAACTGTAATATTTATACTGAATCTTCCGACGGAACTAAAACCTATGACTACAGCGGAAAATACTTTGAATACACCGTTGATAAAAATAAGGACCGCCCTGTAATAACGGTTACCAGCATGAGCAATGCTTCTTCATGGCTCACGGACAGGATAATCCGCGGAAACATTATTGATGATGACGGAATCAGCCTGCTCAGGGTTTCTGAAAACAATTCTACATGGCAGACAGTTGAAGTCGACAACGGAAGCTGGAGCTACAGCGTAAAGGGCAGTGACGGTGAAGGAAACAAACTTTACTTTGAAGTAACTGACTCAAGAAACAAGGTATTTAAGACCGGTGACGACGACAAATTCAGCAGGCCGTACTATAAGTTCTCGAATACACAGGACAGCGAATTTGCTTCCGGTGATTACGGACTCGACAACAATTCTCCTGTAAGCATCAAGCTTGATACTGCAAAACCTCAGGTTTATACGGCAGGTCTTGCTGACGGCAGTACACTGTCGCTTAATTCTGCTTCAGACGTAAAGAACGATACTGACAGTTACATCATAAGCTCAAGCCGCTATGCCGGCGGAACTGAAGCAAGATACATAAGATTCTATGTACCTGCCTATGATGCAAACATCAGTGCAGACGGCGTAAAGATTACGATAAAGGATGCCGGTACAGGCACTGTTGAAACTGCGGATTACGGGGCTTCAGGTGATACAATAACGCTTGAAAAGGTCAGCCCTGAAGTTACAAAAACAGCAGACGGCGTAACTTATAAATATTATGCAACTCCTGTAATTGATGTTTCTTCAGTACAGACCGGATTAAAGACCGTAACGATTGCAGTAAGCGATGCAGCAGACAACGTTACTGAAACAAGTGCAAACTTCTTTGTTGACAATACAGGACCGGAAAATATTACGGTAACGAGTCCGACTTCTTCGGATCAGGTAACGGGTAAAGTTAACATTACAGGTATTGCGATAGATGAAGGAATCGGGCTTGAAGCAATTGAATGGCTCATTCCTCCTGCAGATTATTCCGACCTCTGGACTGATGAACAGCTTGCAGCCCTGTCATGGCGAAGTGATAACCTCAAGTCTTCGGGCGGAACGAGCCTGTGGCAGTTTAACTTCGGAAACGATCAGGATAACAAGGACCTTACATATTTTGACAATGAAACTGAATATCATGTCACCTATGATTCAGAAGGCGGAATTTATACGATTCCGTTCTTCCTGAAGACGACGGATACGCTCGGTAACTACTACATAAAGAGGGATTATCACATAACCCATAACCCGGACGGCGACAGGCCTAAGGTTTCCCTGAGTTATCCGACAGAAGCCGATTATGACAAAAAGGACGGCGTCGTTCAGGCCTTTGCAACTCTCGCAGGTACAATCCGTGTAAGCGGTACGGTTGAAATTCCTTCGGGAACCTGTGCCGTAGATACTGCATACATTCAGACAGGTCTCGTGGCAGATGACGGAAGCGTTACATGGAATAAGAATGCTTCTTCACTCCAGGCAGAATTTACTGCCCTTGGAGGAGTCGTAACTTCTTCAACGATCAGAAATGCTGAAGGCGAAGAATTCGGAACGCTTACATATTTTGACGACGGATGGTGGGGAATTCCTGCTGCAACAAAGACTGCAACATGGAATATTTCACTCAATAAAAACAATGACCTTAATCCTCCTGAAGGCAAAACTACAAACATTGCAATCAGGGCATGTGCCGTTAACGAACAGGGAAAACTTGGTACATGGTCAGAAATTGCCGTCATTCACATTGACAACAATGCTCCGAAGCAGAGTCCTGAACTCAGGAGATATTCTTCATTTGATTCTGCTAATCCTGAGGACAATGTAATCCTTTCGACAAATGCCGAAAATACTGACAGTTACTTAAGGGGCGTATGGTATCTTGCCGTAGAACTTAATGATAACGACTCAATCAACGAAGACAGCATTAAGATTCAGAAGGACAGGAATATACTCTATGCCGGAAGCGGTTACTACACGACGGCTGCTAAAACTGAAACTGACGGTTCTGTATCAAAGATGGTTTATATTCCGGTTGATACTACTGCAATTGCAGGTTCTGCCGTTTCCTATACGATTGATGTTTCTGACAATTCAGGCTTCAAGAGTTCAAGGACTTACAGTTATTCTATTGATAATACGGCACCTCAGATTGAAGCCGTATTCAGGAACGAAAAGCTCGCTGACGACGGTTCAAACGAAATCAAGTCAGGCGTAACTTACGAAGTCTATGACTCAGATTATATCTTTACTCTCGGCGGAACGGTAAAGGAAACCGGATCCGGATTCGACAAGGTCGTATTCCAGTATGTCCGTGATGCAGGTTATACGGTTCCGTGCGTACTTGATCCGTTTGTTCAGAGCGGTCATACAGATGCACGGGCAGTAATTGCAGATGACGGACTTACTTCTGTCAGCGTAAACGATGATGACAATATCAAACTGTACGGCAAGAACTTTACCGGCGGAACCGTTGCAGGTTCTGACGGAACCTATACCTTTACTCAGACTGACGTGGCATCGAATGCTCACATACGTGCAGGCGGACTTATTTACATCGGCGGCGGATTTGGAATCATTACTAAGAAAGAAGACAGTACCGTTACCTTCTCTATGGATGCAAGCCTTTCTGCAGATAATGATGCTTCAGCCTTCTTCCCGTATGCACAGGTTGTAAACAATACTGGAAGTGAAGTTCCGGATAACATGAAGGGAACAGGCTTTACGTTCAAGACAAATGACGACGGTGACGAAATGCCTGAATCAATAAGCGGTTCACGTACGATCGGATACACCTGGTCAGGAACAATGCACACGGGTAATATTCCTGACGGTCCTGTAAAGCTTGTCGTGATTGCCTTTGATGCGGCTGGAAATGCAAGTTCGGTTTCAAGAACGGTTAAGATCGTTAATAATGCTCCGCGCCTTGCAAAAGTTTACCTCGGAACGGATCTGAACTCTAACGGAATCTGGGAAGCAAACGAATTTGACGGATTCAACGTATATAACGTAAATGATTCTTACGGAATTACAGCAAAGGGTGCAAAGGACAGAATCGGTATAACTTCAGGCGGATTTACGATTAAAAAGGGCCTTGCCGTTGCTGCAGAAATTGTCGGCGGTAACGAAGGCGTCAGAATGGTTTATTCTAAAGGCGCTTCGGGTGACAGTCCTGTAAAGGCTTCTGCCGGAACTTATGGTACGGCAGTTGATTTCAGTACTCTCATTACGGACAGAATAGGAAAGATTGAATACAACAACGTTGAAACGGATCCTGAACTGTACGGCTTTACCCTGACGAATGCAAGCCTTGCCGCAGGAACCTATGAAGATAAGACCATGGGCGCTTCATTCACTTTCTGGGACAAGACTCAGGAAACTGAGCAGGGAAGTACAAGCCAGAACTGTGTCCTCTACGTAAAAGACTTCAAGGTTGACCTCACTGACGGAAATGCTCCTAAGGCTGTAGTAAATCCGTTCTACTGGATCAGTTCATCAAAGAACTCGCTCTACAAGGGTTCTGCCGTTAACGGACACATTGAACTTGAAAGTGACTGGACGGCAAAGAATTCTGAAGGTGAATATGTTTCTTCAGGCTACAAGAATTATATGGCATCAGAAACAGGCTATACAGGTGCTGAATATGACGCAGATCCTAAGGTCTCAGGAAAGGTAACGTTCACGGGAACTGCATTTGATGATCATACAATCTCAAAACTTGAATTCAGTTTTGACGGCTTTGACAGCGGTGCAAAGAAGACGATTGCTGAATACAACACAGCTGAGAATACATGGGTTAAATCAGCTTCTGCAATTGCAGCCGGTTATGAAGTAACTCTTGTTTCTGCAGAAGGAAAGCAGGGCGTATATGATGATACGGTTTACTTCGGACAGAAGGGACATAAAGTCTACTGGACCGTAAGCATTGATACCGAGCAGATTTCAACTGTAGCAGCAGGAAACTGCAAATTTACGGTTTACGTAACTGACCTTGCAGGAAATACAAATGCGGCAGTTATTGCTGATCACGACAAATTTGTTGCAGCAACGTATCCTGAAGATGTTTACACCGTAACTGACGGAACGACGGACGTGCCTTACTATCAGGTCGACGTCGTACCTTACATCGTCGGATTTAAGACAAACCTTTCGAAACTGCAGAAGGCAAACTCAAGCGTATACGACAGGACTGCACTCGGTCACTATGCCGTTTCAGCAGAAGAATCCGTATATCTCTACGGCTTTAACCTTGAAGGCGGAAGCCTGCATGACAGCAAGACTGCTTCCGTTTCATATGATAAGGTAACTCCGGATTCTAAACTCGGATGGTATGCTTCTTCATTCAAATATGCAGACAGCGTATATAAGATTACCTACGATAAGGATGAAGGCAAAACCGGCATCTCTGAGTTTACTTCAGGAAGCGTATATGCTGATGTCGGCGGAATCAGGTCACTCAACAACGAAAACTGCAATGATTCATACGGTGCATACGAAGCAGAAGAAGCAGTGAATGAACTGACGGGAACGTATTCTGTCTATAAGAATTACTATAACCGCCAGCCAAACAGCATCAACAATAACCTGCTTACAGATGATGCCGAACTTGATGTATGGCAGATTAATCCGGAAGCAGTAAAGCCTGTAAACGGATATGCTACACAGCCTGTAATGGCAATCAACCCTGACAATAAGGATGTCGGATTTGCATTCGTAAACGGTACCTTGTTCTACAGCATGCCGCACGGAAATAAGGGTGATGATACCCACTCGTATGACCTTTATATCGGCGGTTATGACTTCTGGACGAGCGTAGGCCTTGCCTATGACAAACTCGGATATTCTTACGGAACTGCTGCCGGTGGTGATATTGCAGACAACAGGGCTGATACCTTCAGGATTATGACCAGCCGCTGGGGACGTGCTAACAGGGGTGTTAATGGTTATAACGATGGTAAAAACCAGTACAGGCTTGAATTTATCGCTCAGGCAGATTATAACAGCGCAGGAAATTTAACACGAAACTTTAACAAGGAAAGGGTTCGTTCTCCGTCTCTAGCGACAACTTCGGCAACGGCGGATTCTACGACAGTTTATCTTGCATATTATGATGAAATTAATGATGAGATCCGCTTTAAGCGGGGTGAATTTACTAATACCAGAGTCAATGATTGGCAAACTAACAGAACGACTGATGCTCAGAAAGCTACATTTTTTGGTGATTATTATGGAGAAGGTAATAAAGCTGAATCAGCAGGTAAGAATACACTGGAAGGACATAATGGTGATTATCGTCTTTCTCATAATTCACTTATAGCTGGTCAGAATAAGAATAAATATACAAAGTGCAGAAATGATGGAGACGTAGGAACAACAACTTTGCACACAGAGAGTGCTGCCGTAATGACTGATGAAGCAGAGCCTGAGCCTGTTTACGCAGGTAAATATGTAAGTATTGCAGCAATTGAGAACGGCGGTGACGGTGATGATGCCGTAATTGCCGTATGGTGGGATGCAGAGAATAATCAGATGCTTTATTCGTATAATATAAAGCCGAATTCAATCAATGTCGGTACATACTTACAGGATGATACTGGATGGACTAAGCCTGTCGCAATCTTTGGAGAAGGAAACGGTATCGGAGAATACTGTAAGGTTACTGTTACCGGAGACAGCGTTCATATTGCTGCCTATGACGGTCTCAACGGTGATGTATGGTATGCATATATTCCGAACTATGCTGATCCTGATACAAAGGCTGCCTGTATCGTAGACTCTTATGGAATCATAGGTACTGAACTTAACATTGATGTCGGACTTGATTCAAATGATAATCCGGTTCCATATATCAGTTACTATGCAGGAAGCTGTGCAAGACCAAAAACTGCTCACTGGTCAAATGCTTCGCCTCTGTCTGTAAGTTCCCTGACAGTCGGTGCTGAAGAAGATGCCTTTACAGGAGCATGGGAAGTATCTATTGTTCCTTCAGGCAGCAAAGTCTCTGTAGATCATATTAATATCGGTCTGTGGAAAGACAGTAACACAGGCAGAATTACCGGTTCAAAAACAGGAACTACGGACCTTCTGAAACTGACAACTGTAACAGAGTCCGGTAATGGATATGAAAGTTACGGTAACGTTTACGGTAACGGAACAGAAAATCCTATCCTCGGCTATGCTATAACTAAAGGCTCTGCCGGCTTCATCGAAACAGCACAGATGAAGTAAAACAAAATTATGCTCTCTTTTTCGGGTCTCCTGTAACAGGGAGGCCTGTTTTTTTTGTGGCCGGGTATTCTCATTATGCAAAAAATAAAAGTTGAGAATTTGGTTTTTACGGCTTAAAATATAAGTAGCTTATGTGATGGTAATGGAGGCTAATGATGTCTGTAGTTTTGTATTCGCTTGGTGCGGCCCAGGAAGTTACTGGTTCTAAGCATGTTTTTGAAGTTGACGGAAGGTCATTCATGATTGACTGCGGTGCGTTTCAGGGAAAGCGTGCCGAATCTGACGAAAAAAACCGTGACTTTGATATAGCTGTTGATAAAATAGAAGCCGTGATCGTAACTCATGCGCATTACGACCACTGCGGTCTTCTGCCTGTCCTCGCAAAAAAGGGCTACGGCGGAAACATTTATGCCACTCCGGCTACGCGCGACCTCGCAGACCTCGTAATGATGGACAGTGCGCGCATTCAGTCGAGGGATGCCGAGTACCTGCGCAAACAGGCTGCCAAAAAAGGTGAAAAATTCAACTGGGAACCTCTGTTCAACGAGCAGGACTGTATCAGGGCAGAAAACCTCATCGTTACGCTCGGCTATAACCGCAAAATGTACATTGCTCCAGATGTTGAACTTGAATATTTTGATGCAGGGCACATCCTTGGTTCTGCCTTTGCATACGTCGTCATCAAGGGACAGCGCGGAAACAAAAAAACTTCGGGACTCAGGGAAAAAGCAGGTCTCTGGAACAGAATTTTCGGCTGGAAAAAAACAGACAGCTATTTTACTCTCGAAGAAAATGACCGCCGCATGAAGAATGACAGGCGCAAGGCCACAGCAGAAGAACAGGCTGCATACAAGGGCGTAGAACGAAGAAGCGGCAAAGACCGCCGTGACGGCCAGGATGAAATAAGGATTCTCTATACGGGCGACCTCGGACGCACGACAAAGCCTATCATCAAGGATCCTGCAACAAATGTTCCGGCTCCGGATTACATCGTCATGGAAAGTACATACGGTAACCGCAAGCATGAGGGAACCGATCTTGCCATGAATGAACTCAAGAGGATTGTCCGCCGTGCAATCGACAAAAAAGGAAAAATCATAATTCCTTCATTTGCAA
>DGTU01000110.1 GCA_002394465.1 Treponema sp. UBA4328 | reverse complement strand
GTTTTTGCAGGAGTTTATTTTCTTCTGTTCCTGAGTTCAGTGAAAACACGCAGGGTTTCAAAACGTTCTGTAATAAAGGAAGTGCCGATTTATGATTTGCCGCAAGTCTGATAAAGAATCTGTTTCTATTGCCGTAAGTTATCTTCGCAGGGGTAAAGTTGTCATACTTCCGACTGATACTGTTTACGGATTTTCAGGAATTGTAGACGGCAGGCATTATTCTTTTCATACAAATCAGGAAATCTGCAGGATAAAGGGCAGGGATGAATCCAAGCGGCTGATACAGCTTATTGCTGAACCTTCTGACGTAAAAAAATATACAAGGGATCTTATTCCGGATGAACTTTTTGCAAGGTGGCCGGGTCCTCTTACGATTATCGTTCATACTTTTGCTGAAGACGGAAACTTTGAAACGACTGCATTCAGGTGTCCTGCCGATGACTGGCTGAGACAGGTTATAAAGGAATGCGGTGCGCCGGTCTATTCTACAAGCGTAAATAAAAGCGGTGAACAGAATCTGTCAACTATTGCTGAAATTAAGGAAACTTTCGGTAAGGATGTTCCGCTTATAATCGATGACGGTGATAAAAAAGGAGCTGTTCCTTCTACAATCGTGAGCCTTTCGACTGAAGGAAAAATAGAAATTCTCCGTCAGGGTGCAGTTATTCTGTAGCATTGAAAGCGTTCTTTTTTTTCTGTTGCTAAAAATTAATCAAAAATCTATACTCAAGTCTCATTTTTATAAAATCGGAGTCTTGAGTTATGCCAGATCGGATTAAATCAGTCCGGAACAGTGTGTTTGTACGCGGCTTTAATAATAATAAGGAAATCTGTATCGTTTCGCTCTTTGCTGCAGCACTGTGCCTTATCATTACATATCCGGGAAATCTTTTTTCAGATGTCTATGAGCGTATTGAACTGGCTCGTAATATAAAAGATCTTGTGCGTGACCTGATTCACGGGACGCAGGGGGAGCCTTATCAGATCTGGGTTACGCCGACACCTGCCTATTTTCTTGCCTTTTTCCGCATTTTCCTGGGTAATTACAGCGGATACGCATTTTTCCAGGCTTTTTTCTTTTTTTATTTTTCACTCCTGCTGATAAAACGCCTTACGGTTAAAAACCGCTTTATGGCATATATTCTTTATCTTTTTAATCCGGTGTTTTTTGCCGTAAGCATTTATTATGATGTTTCAATCGGATATGTAACAGGTTTTGTCGCCCTTGTTTTTCTTCTTGAACTCGATTTTTCTACGCTGATGAACTTTGACAGGGCTGCGGTATGCGTACTTACGGTTTTTACGTCGTTCATCGTTTTCGGTTTCAGGGCAAATGCATTTACGATTCTTCCTGTTGCTGCTGCCTTTATCATTTATAATCAGAAAGCAGTTCTTTCAAGAGTTCTGCTCATTGCAATGTTGTTCCTCGGGGTGTTCTTTGTTGCTGCAATCCCTAAAATCCTGAACATTGATACGATGAGTCCTTCTACGGGCGGTTTTTTCTGGAAAACGGTTACGACTATTGCAAGGATGCCTCCTGAAAAACAGGAAAAATATATTACGTATTACGATGACCTTTACGGAGAGGGAAAAACGAAAGTTCTCGTCGATGCGATGAACAGGGAAGAGAAATTTTTTCCGTCGATTCATGTGCTTTTCAAGGAATTTGATGACTATGGACGTGCTGACCTTTCAAAAGCCGGACTGAAAGCAAATCTTGAAAAATATATAAACCTGTTCCGGGAAGAACCGTATGAAGCTTTAAGGACAGAAGTATTTTTTATAACCTATTCGCTTGGAATCGGAAATCATCTTTTCCTCGGGGAATGGTATTATGACATGTGGGATCAGGGAAGCCGTTACGGACTTACAGGTTCCAGGGTAAGGCACTGGTTTCTGGACAGCTATTCGTTTGCCGTTAATAAAACCTTTTTTCCGTTAAGACCTTACCTTATGCTTATAATTACTCTTGTTATTGTAATTACGAAGATAAAGATTGAAAAGATAAAATATACGCAGTCGCTTGAGTTCTGGCTGGTGATTTTTTCTGTTTTTTATTATGCAGGGATTGTTGTTTCAACTCACAGTATGGAGTTCAGGTATTTTTATCCGGCATTTTATTCAATGCTTGTTGCTGATATCTGCTGTCTTGCAGGTTTTATTGCACGATTTCGTGAAAGAAAGGCTGTAAAAGCGTCTGAATAATTATTTTCTTGACCAGATTATTTCTTCTGTTCCTTCTACTGCTGAATTTGCAGAAGCGGAGAAGACTGCCGTTTTTTTGGTTCCCTTAAGGGTGTCAGGGGAAACAAGGGTAAGTTCCCATTCGATCGGTTTTGCGTGTGCGGCATAATTTAAGGCTGTTTCTCGCGGAAGTGAAGGAAAGAAAGATGCATTCGGTCTTCCTGTCTGCCTGATTTTGAGTGCCTTTATGTTTCCTTTCTGATCCAGACCGTTGACTGTTACGGAAATGTTCATTGAAGCTCCGTTCTTGAAGATTACAAAGCCTCTTCCGCCCCTGAGGATTACGATTTTGTCTGTATATGGTTCACCGGACCAGTTTCCTGCCAGTGAGTCTAGGTTTACCGTATATGAACTGTCTTTAGGAATGTCAGGCCGGGATTTCTGTTCTGAAGACTGTGTAGCCTGTGAAAGAAGCTCTTCTATGGTTGTCTTGGAACTTACGAGAATGCTGTAATAGGATTCATAGGTCTGTGTCTTTGAAACTGTTTTTGAATCTTTTGTGTCCAGAATGTTGAACGTACATTCCCATCCCCGGGTAATTGCATCTGCAGGAGATTCCCGGAGTTCTGCGTAAAAAATAAAGTGGCTTGTTGCAGGAAATGAGGGGAGTTCTGTCATCGTTACGCTTAAATCTGAGCGCTTGTCGTCTATGGCAGCATTATCAATTGATTTGAGCTGTGTAAAGAAAATATCCTGCGCCATCTTGAGCATGTTCTGGTCGTCAGACTGTGACAGGACGCCGTAATAATCTATCTGAACTGGCGGTATTGCATAGACTGAACTTATGAGAATCGTGAGTATAAATGTCAGGACTATATGCGTTTTTCTCATCCGCTGCAGTTTTCTCCTGTTTCAGTTGCGGCTTTATTCAAAACCGTGCCTGAATTCCCTCTGGACATCCCTCTGAACGTCCCTCTGTTTAATTGCTTCACGCTTGTCAAAGAGTTTTTTACCCTTGCATACACCGAGCGTAAGCTTAACGCGTCCGTTTTTGAGGTAGAAATCAAGGGGAATTAAAGTCCAGCCTTTTTCATCGACCTTTCTTTTAATTCTTTTTATTTCTTCCCTGTGAAGAAGCAGGCGCTTTTTTCTGTCAGGATCGTGGTTGAACATTGCAGAATACGAATATTCTGAAATATGGAAATTCCTGACCCAGACCTCATTATTTATAATTTCGGCAAAAGAATCGGAAAATGAAATGTTTCCTGATTTTACAGACTTGACTTCCGTTCCTTCCAGTTCAATTCCGCATTCGTAGGATTCTTCGACGGAATAGTTGAAACGAGCCTTTTTGTTCTGTGCGATAATTTTAACACCTTCTGCCATATTTCTATATTATAGTTCATTATAAACCTTGCTTGCAAGCATCATGCATTGTGTGGTATTTTATCAGTATGTCAAGGGCAATTTACGAAATATCATATAAAATGAAAAAAGAGCTTTACAGGAAAATTACCCGTTCAGCCCTTATAATCCTTTCAACACTGATTATAATCAACCTTATCCTTTCGTTTGTTATTTTTCCCGTACGTACTGGTTCTGATTCGATGGAACCTGATATTCCTGCCGGAGCCTTTGAATTCGTTACTCCTCTTTTTACTTCTCCGGACAGGGGAGATGTAATTCTTCTTAACGATGCTGCTGAAGAGGAAACTTCGTTCTTTCAGAAAATAGCGAATTCATTCTGTCATTTCGTTACGTTCGGACAGTGGAAACCTTTTGATGCTGATTCATATTTTGCTGCTCCGCACATAAGGCGTGTTATCGGACTTCCAGGAGATACTATTTATCTTGACCGTTATGATGTCTACATAATGCCGGAGGGGGAGAATCATTTCCTTACGGAATTTGAACTTACGCATTCTGCATATAATATAAGCTTTGTTGACGTTCCTCCTGACTGGGATATGACTCTCGGTACTAAAGGTGTAACCGAAAAAATTACGCTTGGTGATGATGAATATTTTGTTCTTGGTGACAACAGGACTGCAAGTTCGGATTCAAGGCTGTGGGGAACTGTAAGTGAAGATTCAATCCTCGGAACCGTTATACTTCAGTATTTTCCTTTCAGTAAATTTAGACTTTTCTAGATGCAGCTGAACAATACTTCGCTTTACATACACATTCCCTTCTGCAGGAAAAAATGTGATTACTGTGATTTTTTCAGCGTTCCGCGTTCACTGTATGCGTCAAAACCTGACTTTTATACCCTTTATGTCCGTTCCCTGCTTAATGAAATTTCATATTATGTAAAGCACTATTCCGTTAAAGGCTGGAATTCCGTTTATATCGGCGGCGGAACACCAAGTACGCTTAATGAAGTGCAGCTTAAAATGCTTATGGATGGGGTTTTTAAGCTTGCGCCTAAAAATGACGGCTGTGAAGTTACGCTTGAAATGAACGGAGAGGATGCAGAAGAATCTTATGTAATTAATGCTGCTGAATGCGGTGTAACGAGGCTTTCCCTTGGAATTCAGGTACTTGATGATGAAGTTCTGAAAAAATGCGGCCGCGTGTGTACAAAAGAAAAAGCCCTTCGTGCCCTTGATATCATAAAGAAAAACTGGCAGGGAAGGCTGTCTGTTGATTTTATTGCAGGTCTTCCGGGCTGCAGTTATGAAAGTCTTGAAAAATCGATGAAAACTGCACTGACGTATCCGGTGGATCATGTTTCACTATATTCACTCATGGTTGAAGAAGGAACTCCCCTTGAAAAAAATATAAGGCTCGGAAAAGTGTCTGTTGATGATGATCAGGCAGATGAAATGTGGATGAAAGGCCGTGATTTTCTTGAGAAAAACGGATTCAGCCAGTATGAAGTTTCAAATTTTGCCAGAAAGGGATGTGAAAGCGTACACAATACAACTTACTGGAAACTTAAAAGTTATATCGGATGCGGTCCCGGTGCCTGCGGAACTGTGTATGAAGATGAACTTCGCTGGAATAATAAATGCGATATAGATTCGTATGTATCTTTTTTTTCTTCCGGGCCTGTTATGCCGGACAGTCGTGTATGTGAAACAGAGAAAATTGATGTAAAAATACAGCAGTTTGAGTTTTTTATGATGGGATTAAGGCTTACGGAAGGTGTCTGTGAAAATGATTATCATGAGCGTTTTGGCTGCGGTTTTCCTGAAACTTTTATGAAGGAGTTTGCCGTGCGTGAAAAACAGTCTCTTGCCTTTACGTATGAAGCAGGCGGAAGAAAATACTTTACGCTTGGGAAAAAAGGCATTCTTTTCCTTAATTCGTTTCTTGAGGCGCTTCTCCGGGAAGAGGAATTATAATTTCAAAAGTTGTTCCTTTTCCTTTTTCTGATAAAACTTTAAGGTTCCAGCCGTGAGTTTCCGTTATTGTTTTGACAAGGCTTAAGCCTATTCCGAGTCCTCCGTCCTGCCTTGCCGGAGAACTTCTGTAAAACATGTCGAATATAAATGAAAGTTCGCTTCTGGAGATTCCTTCGCCTGTATCACTGAAGTCAAGGATTATTCTGTTTTTGTCCTGAATTCCCCTGAATGATATTTCATCGTTTTCTGACGTATACCTTACGGCATTCGAATAGAGGTTTTCAATCGCGCGTTCAAAAAGCTGCGGGTCGGAAGTTACGGTACAGTTTTTGTCCAGATGTATTTCATACCTGAACTTTCTTTTGAAGAGCATTGACGTGCTTTCAAATTCCCTCATCTTCTGTGAAAGAAAATCATAAAGATTGAGTTTTACGAAGGTTTTCCTGAGGTCTCCTGAATTGATCTTAACGAAGTCCATAAGGGTGTTTATCATGTTTTCAAGCTGTGTTGCCTTGTCGTTTATGATGTCCAGTGCTGAATTCTGTTTTCCGACTTCAGAAATGATTCCGTCTTTGAGTGCTTCCGTGTAGCCTTTGATTACGGCAATAGGGGATCGGAGGTCGTGGCTCATTCCCATGACGAAACGGGCTTTTTTCTGTTCGATTTCCTTTAAGCTTTCCTGCATCTTGTTAAGGTTGTCTGTAAGGTTTGTTATTTCGTTATCCTTGGCACCCCTTGTTTTTATCGGCTTGCCGAGTTTTCCTGATGCTATGTCGTGAGTGTGTTTTTCAAGAATAGTGATTGAAGCAGAAATATTTCTTGAAAGCCTTGAGCTGAGAAATACAAGAAGAATTTCAAAAATTACCGTGAATGCTATAAAGCAGGAAAGCCAGTATTTGCGCATTTTTCTAGGGCGTGAATTCTGTTCCTTCGGGAAACGCATGAGTATCTGTATGTTTTCTGTACATTCCGGTTCCCTGCATGGAGAAACAACCTGATAAATGTAGTCGGGAGATGCGGATCCTATAAGCGTGCTGATTAAATCCTGTTCAGTTTCTGCTTCGGAGAAAAAATCCGGCGAACTTATGTATATCGGTTCGTGATTACGGGTAATTATGTAATCTACGTCCGGGGGAATCTTCTTGAGTTCGGTTCTCAGGTAATTGATCTGCTGATCAGTAAAATCGTTCTGTTCAAGCTGATTTATGAATTCCGTTCCGTCGAGAAGAATTCTTTCCGGGCGGGTAAGGTAATCATACATGTACATGAGAAAAAGGCTTATTACGGGTATTATGACTATGCTGAGTATGTATATTCTGAACTGACGTTTAATGGTCATGGAATCAGCCTTTTAAGAGCATTTGCTGAACATATAGCCTTTGCCGAATACTGTCTTGAAATACCTTGGATCTGCAGGAACCGGTTCAAGCTTTTTCCTGAGGCGCTGTATGTAAACTGCAACGGCCGTAAAATCACCGTACCTGAGCTTCCAGACGCCGTAAAAAATTTCTTCCGGAGTGAGTGTTTTTCCTTCGTTTTTAACCAGAAATTCGAGGATATTGTATTCTTTGGTTGAAAGGGGAATTTTTTCAGGACCGCGTTTGAGAACACAGCTGTTCATGAGAAGGGTGTATGGCCCGAATGAGTATGCTTCTTCTGCTGCTGCAGTGGCTGCGGACTG
>DGTU01000114.1 GCA_002394465.1 Treponema sp. UBA4328 | reverse complement strand
GCATCATGATTTTTGTGTTAGGCATTGCAGCGTGGAGTTTGCGGAGGCGCTCCCACGGATCTTCATTAAGGAAGCGGATACAAGAGTCATATGTTGCTCCACCCCAGGCTTCAGCAGCCCAGTAACCGATTTTGTCAATTTTCGGTGCGATCGGCAGCATGTCTGCCAGAGTCATACGAGTAGCGTGAAGAGACTGTGTAGCATCACGCAGAACAAGTTCAGAAATACCAATTTTCTTAGCCATTTTTTATCCCTCTAAATTATTGTTTTTCGTGCAAGGCTGTTGCGATAGCGGCAACGACTGCTTTTTCATCAGCAGCAGGAGCTGCCGGAACATCTGATTTCGGTTCTTCTTTATCAAGTCCAAATGCATGAACAAGAACACGGAGACCGTTCATACAGATAATCATAATGATAAGGAAGCCGAAAACAACACCCATACCCAGGAGCGTAAGAAAGCCGCTCTGAGTAAGCATTTCGGAAATTGTCATAATTCCTCCAGAAAAATATAAAAAAATTTATGCAAATTTGCTGATAATTATAGAGAATTTATAATTTTTACTCAATGTAACATCAGGTTATTTTTAGAACAAATCACTCATTCCGTAGAGCTTTCCGGCTTTAAGTGAACCGTCCTTTAATCCTGCAGAAAGCTTTTCAAGGGCAACTACACTGCCCTTTGCGAATCCTTCCCGGCTTCTTGCACGGTGAGTGAGTTCGATTTCGTCTGCAAGACCGTCAAAGAATACGGTATGAGTTCCCGGAACATGACCGATACGGGTTGAACTTACATGAAGTTCTTCTGTCTTCGGGCGTTCATGGAATGCATCGAAAACCATTTTTGTCTTTGTTTTGTTTCCGTTCATTACGCGGCGTGCAACTTCAAGTGCTGTACCGCTCGGAGAATCTGCCTTCTGATTGTGATGGGCTTCCCATACGGCTACGTCATATTCAGAGTATTCAGCCATGATTCTGGCTGCTTCTTCAACGATTTTGTAGAACATGTTTACGCCGATTGAAAAATTTGCAGAACGCATGCAGGTTCCTTTTGAAGAAGCACAGAGAGCCTCGATTTCTTTTTCCTGTGCTGCCCAGCCAGTTGTACCTACTACAACAGGAATTCCGAGAGGAATCAGTGCCTTAAGATTTGAAATTACTGCCGTCGGGTGAGAGAACTCAATTACACCCTCTGCCCCGCTTTTCTTTACTGCAGCTGCAACAGCTTCACTGTCCCCTGCAGGAACAAGATTCGTTGCGTCTTTTGCCATTACGTCTACTGTAGCGACTACTTCATGACCGGCTTCAATGGCACATTTTTCGATCATGTGGCCCATTTTTCCGTATCCGACAAGTGCGATTTTCATTTTATATCTCCGGAGTAAAAAAATAATAAAGATATAATAGCGGAAAAATAAAAAAAAATCATACACTGAAAGGCTGGAACTTTAGTTTACGACTTCGTCAAAAAGGGCTTCGTAAAGGGTTGCCATGTCGTTGTTGGCCTTTTTTATTGTTGCATTCATTCTTTTTGCAAGCGAGAACATTACGCGGTAACCGAGGACAGGCTCTTTTTCGCACATTTCCTTGAATTTTTTTCCGGTAATTACGCAGGTTCGGCAGTCTGAGGCTGCAACGACTGTAGCTCCGCGTGTATCAGTTCCGATTAATGCCGTCTCACCGAAGAATATTCCCATATCCGAAGTAAGGTTTGCAAGGGCAATTCTGTCTCCCGCCATTGTATTGCGGAGTACCTGTACGCTTCCTGCAGTGAGAATGTAGAAGGATTCACCAAGTTCACCTTCCTTTATGATTTCATCTCCGGCCTTAAAGGTCTGGAGTTTAAGTCCTGAATAGACCGTCCTTAAAATTCTCAGGTCATTTTCATCCGACGGATTAAAATCTGCAAAAAGCTGGATTTTCAAAAGTTTGGGGAGAACTTCTTCAAATACATCAAGTTTTTCATCAGTTTTCATGCGTTCTCCTTTTCAGCTTTAGAAGCCTTGCCTTTAACAAAAATTGCCTTCGTGTTCGGCTGTATTACAAAATCATCTTCAGGTACAAGAACAGGATCATTGCTCTTGAGGGTCTTGATTTTCTTGAGGTTGCCGACGATTTTCTTTACGTCCGGATTTTTCTGTGCTTCACGCAGCGCATCCTGACGCCTCATGTAGAAATTACCCGTATTCTGAAGGAGTCCGATAAGAACGCTTCCGGTCGCAATAAAGTTTCTGAGTTCACCGTAAGTTTTTCCGATATAGGAAGCCGGAATATCTTCGATAAGGATTCCTGATTCTGCGTCGTCACCGATAAGTTCACGTATTACGTTTGAATATCCCATTCCGCTTGAAGCTGTCGCAAGGAGGCTGTATTCATAGTCGCTTGTAAGGATTATTTCGTCACAATGGGCCATTTCAAGGTGATTCTGGAATTTTGAATCATGAAGTTCTGCTGCAATATAAAGTTTCGGGTTAAGGTTTTTCATAGTGAGCGCAGCAAGAACCGTACGGCTGTCCATTTCCATCTGCGAGTAATTTTTCGAACGGTCGGCAATAATGAGTACGCGTTCTGCATCCTTTATGAGGGCACGGTTCAGGGTATCCTGCTCACTGAAATCTCCTGAAACATACTGAAGAGCCTTAAAGCGCGGCTGGTTGCGGATCTGTTCTATGCTTTCAGCCGGAGCATCATTTATAAGAACAATCATGTCGGGCGTAATATCAGGATTGGAGCGGAGAACCGTATCAAGAATGCGTTCAAAGCCTTCCCTGTAACCGCATAGCAGGAAATGGTTTTTCAGGTTTTTCAATTTTTTTAACCCCCTGTTTTTTTTCATCTGCATGTCCATGAACATAGAAGCAATTTTACCGGTAATCGTACTGAACAGAAGGATTCCGGAAATAAGTATTACAAAACTGCAGGCACGTCCGACCGGAGTGACTACACAGATATCATAGTAACCGGCAACAAACGCAATGAGGAAATTCCAGATGCTGTCTCCGTAATTTTCCATTGTAACACCGGCTTCATAGCGGAAAATAACTTCGACAAGAAGTACCATAACCGCCAGAAATGCAAGCGAGACATAAAAAACAGGATTTTTGAGCAGAGAAAAGAAAATGCGTTTTATCGTGCGGAAAAATAACTTTTTTGACATAAATATCAGTTAAATTATAACACACAACGCATGCAAAAATCGAGAGGCTTTATCAGTGCAGGGTAAACTTGACCGGATAGCGGTAGCGGACTGCAACGCTTTTCCCGTTGGCACTTGCCGGAATGCACTTTAATCCGTTCAGGGCCTTTACCGCAGCTTCTGCAAATCCGTGTCCGGGATCCTTGAGAACCTTTATCTTCCTGATGGTGCCTTCTCCGTCGATGTAAAGTTCAAGGTAGACGACGGCTTCAATTCCCTGCTTTAAGGCCATCGGAGGATAAACGATCCTTGAAAGAATCTGATTTCCCGGGATGACCGGAACTGAAGAAATTTTATGCTGCGGAAGGTAAACGGTTTCTTCCTGCTTTACGACTTCTTTTTCAGTTTCGACGATGTTCTCGGATGCTTTTTCCTGATTAACGGTTACAATTTTTTTTTCAACAACCTGAGGCGGCTGTTCGTATTCGCGTATGTCAACGAGCTTGAAAATTTCTGCATCACGGAAGTCTACGGTTTCCGTAAGCTCTTCTTCAGTGCGGATGTTAAAGACAAATATCAGGACTGCATGAAGAATGAATACAAGACCAAACAAGATCGGCCTCATGCAGGAAGAATATTTAATGATTTTTGAAACGATTTTTTCACTCATTTTTACACCCCTGAAAACTTACTGAATATCCCTCACGACAAAACTTACGACCCGGTGCTGAAGCGTCTGAAGGATGGAAACTGCATTATTGACATATTTATAAGGCGTTTCCCGGTCGGCAATTATATGAATTCTGACATCATTTTTTTCTGCAACTGCCGTAACGACCGCCTTTTCAAGGGATTCCATATCAAGAATCTTTCCGTCAGCAGAGATGGTTCCGTTTTTCTGAATCCAGATTTCAAAATTTGATTCAGCCTGAGTTTTTTCGGTTACAAGGCTTTCTGAATATTCAATCTTCTCTTCATAACGCTGGTTCATAAGTGAAATCAGCATGATGAAAATCAGAAGCAGGAAGCCGATGTCTGACATTGATGAAGTTGTTATCGACGGATTCCGCCTTTTCTTTTTTATATTTACCATCTTAATCCTCCGCCCTTACTTTCCGGCCATCCTGAACGAAAAATTCTCTACCTTAAGGCTCTTTACGCCTGAAATTACGTCAACGACACTCTGATACGGACATTCACTGTCAATCGTAAGCAGGAAAGTCATGTTCGGCCATTTCTTAAGCTTTTCCGTGATGACAGATGTCAGCTCTTCTGACTTTAACTCTTTTCCGTCAAGAATTATTTTTCCTTCAGCAGTAAGGCTGCACTTAATTATGTCGTTCTGGTTTACGACTACAGGCTTATCCCTTGAAGGAAGGTTCAGAAGGAAGCCCTTGTTCACGTTAAAGCCGGCAATTACGATAAAGAAGATAATCAGCAGGAATGAAAGGTCATTGAGCGAACCTGAACTTCCCGCATCTTCCGTATTACGCCGTATGAATCTCTTTATCATCCTTTACTTCCTTACAGTCACTTTCTTCTTCCATGATTACGGATACGATGTCGTTGATTCCCTTTGAAGTCTCGGCAGCAAAGGTATCCACTTTCTGAATCAGAAGGTTATAGGCAACAAGGGCAATAATCGCAATGATAAGTCCGAATACAGTCGTTATCAGGGCTTCATAAATACCGCCTGCAACGAGCTGTGCGTTTACGTCCGTTGCTGCAGCGATTGACTGAAAGGCTCCGATCATTCCCGAAACGGTTCCGAGGAATCCCGTAAGCGGAGCAAGCGACGAAAGGGCCGTAAGGTAATTAAAGCCGCTTTCCATTCTGCGGAGACGCTCCTGGGCTTCACTTTCGGCGGCGCGTTCCATTCTTGATTCTCCGTACCTTGCATTGTGAAGAAGCGCAAGAAAGACTGATGCAACGGTTTCCTTTCTTGAACATGCAGAAAGTTCTGAGATAATTTCATCTTCCCTGCCCTGTCTGAGGAAACTGATGATTTTGTCCTTGAGCGGACGAACACGGCAGTCATGCCATGAAAGATAAATACAGCGTTCGATTACTATTGCAACTGTAGCTACAGAAAATGCCAGAAGCACCCACATAAAAGGGCCTCCGAGGCGGAACAATTCAATAAAGCTGAAACCTTTTTCCATTTTTTTTCTCCTTTTATACTTTTTATCCGTAGTTACAAATTTGACACTTCACACAGGGAAAAGTGTCACTTTTTTAGTATTTAATTTTAAAGCCGAGGGAAGGAATCGGAATTCCAAGACTAAAGTCGGCTTCACCGTCAACATCAGACATTTCTCCGGTGTAACTGTTGAAGGTCTCTTCCCCTTTCTGCGGAATGAAATTCAGATCCTGAAGTGCAAAATAAAACTCATAGCTGCGCTTTCCGTCTGATGATTTCCACTGTTTTGCGATTCGCAGGTCTATCGGACAGGTAATGTTCGTGCGCAGGGTGTCACTGTAGTAAGATTTTCGTGTATAGCGCTGAATTACGGTTCCGTCATCAAGGCGGCTTGCATAGCAGACGGTTTTTCCCTTTCCGTTTTCAGGACAGCCGGTTGCAAAGGTTGCTTTAACCGTGAATACCCAGCCGCTACCAAAATGAAGGTTACTTACGATGTTAGCCGTATGAAAGCGGTGATAGTAAGGATAGAACCACTCGTCAAGCGGAGAATCATACATTCCCTCAGCATATTCATCTGCCCTGATTCCTGCAGGATTTTTAAGGCGCGAATAAACAAAGGAATATGAAAGATATCCGTCCCATCTCTTTCCCGTTTTATTTTCGATGAGGGTATCAATTCCAAAGACGTGACCTTTTCCGTTTGATTTTGCATGCATTGAAGCTTCTTCATAGTTTGAAGATGAATCCGTCGAATTGTAGCTGTAAATTCTTGAAAGGTAATACTTATAGTATGATTCAAGCTTGAATTTCCATCCGCCTGAAAGTGCAGCATCTGCTCCGATTACACCGAGGACAGCACGGTTTGTGTGCATCTTAAAGTCTTCAAGCCCCATTTCCTTATTGAAAATCATCGTTTCCCTCGGGATTGACGTAAAAAGTCCTGAACCTAAATTAAACGAGAACTTTTCAAGGCTTCCCCTGTCACGAAGCGGCGTAATCGTAACGCTTGCCCTCGGACTTACATCAGGAATAAAGCACAGGCTGTAATCATCAGACTTATTCCAGAGATTTACGAGGTCGCCCCTGACGCCTACTTCGGACTGGAAGAAATCATTTTCGTTTCCGTAATTCCAGCACAGGAAAACCGAATTATTGAGAATGCAGTTTCCGTTGTTTACGCTTTCAAAGTTTACGTTCTTAAAGTAATGCTCCCCGGCAGCTTCGATGTCGGTCCAGCCGCCGAATTTTTCAGTTGTGTCTGCAGTTGAGAATACTTCTTCAAAGCCTGCGCTCAGATGATTTATGTCATTGAGCTCGATTTCAGTTTCAAGGCGGCCTGTAACAAGATGACTTTTGATTTTTTCAGCAGACTTTGAAGTAAGGTCCGGAAGGTTATAGCTTCCGCCGTAAGTTACTTCTGAATAGGCAGAACCGTATTTGTCTACGAACTCATCGTTATATTTTACGGTTCCGCTCTCGCACATGCTTACGCTCAGGTCTTCATACATTCCGTTGTAGGAAAGAAGTCCACGGAAAAGAAGTTTATCAGAAGCAAGATACTTTACGTTTATTCCGCCAAGCCCCTGATAAATGTCATAATCCATGACGGCGCGCGTAGTAATTCCATTTGACGTCTCGCTCTGGTCAGCTTCAAGTCCGTCACTTCCAAAGAATCCGGTCAGGGCAACATCAAGTTCAGGACGCGGAGTCAGGTTTGTCTTAAAGAAAAAATCCCTGATATAAGGTGCCCTCGTAATTGAATCCAGCTGATCAGTTCCGGTTTTCTTGACTGCCCATACGAGCGGATCAAGGTATGTAAGGTGCGTGCCGAGAATCATTCCGCCGACATCTTTTCCGAAAGGAACCTGGACAAAGGCATCGGCGCAGGTGGTTGAAAGATTTAAATTTAAGTGAAGGTTTTCAGTATCTGCACGGATTGTTGAAGCATCGATAATCCCGGAAGAACCGCGTCCGAATCTGGCAGAAAAAACTCCGTTTGAAAGCTGCATCGATTCAATCATTGCAGGGTTGAAGATTGAAACTCCGCCGCCCCAGTGATAAGGATAGATTGTATTCATTCCGTCAAGGAAAAAGGCCAGTTCCCTTGGTTCACCGCCGCGTACTGAAGGCTCGCTTCCCCATGAACTTCCGCTGAAGGAAACTCCGGGAAGGGTTCGTACGGATGCCATACAGTCTTCGACAAGACCGACATTAGCAGTCGTATGCATTTCTTCTTTTGTGATGACTGTTGAAACGCCTGTTTTTTCTCCGGCCTTTTCAGGTGCAGAACGGCTTACGACAAGCTCACGGCCTTCAATTACGCTCTGAATTGTCATTTCAATGACAAGGTGAGTATCAGAAGAACTGACTTTGACAGCCCTTTCATCATAGCCTGGAAGAACGGCCTTAAATTCTGCTCCGGCAAAAGAATCCGGAAGGCTGATTACGGCATTTCCGTCTTCGTCCGTTACGGCAGAAAGTTTTCCGCCTTCTTCAAAAATTTTAACTCCCTCAAGAGGAAAAGCAAGTTCCTTATCAGTTACTGATATTTTTAATTCCCCTGCAAAAACAAGGGCAGGAACCATGAAAAGAATAAAAAGAAACTTTTTCATTTAATACCTCGCTGTCATTTAAGACACGCGGGGTAAATAAATGTGTTACTTTTTATTCAAAAAAAATCAGTTCACTGAAAAACGTAGTCCAAATTCAAATTCAGGATAGACCTTTACGTCATCAGGACAGTCGATTACGAGTTTCTGGTCAGTATAGCTGAATGCATTTGAATTATCTTTTGTTTCAAGTGAAAAAATTGCTCCGGCATGAATGCACAGATGCTTTACAGGCTTGAAGACAGCCTTTACCCCGGCAGAACCATATAACGGAAGGCTGTAATCAGTCTTGCAGTCTATTGCATCCTTTATTTCCTTCTGATTGAAAACCCAGTTAACCATGCCATCAAAGTCTATACTGAACATTCCGAGAGGAATTCTTGTTCCAAGTCCGGCAAAACAGGTAAAGGTACGCCCGTCATCTGAGTCATCAGAAAAAAAGTATTTGCGTCGCGCCGCGTATCCGAGTACGGAATAAAGCCTTTTGTTTCCGGAAGTCAGGGAAGCCCTCACATTGTCATTTGTCGTCCAGGAAAGCCCGGTTTCAAAAATTCCGCTCCGGGAATAGTTTATGAGGCCGATCTGCCACGGATTACCCTCAAGGGCAACATTTATGACACCAATCTGAAAACTGTTTTCTCCTGCTGATGAAGCGATATTTACGACTGAAGCGAGCTGGAGCTGACCTGCGCTCTGAGCAACGTTTGCAACTGCGGCGATCTGTGCTCCGCTGAACGAACCGGCCGAATTTGCCACAGATGAAACCTGCACTCCCGTAAAATCAGAAGCTATATTTACAGTACCGGCAATCTGGGCACCATAAAAGTTTTTTGCAGAATTAAATACACCCGCAGCCTGGGTTCCCGTAAAATCAGATGCAATATTGAACACTCCGGCCGCCTGTACTCCTTCAAAATCAGAGGCCATGTTAAATACACCGGCTGCCTGTCCACCTTCGGTGTTTTTTTCTGCAATGTTATATACGCCTGCCGCCTGGATTCCCCTGAGGTATGCAGCTTCATTACCGACAGCAGAAACCATTCCGACGTTAACACGGTTTACCCTTGAACGGATTACGGCAAGGGAGAAGGATGTGTTGACGGATTTTTTGAGGTACATCGAAACTTCATTGCAGACGAAAGAAAATTCAAACGGAATGTAAACTTCACCATTCTGCGGACTTTCTGCCGGCGGATTTTCATCATCCTCAGTTTTGTCTTCTGCCCCGGAACCGCGCAGACGGTTTGCTGAAGTTACGGCTTTTGTAAACGACTTGCCTGAAAGTTCATAAACCTTATTTTTTCCAAGAGAGAAATTTCCCTGAAGGGTTTCTTTTTCGAGAATCAGTACTGCACTGTAATCACCTTTTTCAAGTGCAAGAAGAACCGGACTTCCGGCAGCCTTATTTATTTCTGAAACGAGTTTTCCTTTTCTGTCACGCAGGATAACCCTTCCTTCGAGTTCCTTTGTAAGCATTACGATACTGTCAGAGCCTGAAATATCTGAAAGGACAAGGTCACCTGAACCGACAAGAGTAATATTATAATTCGGATGCTGAGGGCCTGCTGACGTATTTTCAGTTTTTGAAAGGGTTTCGCTGAAAGCATAGGAATAAAGTTCATTCAGCGTAATTTTTTTGTCTCCCGAACTGTCTGCAGCTCCGCGAAGGCCTGTAAGCATCGCATTTGTAAAGAAAGAAGAGCCTATTTCATCTGATTCCTGTGAAAACTCCTGGGAAGAACTTGAAGAAAGATATGCATGACCTTTTACGACCGAAGAATCATCCATCAGGAAAGGCTTTTTCCTCTGACCGCCCTTGGTACGGATAAAGTTTCCCGAATAGCAGGAATCAAGGATTACTACATGAACGTCACTCGGAACCCTGGAAATTGCAGCCTTGAGGGAAGAATAGTCGTATTCGGTTTTACCGAGAAGAAGTGCATTTTCATCAGAATGTCCTGAATAGTAAAACAGAAATTCAAGACGGCGTGACTGCGCTTTTCTGCGGCTTATCATCTGAGAAACCCTTTCAAGCGCTTCATCAAGATCGTCCTTTACAGGATCAAGCAGAAGAATTCCGTTTGATTCAGGAATTCCTCCGATTTCACACATTGTTTTCTGAAAGGCTATGGCATCACTTCCGGCATACAGAAGCTTCTGGTTGTTGCCGCCGCTGTTTGAACCTGCGAATATTGCAAAACGTTCAACCCCGCCCTTTTCGTCAGTTTCTGCACTGAAGGCCGTCAGGGCTGCCATCAAAACGGCAAGTAAAGCAAATATTTTCTTCATTTTTCTCTCCTTTCTTTATTCGCCTTTTTTAAGTAGAAAAATCGAGCCGTCACAGTTTTCAGGAAGATATGAGCCTGCCTTAAGAAACTCCGGATTTAATTTCTCCCTGTCTATTTTTTCAATTTCTGAAAGCTCAAATTCGTTTTCTGAAGCTGCAAAGATAAAGCATTCATAATCAGGAGCATCATCAAGTGCATAACTGAATGAAAGCGGCACTTCCCTTCCTTTTTTCTCAAGTTCACAGGCTGTCCATGAATCCTCAGGGAAATGGCGCGTTACGTTCTTGTTTCCGTCTACACTGAAAATAATACCATACCTGTATTTACCCGGAAAATATGTAATCTGGATAAGGTCATTTTCTTTTGCTGATTCTCCGTTTTTAAGAAGGACAGCTTCATTTCCGTTCTGTCTGTAAAGCCTTATCTGATGCTCATCTGCATTTCCCTTGACGCGTTCAATTCCGGAAGATGCATTATTTTCATAGAAGCCTGACTTAAGGAGAACAGGTGCAGAAATGGCTGCAATAAAGACTGCCGCAGCAGAAAATCTGATGAAAGAGCTTTTTCCTGCAAAACCAGACGTTTTCTTTTCTGACTTCAGTCCGGCATTCTTTGTGTAATACAGTTTTTTTATAAAGTCCTCTTCGGCTTTTTCTGCATCATAAGATTTTAAAATACTGTCATTATCTTTCTTAAGCTCATCAAGGGCTTTTTCAATATTTTCCTGACCGTATTTTTCGTAGTAATCTTCCGCTTTTTTTTCACCAAGCAGTATCTGTTCTAATAATAACTGTGGAATCATAGGCACTCCCGTAAAAATTCAACCAAATGTTTCGATAATTTCAGACAAACTTCCGCGAATATTTTTGTAATTCCCGGATTCTCTTGCGGACCCCTGAGACGGACATACCTGCCTGCTCAGCCGTTTCTTCAAGGGTAAGGCCGTCTGCAAAGTGCAGCGTTGCAATGAGACAGTCTTTTTTGTCCCTCTTTTCAAATATCCTTTCCAGCACCATAGACGCTTCTATTTTTTCCTTTTCTTTTTCGCCCCATTCATCAGCGATTGTTTCTCCAATCCTGTCAAAATCAACTCCTGTCCTTAATTTTTCTGAACGGATTTTATTAAGACAGACTCTTGTTGCCGTAACATAAAAAAGGCTTGAACACAGTTCCCGGACTTCAGTCCTGCTTTCTATAATCCTTAAGAAAACATCCTGCATTGCGTCCCGGGCTTTTTCTTCATCCTTAAGAATGAAACGGCAGCGCCTTAAGACCATCGGACCAAATTTTGTGTAAAGTTCTGCAAAATCTGTTTCAGTAACTTTTTTCATCTGAAAATCAATAACTCCGTCTATATATCAGACACCTGAACATGTCATTTGTGTCACTTTAAAAATAAAAATCCCTCATACCGAATATGAAGCCTTACTTCAATTTTAGCATGAGGGACTTTAAAAATCCGTATATTTTAAAATTTTATCTTTCTAGAACAAAGCCTTATGCAGGATGCTTACGACTTCATTTGCCTGTGATTCTTCAACGAGCATCGAGATGTTTACCTTGCTTGCTCCCTGTGAAATCATCTGAACGTTGATACCCTCCTTGTGAAGGGCCGTAAATGCATCTTCAAGAATTGAACTTGAATGGCCTGCATCACAGATCAGGGTAACGATTGCCTTGTTTCTTGTAGCCTTTACTTCTGCAACATGTGCAAGGTCTTCAAGGAGGCCTGTCAGGTCAGCCTTTGTGTTTACTGTAAGCGAAACTGATACTTCGGAAGTTGCAATAACATCAATTGAAATATTCCATTTGAGGAACTGATTGAAGATATGTGCAAGGAACCCTGCAGCACCGAGCATGCGGCTTGACTGAATGTCGATAAGGGTAACATTTTTTACGCTTGTAATTGCAGTAACTCTCGGAGTTTCACCGGAATGCTTTTCTACGATTACTGAACCTGCGCTTTTAATGTTGTAGCTGTTCTTTACGCGTACCGGAGTACCAGTCTTGCGGCACGGAATCATTGAACGCGGATGAAGCACCTGCGCACCGAACATTGCAAGCTCCTGGGCCTCTTCATAGGTTACTTCTGGAACAGTACGTGCTTCCTTAACGATACGAGGGTCAGTCGTAAGGATTCCGTCAACGTCCTTCCAGGTCTGAATTTCATCAGCTTTCATTGCGGCACCGATCATCGTTGCAGAAAGGTCTGAACCGCCGCGGCCGAGTGTCGTAATGATTCCCTTTGAATCCTTTGCAATAAAGCCGGTGACGATCGGGATTTCTTTCTGTGAACCGTTTTTGTACGGGTTCAGTGCTTTCGGAATATTATCCCATACTTCGTCAAGGAGTTCGGCAGCCATGTAATTTGAATCAGAAACCATTCCGATGTCCCATGCATCATAGAACTTTGCAGGAGTTCCCTGTTTTGCAAGGTATGCAGCCATCATGCGTACACTCATGCGCTCACCAAAAGAAACAAGATAATCCCTTGTGCGCTTTGTAAGTTCATGGAGCATCGAAATGCCTGTAAGAAGGGTATTAAGTTCTGACAGGAGTTCCTGAATGGCCGGAACATCAATATCAAGTTCTTTTGCCGTATCGAGATGAAGCTTTTCAACCTTTGCAATATCAACCTTACCGTTAACGGCCATATCAGCTGCATCAAGAAGATGATCCGTAGTATCACCCATTGCACTCAGAACGACAACAGGACGTGAATCTTTATATGCCTGAATTATTGAAGCAACATGGCGGATTCTTTCTGCACTTGCAACTGAACTTCCGCCGAATTTCATAACTATCATAAACGTATCCTTACTATTGATAGAAACATTCTAGCGAAAGAAAGGATTTGAGACAATAAGAAGCAAATTCAAACGAGCGTAAACGTAACTTCCAGGTTAGGCAGGTCAATTTTTGAAGCTTTAATCGTAACTTCGCCGTTGAGTTCAGCCGGAGATTCTCCTCCGATTACCGTTTCCATGCCGAATTCACCTATAAAATACAGTGCTTTTCCAGGCTGTTTATCTACGCATACTGCATTTCCTGTCCATTCAGGATGCTGAAGAAGATAAACGAGAGTCCAGTGGGTACGGCTGTTCCGCTCTGCTTTTTTGGAAGCCTGCATTGCAGCATCTCCCTCACTCATGCGCATGAGCATCGTATCCTTGTCTATGAGTTTTTCGCCCTTGAGGAAAGCCCTCAGCTGTTCATGTCCTAAAAGGTCTCCGTAACGCCTGAGCGGAGACGTAACCTGTGAATACATTCCAACCCCGAGTCCTGCATGTGCAGAAGGCGTAACATTTACATTGCGCTTCCTCATGCACTTTCTGAGCCGGAACTGTCCTGCAAGTCCTTCCGGTATGTCCTTCGGGACTTCAGGCGCATCCTGCGAAATAAACGGAAACGGAATATTGTTCTTAAAGGCAAACCTTGCAGCGCCCTCGCCGGCAAGTACCATTGCTTCACGGACGACTTCCGTACTCTCAGGATGAGATACGGCTTCAAAGGAAACCGCTTTCGTTTCAGGATCTACAGTAATATGCACTTCAGGAATATTTATGTTTACTGCACCGGCCCTGCACCTGCGCTCATAATTACGCCTTGCAATTTCAAAAAGAGGCTTGAGTTCAGGAGTTTCCTTAAGTTCATCAGCCTTTTCATAGGTAAGGCGCTTAACATTAACAATCGTGCGAAGGACCTCACAGTCTTCAATATCGCCGTTTTCAGCAAGAGTGATTTTAAAGCTTAAGGCGCGGCTTTCTTCGCGGAGACCGAGGGCGTAATCCTCAAGGCAGTCTTCACTGAGCATGCGGGCAGCGCCTTCAGGAAGATAAAGGGTTGCTCCCCTTCCGCGTGCAGTTCTGTCAATTTCAGAATCAGGTTCAACAAAACAGGCCGGATCAGCAATATGAACCCAAAGGCATTCACCGTCAAATGCAATTGCATCATCAGGATCCGTTGACCACTGGCTGTCTATCGCATAGGAAATTCCAGGTACCCGGAGGCGCTCTTCTTCGGGCGGAAGACCAAGTCCCAGGGAAGCACTTTTTGCGCTCAGTCCGAGCCTTACAGGATACGGATTGCGTGTAATGTCCCAGATTTTCGTATCAAGAAGAAGTTTATGTGCTTTTTCCGGCGTTTCCTTGAAGCCGGCATCTTTCATCGTCCTGCTCCGGTCAGTTGTGCCAAGTGCAAGGGCTTCAACATCCCCCATGTATTTGGAATCTTCAGGAAGAAGATTTTTTGATTTAAGCCTTTCAATGAATGCAGCGCGAAGTTCTTCGGCATGTTCCTTTTCAAATGCCCTGTTTTTAAGTTCTTCAATTTTTTCTGAAGAACGCGGAACAAAGAAAATCTGACTGCCGCGGATTATTTCTTCAAACTCGAATGAAGCCCTGAGCGCAGAATAAATTCCCCAGGATTCATCAGCCTTGAGTTCACCGCGTATGAGCGATGCAAGTTCAGAAAAACTCTGTTCAGCTGAAGCCGTTTCTTCGTCACTCAGCAGAAGTTCATGAATTTCTGCAATCTGTCCTTTTACGGCACTATTTTCATCACAGGCAGTTTCTGCAAAATCAAGCAGGGCCTCAAGGTTAGGCGCAGCAGAATCACAGAGAAGGATTACGTCCTTTTCACGTACTTTCTGGCTGGCATAAACAGCTTTTTTGCCTGAAGCCGTAGCGCGGGAAACACACCAGTTTACGGTAAATTTGTCTCCTTCAGCCTCTCCTGTAAGTGCACATGTATTTTTGTAGATTACGACAGAATTTTTTTGCATATGATGATTTTATCATAAACTGCACTGAGCATTCTATATCCTTTTCCTTATCTGAACCCCCGCTATTTCTGTACTGAAGACCGGCTGGCTTTGGATTGACTGTAATGAGTGACAGTTAATAAAAAAAGTCCCGCCGCATTAAGCAGCAGGACCTTAATAGATTTCAGACTAGAAAACCGGACTTACCATTTCTTTTCAATCTGCTCACAGATATTAACTTCGCCTTCTTCCTTAGAGAAGAATTTTGCCTTTTCCATATCCGGAGTAAAGTTAACTACGTCACCAAGATTGAATTCGATTGACGGATCAGTTCTTGCGATGATTACGCAGTCTTTTGTCTGAAGGAATACATGTGTATCAGCACCGAGTGGTTCCTTGTTTGTAACCTTGAGCTGCATGTTGTTTCCATCAACAGGTTTTTCTGTATAGTGAAGGTCTTCCGGACGGATACCGAAAGAAACTTCTTTTCCGGCATAAGCCTTGAGTGACTTCTGCTGGTCTTCTGTAGGTGTAATTGTAAACGTACCTTCATCAGCGATGATTTTTCCGTCTTTTTCAACAATCTTAACAGTCATAAAGTTCATTGGAGGAGTTCCGATGAAGCCTGCAACGAACTTGTTAATCGGGTGATTGTAAAGATAAAGAGGAGCACCAATCTGCTGGATGCGTCTTTCAGACATTACAACGATTTTTGTACCCATTGTCATGGCTTCAACCTGGTCGTGTGTAACGTAAATCATTGTAGCCTGAAGTCTGTGGTGAAGGTCAGAAATTTCTGCACGCATCTGAACACGGAGCTTAGCATCAAGGTTTGAAAG
>DGTU01000084.1 GCA_002394465.1 Treponema sp. UBA4328 | reverse complement strand
CATGTAGTCAAACCATTTGAAAGAGAGGGAATAGTCGCGTCCCCAGAGCTTGAAAAGTGCTCCGAACGGAACCATTATGTACAGAAGGAGAACGAATGCACTTGCAAGTCCACACAGTGCAGACAGAGGAACGCGTACGCTTTTGTCTGTAATGAGCATTCGTGCACGGCTTGCCTTTCCGGTAAGGGTGGCGGCCGTTTTCTTTTCCAGATAGTACTTCTGAATCAGGAAGAGGACTACCGTAAGTGAAAGCAGGACGACAGACATGGCAGCTGCACCGGTAGAGTCATAGGCACCGGTAACCTGAAGGTAAATCGTTGTTGCCAGGGTATCGTAGTCTCCACCGATGAGCATAGGGTTTGCAAAATCTGCAACCGACTCAATGAACGTTACAAGGAAAGCATTTCCAAGTCCAGGAAGCAGGAGCGGAAACGTAACGCTGGTAAAGACCTTCCATCTGCTGGCACCCATATCACGGGATGCTTCCTCCAGTGAAGGATCTATGTTTTTGAGAAGACCCTTGAGCATGAGGTAACAGACCGGGAAGAACGTCATTATCTGAACGATAGCGATTCCCTTGAGTCCGTAGATATTAGAATCATTTATATGAAGAATCGAGCGGGTAATGATACCAGAGCGCCCGAAAAGCATAATCATCGAAAGTGAGAGGACAAAGGGCGGCGAAACGATAGGCAGCATTGAGACCAGCTTGAAAAGTCCCGAAAGAACCTTTGTCTTTAGTTTGACGTAGACCTCGACATAGGCGAACAGAAGTCCGATAGCCGTCGAAGCAATTCCCGTAATAAAACCGAGCGTGAGCGTGTTTGTAAACGCCGTCCTGAACCGGGACATACTCAGGATCCGTTTGAATACATCTATAGTAACTGTTTCGTTCTCATAAAGACTGTCCAGAAGAACCATGAGAAGCGGGTAAAGTATAAAGAGAGCGAGAAAGACAAGAAGAACGATTATCATTGCAATCAGCATCGGATCAGCAAAGAATTTCCTTCTGTCGAGCGCACGTCCCTGATTTTTATGTTTCATATATTTTCCTTTTCGTGAAAAAACCAAAAAAATAGACGCAGATTCACACAGATTCACGCAGATAATTATTTATATCCGCGTTTATCTGTGTGTATCAGCGTCGTAATCAGGATGTTCGTTTTATTTTGTCTTGAAGCGGTCGTCAGCTGCGCTTTCGAGAGCCTTGAAGAAGTCTTCAACGTATTTAGCGCTGTTCTTCTTTGCATCCTCGAAGTCGTACTTGATTGTGTTGTTCATGTCGAGGCCGAACTGAGCAGCTTCTTTAGGCTGTTCTGCATTGTTCAGAACGAGGAACTGGTATGAACCAGACTCTTTTGCCTGGTTTACGCATTCCGGTGAAAGGGCATATTCGATCCAGAGTTTTGCAGCATTCGGGTGTTTTGCTCCCTTGAAGATTGCAGTAGCTCCGACTTCGAATGAAGTTCCGTCTGCAGGAACGATAAGTCCGATGTTGTTGTATCCCTGGAGAATCTGGTAGATACCGTCATGAAGGAATCCTACACCGATTACACATTCATGAGGACCAACCATCTTTGAAGGACCTGAACCTGATTTTGTGTACTGTGCAATGTTCTTGTCGAGTTTCTTGAAATATTCCATTGCAGCATCATGGCCTTTCATCTGAATCATTGTGTTGATTACGAGTTTTGCAGTTCCGGCTGTATTCGGGTTAGAAAGCATGATGAGACCCTTGTATTCAGGTTTAAGAAGATCATCCCATGTTTTTGGTGCTTCGAGTTTGCGTGCTGCAAGTTCTTCCTGATCAACCATGAATCCGAGGATTCCCTTGTAGATTCCGAACCAGCAGTTTGTAGTGTCCTTATAGTCCGGACTGATGAGGTTCTTTGCGTTCTCTGCATCATAAGATTCGAGAAGGCCTTTAGCTACGGCTTCATTGTAAGGATCCGTAGTGCCGCCGAACCATACGTCAGCAGAAGGATTTCCGTTTTCTTCCTTGATTTTTGTGAATACTTCTGAAGTAGAAAGCCTCTGGTATTTAGTCGGGATTCCGTACTTAGCCTCGAATGTCTTTACTGCTGCAGAAAGATATTCTTCCTCGCATGAGCCGTAGACAGTGAGGGCACCCTCAGCTTTAGCTGCTTCAATAAGTTCTGATGAGGCCGTTTCCTGTGGAGCGGCTTCTTTTTTACTGCATGATGCAAAGGCTAATACCACTGCAAGACCAGCAATTGCGGATAAAACACGTTTCATATAACCTCCATTTTATGCACAAACCGTGCACAACGCTGATTTAATTCTAAGTCCGACTTTAAAATCTTGCAAATTTATTTTATAATCCTGCCTATGAACAGCGTAAACATTAAATGTGTTGCCTCTGAAGGAGCAGTAATTCCACAGTATAAGACATCCGGTGCTGCCGGAGCTGACATATGTGCATTTCTTTCTGAGCCGGTAGTAATCAGAAAAGGTGAACGTGCAATGATTCCGACCGGACTATATTTTGCAATTCCGGAAGGCTATGAAATACAGGTCCGCCCTCGCTCCGGGCTCGCAGCAAAAAACGGTGTAACTGTCCTGAATACTCCGGGTACAATTGATTCTGACTATCGCGGCGAAGTGAAGGTCATCCTGATAAACCTTGGTTCTGAAGATTTTGAAGTTAAAAACGGTGACAGGATTGCGCAGATTGTTGCTGCTCCTGTTACGACGGCCGTTTTTGAAAAAGTCAGCGTACTTGATGAGACTGAAAGGGGAGCCGGCGGATTCGGTTCAACCGGTAAAAATTAGTGCAGGAAAATTTCTTTGAGGCATTAAAAAAACGCTTTCTCTCACTCTGCAGAAACGCATACAGAAAGTATGAAGCTTCACGGTTTTTTATCCGCAGCCGCTGGAAGAACAGCCTTGTAAGGAAAACTGTAAGAAAGTATCTTTTACTTCTTCTTGCAAAATGGCGCGCCTTTAATTTTCTGAATGACGGCTCAAGGTTAATTTCAAAGGTCTGCTACAGATTCAAAAAGGACAGGGCCGGTGATTTCTTTAAGAATGCAATGCAGCTCGACGGCGGACTTAACCGCTTTGTCATGCTCCGCTATATTTTCAGGGAGCTTTTCCTTTATTTTGCAGTTGCGTTCCTTTTTTTCTTCATGATTTTTTTCTGCAACCAGATTCTTCTGATTGCGCAGGAAGTCCTCAAAAAACGTGTCCCGCTCTGGGATGTACTCGTACTCATAAGCTATGCACTTCCGATGATTATTGCCCAGTCAGCTCCATATGCAACCCTCGTAGGTTTTCTGATGTGTCTCGGACGTCTTGCTTCTGACAATGAGGTAATGATTATCCGTGCGAGCGGGCTGGGATACAGGGTAATACTTGTACCGGTTATTACGCTTGGAGTTACGATTTCACTGTGTTCCTTCTTTGTAAATGACTACCTCCTTCCGCTTGGAACCCTAAAATACAACGACCTTAAAAAATCCATAATCGCTTCAAATCCTGCAGTTGAACTCCAGTCAAATTCAATCAAGCGCACGAACGACAAAACTCTCGTAATCGGAGTAGTCGACAAGACGCAGGTAAGCGACATACTTTTTTTTGATACGGATGAAGAGGGCAATGAGCGCCTTATAATTGCAGAAAAATCCGACGTTAAAAAATCAAAGGATTCGGGTGTCATCATGCGCCTCGAAATGGAAAATCCGACGGTAATTACTTTTCATAAAAATAATAAAAACGACTATGATATCCTTCACGCAGATAAACTTGACCTGAACGTATTTGAATCGTCGGTTTTTGAGCGTACGCAGATCAACCCGAACGAAATGACTTCATATGACCTTTACAAAAAAATTCAGGCAATCGAAGAAATCAACAGTGAAAACACAAGACAGCTCAACCGCTACCGTACGGAATTCAACAAGAAATTTTCACTTCCGTTCGGTTCCTTCTTTTTTGCGCTGCTTTCACTGCCGCTTGCATTCCTGTTCGGACGGCATAACGGTCAGACAATCGGCCTCATAATCGGAATTTTTATTGCGGTTTTCTACTGGGCTGCGATGATTATAGGACAGATGTTCTCCAACAGAAGCGGAATCAACGGATTTTTTACGATGTGGGCACCTAATACTGCGGTCGGACTTGCGGCAATCTTCTTTTACATAAGGCTGGCACGCAAATGACGATGTTCAAATATCTTTTCAGAAAATTTCTTCCCCTGTTTATCGGCGCAGTTTTTTTCTTCAGTTTTGCGCTTGTAATGGTCGACCTTCTGATGAACCTGTGGAATTTTATCTCAAACGAAGTCGCTGCAGGGGACATCCTCTACCTCATGTGGCTGTATATTCCGAAAACTTTGTGGTATGCAACTCCGATGGGAATTCTCTTTGCAGTTTCATATACCTTAAGTGACCTTTATGCGCGTAATGAACTTGTTGCAATCTTTGCCTCAGGAATTTCACTCCTGCGCTTTTCATTTCCGCTTCTTGTTTTTTCATTTATTCTGAGTTTCGGGCTTTTCTTTTTTGAAGACAATATCGTAGTTCCAAGCTATGCAGAAAAAACGGCCCTTCAGACAAAACTCCTGAACAAGGAAACTTCAAAGAACCAGGACAATATCGTAATTCTCGGTGACAGGGGAAATATAGTTTACAAGGCTGACTACTATGATGACAATGTAAGCCGCCTGTATACCGTATACATAATTGCACGCAACGAAGACAAGTCTCTTCAGGCCGTCATCAAGGCGGACAGTGCAAAATGGAACGACGATGTATGGATGCTTTCCAATCCGGTTCAGTATACGCCTGACGGAGATTCACTGAGCGTTAAAAAGGGAGCAGACAGGGAAATAACGAAACGTCTGACTGAACCGCCTGAAACTTTCCAGAATAATACCGTAAGCGTTGAAACCGTAAATACTGAAGAAGCCCGCAAATACATTGAGCACCTGATGCGCGCAGGACTTCCGAGCAACGAGGAACTCAGCGAGTACTATAAAAAATATGCATTCCCGTTCATACTGTTTGTAGTCGTTTTCCTTTCAATAGGATTGAGCGGAAAGACGCGAAAGAACGTAATGCTTATAAGCCTTGCAAGTTCAATCAGTGCGGCGGTTCTGTTTTATGTTACGCAGATGATAACGATGCTTATGGCAAAATTCGGCATTCTTTCACCGTTTATGGGTGCCTGGTTCCCTGTAGTGCTGTTTATTTTTATCAGTATTGTTCTGCTGAAACACGCAAGAACCTAGTCAGGGCGGAAAAACACAGGAGATTTTTATGATTGAAAATATTTTTGAAATTAAGCACGAATCCACTGACGGAAAGGCCCGCACGGGTGTACTGCATCTTCCTCACGGCGATGTTGCCACTCCGGTTTTTATGCCGGTCGGAACAAACGCTACCGTCAAGGCACTCACAAAAGATGACCTCGACGAAATCGGTTTTGAAATCATTCTTGCAAACACATATCACCTTTACCTTCGCCCGGGTCCGGATATCATCGAAGAAGCAGGCGGCCTGCACGGTTTTTCAGGCTGGAAAAAGAACTTCCTCACGGATTCGGGCGGATTCCAGGTCTGGTCCCTCTCAAAACTGCGTAAAATTACAGAAGAGGGAGCGCTTTTTTCTTCAAATATAGACGGAAGCCGTCACATGTTCACACCTGAGCGTGTCGTCGATATTCAGGCCCAGTTCAACTCTGACATCCAGATGCAGCTTGACGTGTGTACGGGCTGGGGTGAGGACAAAAAAGCTGCAGTTCACGCGCTTGAAATCACTAAAAACTGGCTTAAACGCGCAAAAGAAGAATGGATCCGTAAATGCGGCTGTGGCTATAAAGGAATCCTCATGCCGATTGTTCAGGGAAATTTCTTCGAGGACCTGCGCGTCCAGTCGGCTGAGTTCGTCACTGAAATGAACATGCCTGCAATTGCAATCGGAGGACTTAGCGTAGGGGAGCCGCCTGAGGTTTTTGCTTCTATGCTCGACTTCACTGTGAATTACCTCCCGAAAGAAAAGGCAAAATACGTAATGGGAATCGGAACCCCGGATTACATCCTTGATGCCGTTCATTCCGGAATCGATATGTTCGACTGCGTTCTTCCGACCAGAAATGCCCGCAACGGAAGTTACTTTACCCGCGACGGAAACCTTCCGATAAAACAGGAGAGGTTTGCACGCGATTTTGGTCCCCTTGATCCTGAGTGTAACTGCAAGGTCTGCCGCTCTTATTCACGTGCCTATCTCCGTCATCTGTTCAAGTCGCAGGAAATCCTGGGTTCAATGCTCGCAAGCTACCACAACCTGTACTTCCTGCACAACATGATGAAAGAAATCCGTAACGCAATTTCTGAAAACAGGTTTGAAGAGTATAGGACGAATTTCCTGAAACGCTATCATTCGGACGCCTGGAAGATTAGATAATTCGGAATGCGGAATTCGGAATTATGAATTACGAACTGGAGTTTTGATGAAAAGGACTTTTTTATTATTAACAGGCATTGTTTTTTCCTGCTGCATTTATGCTGCTGAGGTAAGTGCAGGGGAAAATGAATCTCCTTCAGTTGATGCGGGCAGCGGTGAAAAAAAACTTTCGCACAAAGCCGGTAAATCTGAAGTGCCGGAGCAGAAAAGACCTGCTGCACAGGACAGTGAAAAAATTAAGGAACTCGATGAAACTTATCCTGATACGCGCAGGGAAAATGCCGATACCCTTAAATACGGAATGGAAGATGATATTACGGACCTTATTGATAAACTCGTCCGTAACGAAGACATTCGTTTTGTAGATGAGGTTTACGATCTGTTTCAGGAAACCCGTAATCCTTCTGTACGCGAAAAAATCCTTTCATACTTTGCAAAAATCGAAGATCCGTGTCTTGAAGACTTCGCCGTTACGATTCTGAATGACCCCTATGATGAAAAAACTTCAATGGTAAATGCGGTTTTTTCATATGTTCAGAAGGTAAAGACAAAAGAAGCCCTTCCGGCCGTACTTGCCCTTCTTGAAAAGGAAGAAGAGGAATATTTTAACGGTGCCCTTACAACTGTCGGTGAAATCGGTGGTGCTGATGAAGCAGTCTATCTTGCAGAATATATTGATAGGGAAGACCTTACCGTTTCCCAGAAGCAGCAGCTGGTAAAAGTCCTCGGTAAAATCCGTGCCGTCGAAACCTATGACAAACTTGTAGAACTCGCAGAAGATTCCGATGAAAATACGTTCATAAGGATGTACAGTGCCGAAGCAATCGGTTCAATGGAAAAAGAAGAGGCCGTTCCTGTACTCGTCAAACTTTACGGTGACTCTGATCCTAAGCTCAGAACTTACGTTGTAAAGGGACTGTCGCATTTCCCGGAAAATGAAGAAGCAAGATCCCTTGTTATTCAGGCCATAAAGGATTCTCACGTTTCAGTGCGCCTTGAAGCGATTGATGTGTGCCGCAAAAACGGTTACCGCGATGCCGTTCCGTACATGATTTACCGGCTCGAAAAAGATAAGGAAGACAGCGTCAAAAAGAAGTGTTTCCCTGCAGTTGCCGAACTGAACACAAAGGAAGGAAACGAGTATCTTGTAAAGCAGATTACTGACAAAAAAATTGCCGACAACCCTAAAAACCGTGCAGCCCAGGCTCTCCTGGAATTCAATAATGCAGGCACGGAGGAAATAATAGAGCTTGCCCGCGAAACCCTTAAGGATGACAGGCGCAAGGCCCTCCGCTATTCGCTCGGAAAGGAATTTGCTAAATACAGGAGAAGCGAGTTCGGCTCAATCTGCCGTGAATATATTGCATCGAAGGATACGGCTACCCAGGGAACAGGACTTGATATCTATTCAAAGGGACGTTATTCAGAAGCGGAGGATGATGTCAGAAATCTGGCGCTTAAGTATAATCCGAATGCAAAATCAAAGAATGCAAATGCTGAAAAAGCTGCCAGAATACTCGGCATGAAGGAAGAACTTGATAAAAAGGCTGCTGAAGAAAAGAGCGGAAGTACGGGAGATAAGCAGAACGCCAAATAGAATCCGGGCGATTGTTCTCCATTGAACAAACCCGTTTATCTATAGTAAAATGATGATATGTTTGATGTAAAGGATACGGACCTCTTTGATCTTGAAGAAGAGGATTTTGATACTATAATTGCTTCTGACATTACTTTTTCGGGAAACATCAGGTTTACAAAGCCTTTCATGATCCGCGGGAAAGTTTCAGGTTCCATTGAAGCTACAAGTGATCTTGTAATTGATACGGATGCCGTCGTTAAGGCTGAAATTTCGGCCGGAAGGGTTCTTGTCCGGGGCCGTGTTGACGGAAATATCGTTGCAAAGGACATGGTTTTTGTTTCTTCAAGCGGATTCGTAAGCGGAGACATTACTTCCGGTCAGGTTGTTCTTGAACCGGGATCAAGATTTTCCGGCCGCTGTACGATGACTCAGAATATTTAGTTCAGGTGAAAATATGAAAAAATACTTTTTGACATTTTGTGTTCTGCTTTTTACAGCTGATTTTTTTGCACAGCAGAGGGCTGATGCCCTTGTCCTTTACAGAAACGGACGTTACAAGGAAGCAATCGAAATCTGCGAAGCTGAAATAACTGAAGACCCGAATAATGTTGATTCATACTGTGTTCTCTGCTGGAGTCTCGTTAGAAACCGACAGTATGCAGAGGGTGAACAGCGTTCAATCGAAGCCCGCAAGATAAGTCCTAACGATGTACGCCTTATCGAAATTCAGGCTGAGGCAAAATACTATCTCGGAAAGAATAACAGTGCCCTTGAACTCTTCCAGCAGTATCTGGCGACTGCACCGGGTTCTGCTTCACGTATTGAAAACGCATACTATTACATGGGTGAAATTTATATCCGTCAGGCAAAGTATCAGCATGCTGACATGGCATTTACTTCTGCCGTTTATATCTATCCGACAAGTGATCTCTGGTGGACACGCTGCGGTTATGCCCGCGAAATGGCAAAGTCTTATACAAAGGCACTTGATGCCTATAACGAGGCTCTTGAACTTAATCCTTCACGCGAAGATGCCGTCAAGGGAAAAGAGCGTGTTCAGGCCATCTTAAAGTAAAACCTCATGAAGAAAAACGTTCATTTTGAGACTCTCGGATGCCGCTTGAATCAGGTTGAAAGCGAGGGAATGGCAAAATTCTTTTTGGAAGCCTCTTTTGACTGTTCGATGCAAAGCGTAACTGCTGCTGATAATCCTGATGAAAGTGTCTGTGCGTGCATCGTAAATACCTGTACCGTTACCACAAAGGCCGAACAGAAAGCACGGAGAATCATAAGGCTTCTGCTGAGCAAATTTCCTCACTCTGCAGTCATCGTTACCGGCTGCTATGCTGAACTCGGTGAAAAACAGCTTCTTTCAATGGACAAAAGAATCTGTGTACTCGGCGGTCAGGCAAAAGGCTTCATGGAAAAAGTCCCTCAAATCCTCAACGAAATTAATTCTGAAGACCCGGAAAAAACAGCTTCAGAACTTCAGCTCAGGTTTGATGAGGTACGGCGTAACAAACTCCAGAACGTAATTTTTCATCCGTTTAAGCTTGCAACGACTTCCTTTATTAATCACAGCAGGGCTTCCCTTAAAATTCAGGACGGCTGTAACTGTGTCTGTACCTATTGTGCCATCCGCCTTGCACGCGGCAAATCCGTTTCCCTTGATGCTCAGGAAGTAGTAAACCGTGTAATTGAACTTGAAAAAAACGGTTACGGCGAAGTTGTAATTACAACGGTAAATATCGGACAGTATGTGAGTACCTGGAACGGACAGACAATTAACTTTACGGGGCTGCTTAAAATCCTCCTCGAAAAAACTTCTAAAATTGCATTCAGAATCTCAAGCCTGTACCCTGAAATCGTCGACGAAAAATTTGCCGAAACAGTTAAGGACAGAAGGGTAAGGCCGCATTTTCATATTTCAGTTCAGAGCGGAAGTGATGCAGTACTTGAAAAAATGAAGCGCCCCTATCGGGCAGAAAAAGTTTACAATGCAGTACGCCTTCTCAGACAAGCCAAAGATTCTCCCTTTATTGCATGCGATATAATTGCCGGTTTCCCCGGTGAAACTGATGAAGACTTTGCCCTTACCATGAAAATGCTTGACGAATGCAATTTCACTTTTGTACATGCATTCCCGTTCAGTGCACGTCCCGGAACGGAAGCCTATAAAATGCGCCCGATGGTTCCGAATTCTGTAACAGGAACACGTATTGCAGCCCTTGAGGAATTTAATTCAGTTCACAGAAGTGCATACCTTAAAAGCTATACCGGAAAAATTCTTCCTGCCGTATGCGAAAACCTTCATTCGCAGAAAAACATGAAGGATAAGACTGTAATTCATGCAGTTACAGAAAATTTCATTCACTGTCAGCTTGTATTTGATTCAGAATCTGCTGAAATCCCGGAACCTTCGTCGGCAATAAACGTAAGGATTCTCCGTCTCCTTGAAAAGGATGAGGTTACCGGAGAAAGTGAAGTCCTTGCAGAACCTGCTTCGAACTAGATTTGTGAACTGCTAATTGCTATAATTTATTCATGATTGAAAAACTGGGCAGTCAGATAAGAAATTATTTTTCTACAGTTCCCTATATCATAGGTTATGTAGGCCGTGTTTTTGTGTCTGCCGTGTTTTTCTTCGTTCGTGAAAAAGCTGCCCGTAAGATTCTCATCATGCAGCTTCTTTTTACATATATAGAAGCCCTTAAACTTGTAATAATCGTTTCAATCGCACTCGGATCTGCGATTTATATTGCCGGCTATTCTTTTCTCCTGAGTATTGGTCAGGCACCGCTGATTTACAAACTCCTTGTAATCATCATCTGTCAGGAACTCGGGCCGATTCTTATTGCATTCATCGTTACTGCACGTTCTGCTACTGCAATTGCAACTGAGCTGGCAGGCATGGTTGTTTCGCATCAGATTGAAAGTTACGTTGCAACCGGAGTGGATCCGATCGGTCATCTTGTTACTCCGCGTTTTATCGGAGTAACTCTTTCTGTGTTTTTCCTTAACATTTATTTTTCCCTCTGCGGTCTTATAGGTCCTGCCATAGTCAGCCAGATAATTCATCCTGCTTCTGCTGCCGGCTATTTTGACGGCGTATTTGCCTGCGTTACTCCGACAATCCTTGTTGTTTCTGCAATCAAAAGCCTTCTGTTCGGAATGATCATATCAATAATTGCAACTTACTACGGGTTCAATGTTGAACGCGCATCTACTGAGGTTCCTGTTGCCGGAATTCAGGCAGTCGGAAAGTCTTTCTTTGGAATAATTATTGTCGAGGTGGCTGTCGTCGCCCTGCAGGTGATGCTGTAATATGGCTCTGTTTACGCTTGAAGATGTAAAATTTAATTCCCGCTCAGGAAGCGTTGTAAACGGAATATCGCTTGAAATAGAGAAGGGAAGTGTTACTGTTCTTGTCGGGAAATCCGGCTGCGGAAAGTCTACGCTTTTAAAGCTTATTGCAGGAATTCTTGTTCCTGCCGGCGGAAAAGTGTTGTATAATTCAAAAGACATTCAGATGATGAATTCTGCCGAAAACCGTGCGTTCAGAAAGAACTGTTCCTTTGTATTTCAGGACAGTGCACTGTGGGCAAACCAGGATATCATGAGCAACCTGTCGCTTCCGCTTCAGACACATTTTCCTGCCATGGGAAAACAGGAGCGGCTTGAAAAAATAAAGACGGTCTGTGAACTCATAAATTATGAACGTGCCCTTACCTTAAGGCCTTCAGACCTTTCAATGGGTGAACAGAAAAAAATTGCTTTTGCCCGTGCAATTATCTGTGATCCTGAGGTACTTTTTCTGGATGAATGTACCGAGTCGCTCGACAGAAAAGGTACGGCAAGAATTTATTCGATACTGCATGATTTTATTGACCGCGGTAATACCGTGATATATGTCAGTCATAATTCCTCATTCATAAGTGAATTTCCAGGGGTTATGCATACGATAGAAAAAGGACTCCTTTCAGAATCCGTTTATATCGGGGACGAATGATGAAATTTAAAATTAGGTATGCTGATAAAATTGTTGGCTTTTTCTCCCTTCTGGCGCTGGCAGGCGTCATTCTGCTGGTATTTTTTGTAAGTGCCAAACAGAACTGGTTTGCAAAGAAGAATTTCTATTACACTATTTTTGATTCAGGCTCGGGAGTTACAGTCGGCATGGACCTTACGTACAAGGGCTTTTCTGTCGGAAAGGTACAGAAAATTAACCTTGAAGGCAAAATGGTCCGCGTCGATTATTATATCCTTGCAGAATATGCTGATTATGTTCATGAAGGATCACTTGTAGAACTTATAATTTCTCCGATAGGACTCGGTTCTACGTTTGTATTTCATCCGGGACGCGGAGAAGGCCTTATGGAAAGCGGCAGGGAAATTTACCGTTCAAATTCTTATTTCGGCCGTAAAATAATCGATGAAAAGCTTAACATAATCTGGAATACAACGGATTCCGTCGGTGTCCTTATGTCCAAGGTTTCAACCCTTGTCGATAACCTCAACAGAATTACCTATTCACTCGGAAATGCATTCGAAGGAAAGGGGAAGGCTCCTGTCACGCAGCTCGTACTCAGTATAAACGAAATACTTAAAAACCTGAGCGAACTTACTGAAGGTCTTTCAAATACTGACGGTGCGATTCCAAAACTCCTCGGAGAAAAATTTACCGCCGACATTTCAGGAATCCTTTCAAATCTTGATGCACTTACGGTTAATCTTGCAGAGATATCCGGGGATGCAGAACCTAAGATTGATTCGGCACTTACAGAGCTTAATACGACAATTATCGAACTTAACGATGTCCTCAAGGGACTTAAGGGTAATGCACTTATCAGGGGCGGCGTTCCTGACAGAAGCCATGAAGCAAGTGCAACCGTTCCGCTGAGACAGTCGGATTTCTAGGAACTGATATGAAAAAATATATTCTTCTGGTGCTTACAGTCCTGTTTATCTCCTGTTCGTCTTCAAAGAGGCCTATGCTCGTAACGACGGTTGCGGATCAGGCAGACGTTAATTATGAAACTGCCAATTCAATGATTGCATACGGAAGGTTTGAGGAAGCGAGGGAAAAACTGGAATCAGCATGGCAGCTTGCAATGAGTATCGATGACCAGTACCTGCTGACAAGAATCTGCTATTCGTATGTCTCTTATGACCTTATGTGTACGGGAGTTGTCCAGGCTGAAGACAAGCTTGAACTTTCAAGAAAGCATTTTTCCCGCTGCAATGAAAATGACAGGAAAATGCTCGCCGGAGTCTATGAAATCTGTCTGGCGCGCATCAAGAGTGCTAAAAAAGATTCTCCGGACGAATCAATAAAGACGCTTGAAAAACTCCGCGGAACTGTAAAGGAAAAATACTATCTTGGATACCTTATGCGTACGCTAGGTGACCTTTATGCGGAAAAATCAATGTGGTCTAAGGCTGATGAATGCTACCTTGAAGCTGCCGGCATCCACATAAAGGAAAGGTATCTTTCAGAGATAGGTCTGGATTATTATTCTTCTGCCCGCGTGCGTTCCCTTGCCGGAAACAAACAGAAAGCCGTTGAGTCTGTTGAACTGGCCCTGCAGTATGACCGTTCGGCAGAAAATACGGCTGCAATCGGCCTTGATTACATGGCCTATGCGCGTATTCTCTTAAAGGAGCCGTCTTCGGAGGCTGACCGTAAAAAGGCTTTAGACAGTGCAAGGTGGGCAAGGGATATTTTTGAATCCGGCGGACTTACAGAAGAAGTTGAAAAAACTGATACTTTTTTGCAAAAATTGCAGTAAAAAATGTTGACATGAATATTATAAAAAGTGTATATTTATAAAGCATTCAGCAAGACATTGCTGGACGGCATGGGCTATTAGCTCAGTAGGTAGAGCACCGCCCTTTTAAGGCGGCTGTCGATGGTTCGAATCCATCATAGCTCAGTAAAGGCTTCTGTTATCTGCAGAAGTCTTTTTTTTTGGTCAGATACGCTTTTTGTGATATAATTTAATATAATGCTGCGCATAAGATTTTTGCTTTTTTCTGTTCTCTCTTTTTCACTGCTTTCCTGCACTTCAGTTCCTGATGCTGCGCTTTCCCTTGCGCCTGATAATACGGATGAACTTTCGCTTCTGTTTGCCGGTGACATAATGGCCCACAAGCCGAACTATTCCTTCGGAAAATTTGATGCAATATGGGAGGACGTAAAAGAGGATGTCAGTGCAGCTGACCTTGCCTTTGCAAATATAGAAGCTCCTGTTGCAGAAAGCCTTGAATGGAGTACGTATCCGGCCTTCAACATGCATCATTCCTATATTGAAAGTGTCATTGCAGCCGGATTTGATGTTTTTTCACTTGCAAATAATCATACCAATGACCAGCTTCTGCAGGGAATAAAGGAAACAAGGGAATATTTTGCTTCCCTGAAAGGACAGAATATATATGCGGCAGGATTAAAGTTTTCTTCAGGCTGTCCGCTTACATATCAGCTGATTGAAAAAAACGGCTGGAAGATTCTGTTTGTTGCCGTTACCCAGCTTTTAAACAGAAATGATGCTTCTTCCTGGATTGATTATTATCCGTCGACTGAAAAAAAACTTGCACAGCTGAAGGCAGACATAAAAAAACTTAATGAAACCGTTGAACATGACCTGTTTATTGTTTCAATACATTGTGACGAAGCAGAATATGTAAGGACTGTAAGCGACACTCACCGTACCCTTTACCGGGAACTTGCAGAAAAATACGGAGCCGACATTGTATGGGCAAATCATCCTCATGTAGTAAAGGAATGGGAAGTTACTGCTGGGGGCGCACTTATAATGTATGCCAACGGAAATACGATAAGTGCCCAGCGTACGAATCCTCAGTTTTCAAAGCCCGAAACTGAGCGTGATTATACCGGCGACGGACTTTTCATGAAAGTTAAGGTCGCGAAGCTGAACGGAAAGAATACTGTTACCGCACTCAAGCCTGTGCTCGTAACGACATATAAGACACCCCTCGGACAGTATGTCGTGAGAAAACTTGATGATGACTTAATACATTCCCTCAGGCGGGCAGGGGTAGATAAATGGCCTGAGTATCTTGCGGCCAGAAAAAAATTAATGGAAAAAATTAAGGGACCGGTAATATGGCAATAGATTATAAGGATTTACCTGTATATCAGCAGAAAGAAAAAATACTTGAATGCCTCAGGGCGAATCAGGTTGTGGTTGTTCAGAGTCCGACCGGAAGCGGAAAAACTACCCAGATTCCGGTTATCCTTCATGAGGCAGGATATTCAGAAAACGGTGTAATTGCAGTAACTCAGCCGCGAAGGATTGCAGCCCTGAGCGTAAGTGAGTTCATTGCACGTCAGCTTGGAACTTCATATCCGGGACTCGTCGGCTATAAAATGCGCTTTGAAGACAAAACTGATGCTTCAACAAAGATAAAGATTATGACTGATGGAATACTTCTTCAGGAAATGAAGCTTGATCCGTGGATGAGCCGCTATTCAGTCGTAATGGTAGACGAAGCTCATGAACGAAGCCTTAACATTGATTTTGTACTCGGGCTTCTCAAAAGGGTTCTTGAAGTCAGAAAAGATTTCAGGGTGATTGTTTCCAGTGCGACGATGAACGTAGAGGCTTTCAGCCGCTATTTCGGAGACTGTCCGATAGTTACGATTGATACCGTTACTTTCCCTGTTACGCTGTGCTATGATCCGCCGCTTGTAAAGGCTACGACAACAACGGAAAGCGGTGAAGAAGCAATACTTTCAAAGATAGAAAATACGATTTCACGCGTTCTGGATAATGATGAGGAAGGCGATATTCTAGTCTTCCTTCCGGGTGAGAAAGTAATCAAGGACTGTGCCCAGCGGCTTTTATACAGTTCATTTCATTCAAAGATACATATCGTTCCGCTGTACGGAAGGCTCCCGAAAGAAGAACAGGAGAAGGTCTTTCTGCCGGCTCCTTCAGGCCGCAAAAAGGTCGTAATCTCAACAAATATTGCAGAGACTTCGGTAACGATAAACGGAATAACGACGGTAATTGATTCAGGCCTTGCAAAACTGAATTTCTATAATCCGAAGACTTATACTTCAAGCCTTGTTGAAACTCCGGTCAGCCGTGCAAGCTGCAGCCAGAGAAAAGGACGTGCAGGACGTACTCAGAGCGGAACCTGCTACAGGCTGTATTCAAGAAAGGATTTTGACGAACGTCAGGAATATACGACTGAAGAAATCTACCGTACCGATTTGAGTGAAGTTGTGCTCAGGATGGCGGAACTCGGCATAACTGATTTTGAAGGATTTGATTTTATCTCGCCGCCGCCGCGTGAAGGAATTACGGGTGCAATCGAAACCCTGAATCAGATGGGGGCATTGAACGAAGACAGAACGCTTTCTTCAATCGGTAAACTGATGGTCGAATTCCCGCTTGAACCGCGCGTCAGCCGCATAATCGTTGAAAGCATGATGAAATATCCTGACGTTCTTGAAGAGGTAGTCATAGCAGGAGCCTTCTTAAGTACGCAGAGTCCGTTTGTACTTCCTCCTGGAGAAGAAATGGATGCCCGCAAGGCTCATCATGCATTCCGTGACATTCAGGGTGATTTCGTTTCATATGTAAAGCTGTACAGAACTTATGAGCAGATGAAAAATCAGTCACGGTTCTGCCACAACAATTACCTTGATGAAAAGGTTATGTATGAAATAACTAACATCAAGAACCAGCTTGAAGAAGAAATTTCAGCCCTCGGTTTCCCTGTCTGCGGCGGCGGCTCAATGGAAGATTACCTTTGCTGCATTGCCTCGGGAATGATTCAGTTTGTATGTGTCCGTGAGGGAAGGGAAAATTACCGCACCCTTACGGCAGATCATATTTCAATTCATCCGGGAAGCAGCATGTTTAAGACTGATCCCCTGTTTATCGTGGCAGGTGAAATCGTAAGGACCAGCAGAATGTTTGCAATGTCCGTTTCACCGCTTACAAAAGCCCTGATGAACAAAATTTCTCCTGATCTTGCTGACAGGCTTCTTGCTTCACGCGGCAAAAAGGGACGTTCCCTCACAGGAAACCTCGAATACAGGGGTTCTACATTCAAGGAACAGAAAGGCCGTGTCGGACGTGATGACGGAAGGTTCGGCGGACGGATGGAAAAAACTGCAAGGGATGATGATTCCGTTGAAATCGGCGGCGAAATTTTCAAGATTGAAAAAATTAAGGGCAAAAAAATCCTTATTCTGCCGGTACTTAAATTCCGGGATGCGCTTTCACGCGAAAAGAATCAGAATAAAATGGCTCAGATTGCAGGCCTCCGCGGAAAACTCCTTATAAAGGGAGGAGCGGTGCTTGAGGGTGAGAAGGTTGAGCTTATCTCGAAAGTCGTCCGGAACCTCAATACGGAAATACTTGATCCGCTCAGGTGGCCGCGCAAACTTAACGTTAATGTCAGTGATTCTGAAAAAATCCCTGAGCTTCTTGATGCACTTAAAATCATTCTGCGCATTACGATGGCAAAGGCAAAAAGCCGTGAATATGGATTTATCTGCCTTTATAATGACGGAAAGGGAAACTACTGGTTCAAGGCTACCCGGGGATTTGCAACTGCCCTGAATGAGAGCCTTTCAAGCCTTGAGTCTCTTGTAGATGAACTTAAGGATCTCAGCCAGGTTCAGAAGGAAAAGCTTAATATCGTGTACAGAACGCTGAATTCGCTTTATGAATGATGCTGATTCGGCAGGCCGCGGGAAGTTAAAAATCTGTTTCCGGCCGGCGTAAATTATGATATAATAATAAACCGCTTTTCAGATGGTTTGAAGGAAAATATATGAGTGAAAATACAATAAAACTTGCACAGGCTGAAATCGACAGGCTTCTCGGCAAGAATACTGATGCCCTCAAAAAAGAACTTAAGGTTGATGATATAAAGGTTGAGCGTTCCGTTGTAAAAAATATCCTTACCGAAAAAGGAATGGACGGATTCGACAGCCTCATGAAATCCGTTATCGGAGAATTCAGCCTCGATATTAAAAACAGGTATGCTTCTGTCAGGGACAGGAAAATCATCGTAGCAAAAACTGAACTCATAAATGCTGCAGATTTTGAGGCTGAACTTACATATCCGGCATTCATCTATAAGGTTGATATCTGCGGTGCAATTGCTTTCATCAAGCTTGATTCTTTCCTTTTCTGTGCACTTTCCGGAATTCCGTTTGACGGCCGCATTAAGATAAATGAATTCCAGCAGATTGTGCTTAAGAACGAAATCATTCCGCTTCTGATGCATGCTGTCCTTAACTGTTTCGGCTCAACGGTCAGCCGTGACGTAATGAAAATTTCAATAATCGATGAAAAATCTTTTAAGTCTGATGAAAAAATAAAGAAAAATGAGACCGGTGTTCTTGCGATAATCAACTGGAACGAGAATTTTAAGTCTTTCGGTGTAGAAAAAATCTGGCTGTCACAGGAATTCCTTGGACTCATAAAAAAAACAAAATTGCTTAACGAAAAATGATATGTTATAATTTCAGTGAGGTATAGAAATGGAGCAGGAAGTTGTACAATCCAGAAAATCAAACGTTCAGGAAGCTGTAAGCGAACTTTGCGGTAAGCTTAAGAATTCTCCTGATTCATATAAAGCAGTTTTTTTTATGGCTGCAATTTCATATGATTTTGCTGAACTTTCAAGGGAGATTAAAAACAGATTCCCGAATACGGAAGTAATCGGCACAATTACGGCCGGTGAAATTACTCCTCAGGGATTTACCAGTGATACTGTTGTACTTACAACACTTTCCTGCTCAGATGCAAGGGTAAAGGGTGTTCTCGTACGCAACGGAAGCAAGTATCCGGTTGGAAGCAAAAGAGATATTGAAGCTGCCCTCGCTTCCTGCGGAATCAGATGCGGCGATCCTAATTCACACAAGGATGCTTTTGCAATTACGTTTATTAACGGCGTATTCAATGCAGAAGAATCAATACTTTCTAATTTCTATTCAATCATCAGAAACGATGATTTTAAGCTTGCAGGCGGAACTGCAGGCTTTACAGGTGATACTCCTAAAACTTTCGTAAGCTGTAACGGCGAAACTACTCAGGACGGAGCTGCAATGCTTTTTGTCAGGACTTCTGCTAAGTTTGATATCCGTCAGGAAGATATTTTCAATCCGACCGGAAAAACTTTCCTCGTAGGTGAAGCAGATCCTGTGAAGAGAACAATTTACCGTCTTGACGGAATGAGCGCAAAGGCTGCCTATGCAAGAAAACTCGGAGTAACCGAAAGCCAGGCAGAAGGAATGACGTTCGAAAATCCGTTCGGACGCTACCTCAACGGTCACATTCATATCGGAGCTCTTGCCGGATTTACCTCAGAAGGTGCAATAACGACTTTTGCACGTATCGTACCGAATTCAACCCTCGAACTGATGCACATCGGTGATCCGCTTCAGAAGGCCGATGAAACGATTGAAAAGATACGGAATGCAGTTCCGCATCCAAAGTTTGCACTTTTAATGACCTGTATTACCAGAACCCTTGCCTTTGAAAGAATGGCAATCAGTTCGCAGATCATAAATAAATATAACAGCCTGTTCCCTTCATTTGCGGGATTCTCTGCGTATGGTGAGCAGCTTTGCCGGATGCACTGTAATCAGACACTTGTAACTGTCGTAATGGGAGACTAATCTATGGAATCATATGAACTTGTAAAATGCGGACTTGATGCAACAGAGACTCTTCTGCGTTACCTTGCAAAAGATGCCATCGGATCTTCCTTCATGGCAGAATTTTTCCTTAACCGTGATTCCCAGCAGAAGGCTAATGAAGAACAGACTCAGAAACTTAAGGACCTGATTGCTTCTTCATCAGAAATGGAGCAGGATACAAAGGAAATTACAGTTCGTGCCATAAACAATAACGAAAGGCTTAATTCGATTTATTCAGTAATTTCAGCCCTGCGTGAAAACGTTTCAAAAATTGAAGCTGACCACAAAAAATATGTTGAGCAGTTCCAGAGACTTTCATATCAGACTGAAGAAATTACAAAGATGATCGGTGAGATTCAGAACATTTCTGAACAGACAAACCTGCTTTCATTCAACGCTTCAATCGAAGCTGCACATGCAGGAAGTGTAGGTGCAGGTTTCCGTATCATTGCAAATGAAGTCAAGAAACTTTCGGATAATACCAAAAAGGCTTCTGAAAAACTCTTAAGCAACGTAAATCTTCTCAAAGGTTCGATTTCAAGCCTCGAAGAAGAAACAAAGGTTAACTCGGAAGGACTTTCAGATCTGTCTGAAGAAGCTGCAAAGACTCTCGAGAAATTCGATACCATCAAGGCAATGAATTCTGAAAACAACTCTAACGTTGAAAAGATCAGTGCCAATATTTCTCAGAACGTTCAGAGCGTAAATTCTGTCATTGAGAATATCCGTCAGAATGAAGAAAAGACTAAAAAGGATCTTTCCCTCTTTGCTGACTGTGCTTCCAAGAACCAGATGCTTTTCAATGATTTGTATTCATTTACATACGAAATAAAGGCTGTTCTTGAAGACCTGAGTAAAGTTTCAAAACCTGTAGAAAATACAGAGATGTTTAATTCCTGAAAACGGAAAAATACTCTCATTTATGTGCGTCCGGACACAGATGAATGCCGGCAGACGTTAGTTTTTATCTGCTGCCGGTAAATGTCTGTGTCCTGTTTTTTGAACACGGTTTCTTTTTATATGAGGTTGTGAACGCACTTTTTTTTTATTATAATTTTAACTGATATTTAAGAGGAAAATTATGGCTGTTGATTTGAGCAAAATGCGCAACATCGGAATTATGGCGCATATTGATGCTGGAAAAACCACAACTACTGAAAGAATTCTCTATTATACTGGTAAAATTCACAAAATCGGTGAAACACACGAAGGTGCTGCCACCATGGACTGGATGGAGCAAGAACAAGAAAGAGGTATTACAATTACCTCTGCTGCTACCACCGCCATGTGGAAAGGCAACCGTATCAACATCATTGACACTCCAGGGCACGTCGACTTTACAGTTGAAGTGGAACGTTCCTTGCGTGTTCTCGATGGTGCTGTCACGGTATTAGATGGTAAAAATGGTGTCGAAC